>CAZBJN010000011.1:0-22738 GCA_964492305.1 uncultured Candidatus Saccharibacteria bacterium | reverse complement strand
CCTTTATTTTTCAAGGTCTTTTAGCTGTCTTTGAGCGTAACTGTCCATACGCGCCTTTGTCGGCTGCACCACCTCTCTACACCTTCCCTCATCCAAATCCTCACGACGGGCATTGTCGTTGCGGAGGATTCGCTAAGGTGTAGGGAGGTGGTTAACCTTTAGATATATCCGCCCAAAGCCCCGACCAGGTCCCGACCCTCGTGAGTCCCCCGCAACGACGATACTTGGAGTGAGGACCGGGACGAGACAGGGTTGGGACCAGGTCGGGGCGACCCTCGAGAAACACCAGGTCGGTGGGGTTGTAGGGAGGCGATTTCCCCACCAAAAATGGGGTCGATTCGTGTTAGAATTGGGGCATTCAGTCTAGTTTATTTTGTTAGTTTTATGGCCCGTAAAAAACGTTCAGTAGTTGAGGTAAAGGAGCGTGCTCCGATGTTTGATGATCTCTCGCCTCAGGCGCGGCAGGCTATTGCTGCGGTCACAGTTGGAGTCATTGGTCTCTTCTTCCTCTTCTCCTTACTCGGGTTTGCGGGACGTGCTGGTACATATACTGAGATCGGTCTAAGCAAGCTCTTTGGGACCGGGGCTTGGCTAGCTCCTATTGCTACCGCCTTCTATGTGTTTGTACTAATGAACCCAAAAGACGACGAGCACGTCAGTACTTCAAAGATGCTCGGTATCTCACTTTTCTTTATCGCCCTTCTGGCTGCTCTTGAGCTATACACCGAAGGTCTTGGTGGTTGGACCGGTCTCTCACTTTCATACCCACTGGAGTTTCTCTTTGGAGAGATGGTCACTAGTATCCTACTCGCTGGCTTTGTACTCATCGGCATCTTTCTTATATTTAATACTGGACTCTCACTACCCCGCTTTGGTAAGACAGCAGGAGACATAGAAGAGTACGACGAGGAGTTAGACATCGAGGCTCTCGAAGCAGAGATAGCAGCAACTGAAGCTGAGAACGCTGATGAGGAAGAAGTAGCGGACGAAGAGGAAGAGGCACCGAAGAAGGGTCTTCAGACGGTGGCAGAAAAAGTGGGTGAGAAGCTCGGCATGAATAAGAGTGATGACCTCGTGGTCAAAAACTTCAGTGGTCCGTACTTACCTCCTCCCCTCACCCTACTCAAGAAGGACACCGGCAAGGCGGTGGCTGGCGACGTGAAGGCCAACTCACTTACTATCAAACGAACTCTCAAAGAATTTGGGATTAATGTCGAGATGGATGCCGTTGAAAGTGGTCCAGCTATCACCCGCTACTCACTGAAGCCAGCTCAAGGTGTACGTATCTCTCGTATCGTCGCTCTGCAGCAAGAACTGCAGCTCGCACTTAAAGCGAGTACTATCCGTATTGAAGCCCCTATCCCAGGAAAGTCACTCGTGGGTATCGAAGTACCGAACGCCGTCCGCTCAACTGTTGGACTAGCCTCTATCCTCAAGAATCCTGAATACACTGATTCCCCACGTCCACTCTTGGTAGCACTTGGTAAGGACGTAGCCGGAGGCGTGCACTTCGCCAACATCGCTCGCATGCCGCACGCCCTTATCGCCGGTACTACTGGTTCTGGAAAGTCTGTGACTATCCATAACATCATTGTGTCTCTCCTCTTCCGTAACTCACCAGAACAGCTCCGCTTTATCTTGGTAGACCCGAAGCGTGTGGAACTCACTCTCTATAACGGCATCCCGCACCTCCTTACCCCAGTTATCACTGAACCAAAGAAGGCTTTGCAGTCTCTATCATGGGCGGTAAAGGAAATGGCCCGTCGTTACGACATCCTGCAGGCTGAAGGCATCCAGGGACTTGAGCTCTACCACACTAATGTCTATCACCCAGCCAAGAAGGCTTGGGAAGCTAATGGCTCACTAGAGGAAGAGAAAGATAACCTCCCTGAACCACTGCCATATATTGTGATCATCCTCGATGAGCTCAACGACCTCATGCAGGCGTATCCGCGAGAACTTGAGGCGCTTATCGTCCGACTGGCCCAAATGTCTCGAGCGGTGGGTATTCACCTCTTGCTTGCGACCCAGCGACCATCGGTAAACGTCATCACTGGTACGATTAAGGCCAACGTTCCAACTCGTATCGCTCTAAACGTCGCCTCACAGATCGACTCACGTACTATTATCGACCAAATGGGAGCAGAAAAGCTCCTCGGCCAAGGAGACATGCTTTACCTCTCTTCAGATAGTCCACGTCTCACTCGTATCCAGTCTGCGTACATCTCCGGTGAAGAAATTAAGAAGGTTGTTGCTTACCTCAAGGACCAATCAGCAGACATGCTTCATGACGGTATCAACTTTGAAGATACCAAGGAAGGTAGTGCCTCTTCATTTATGGCCTCTATTGGTGGCAGTAATGACGATGCGGAAGACGAACTGTTTGATGAAGCCAAGCAAGCAGTACTAGAAGCTGGTAAGGCTTCTACCTCATACCTCCAGCGTAAGCTGCGTATTGGGTACTCCAGAGCCGCTCGTCTCATCGATATCCTCGAGGAGCAAGGCGTTATTGGTCCGGCCGATGGTGCTCGCCCACGCGAAATCCTCAATGGCGGACAATCTGATGACGAAGATGCTGAGGAAGACAACAATCGAATGTAGGCCATGCTGAAACTACCCACCTCACACATTGAATTGCGGAATGTACTCAAGTTTTTTGGGTTAGTTTTGCTCTTGGGTGCCATTGGGGTATATGTGGCTTTTCAGGCCAGGTTCCTAATAACTGGACCACAGATTGTGCTTAGCTTTGAACCAGACAGCCAACAAAACGAGCGAATGATTCACTTAACCGGTAGTGCGTACAACATTACTCACTTATGGCTTAATGACCGACAGATATTTACTGATGAGGAGGGCAACTTCGATGAGGCACTGGTCTTAGAAAACGGGTATACTATCACTACCCTGCGGGCCAAGGACAGATATGGACGAGAGACTCGCGTTGTACGTTCGTTTGTATACACCCCCGCTTCAATCATTAAGAGCAACAGTTAGTCACCTCTACGTATGCAGCCACAAGAAAGCCTAAATACTAACGAAAGAATTCCTCAAGCCAATACTGAGGCTCTGCCTCAGTTTGATGCTTCGGCCGAGTACAACGGCATGTATGCAAACGAAGCTGAATTTCGAGCGGCAGAGGCTGCGTATAAAATTGAACCAGCTGTTGACTTAAACACCATCTCCTTTGCGGAAGATAATCCGGCCTACCCTATAGCCACCATGGAAGATGTAGCGGCAATGGATGACACTATTGATGTATCAGCTGAGACAGTCGAAGACAGTGAGACGTCAGTTGAATTGTCCGAAGTGGCAGAGTCGACCCCAGAAACTGACACTTCCCTCACCGCGGAAGTAACTTCGCAAGAAACCGACGAGAACGTGATTGATGTTGAAGCTAGAGAAGTAATTGTTGACCCAGAGTCAAATGATGAGACCGAGGATATTGGCGAGCTAATCGCTAACAACGAAGAAATAACTGTCGGCAGAGAAAAGTTGGCTTTGACAGCGCAGCTTAAGAGAATTACAGAAGGAGTCCTCTCTTCTATTGATCACTTATTTGATACAGAGCCAGAACTACCTGAACAAATTGATTGGCGAACATTAATCATGGCCGAACCTGACTATGATGAAAGTTATGATTATATCTTGCTTCAGAAGCTCTTGAACGCACAATACAAACGTAAACGAGCCAAGTTTGGAGCCGGAAAACTACTCGAACGTATGACCGCATCCATTCCTTCAGTTGAGAAGCCAGTAGCGGCAGCCGAGGGAGGAGCGCCACCAGAACAACCACCGGATGTCTTGGCAGAAGCTATACCACCAAACCCAGAAGCAAACGGCGGAAACGAAGGAGAGATACTAAAGATAGAAATGGATAAACCGGAAGGAACTACTGAAGCACCACAACTAGAATACGAAGGAGCTGTCCCTGCCCTCACCTATGAGCCAGGAGCCACTGAAGAAAGCCCGGGTCAGCCAGGCCAGAAGCAGATTACACAACAATAACTAGCTAAATACATTTCATATTATGGTAAAGAAAAAAGTAGCCAAGGAAAAAAAGACTATTGGAGAGGCCAATACCGACAAGCATGCTGGAGTTGAAAGTATTGCTGAGACTCTACGGGCTATCAAAACCAAGTTCGGAGATGACTCAATCATGACTCTCAATGAGAGTAAGAGAGTTGATGTTGATGCTATTTCAACTGGCTCAATCGGACTAGACGATGCCCTTGGTATCGGCGGCTTCCCTCGCGGACGTATCATTGAAATTTTTGGACCAGAATCTTCTGGTAAAACTACCCTTTCCCTACACGCTGTAGCGGAGGCACAAAAGATGGGCGGTATCTGTGCGTTTATCGACGCGGAGCACGCTATGGATCCTGAATACTCACGTAGTATTGGCGTAAAGCTTGATGAACTTCTTATCTCTCAGCCAGACAACGGCGAGCAAGCACTTGAGATTGTTGAATCTCTCGTTCGTTCAGGCAAAATTGATGTAATTGTTATCGACTCGGTAGCAGCCCTTACCCCACGTGATGAAATCGAAGGTGAAATGGGTGCACACCATGTAGGTAAGCAAGCTCGTCTCATGAGTCAGGCTTTGCGTAAGCTCACGGGAATTGTAGCCAAGAGTAAGACAGTGGTTATCTTCATCAACCAAATTCGTATGCAAGTTGGTGTGATGTTTGGTAACCCAGAAACTACCCCAGGCGGAAAGGCTCTTAAGTTCTACACTTCAGTTCGTCTGGACATCCGTCGTATCGCCCAAATTAAGAAGGGTGAAGAAGTAGTTGGCGGTCGTCATCGCGTAAAGGTAGTAAAGAACAAGGTCGCTTCCCCATTCCGCACTACTGAGTTTGACCTTATCTACGGAGAAGGTATTTCTAGACAAGGTGAACTCCTAGCCCTTGGAGAAAAGTACGGATACATCAAGAAGTCTGGAGCTTCATATACCTTTGTCCCACCAGGTGGAGATGAAAGTACTGAAGTGAAGCTCGGTCGTGGCTATGACGCGGCTCGCACTTTCCTACGCGAAAATCCAAAGGTTGAAAAGGAACTTTTGACCCACATTCGCAAGTCTTTGAAGGAAGACACCAAGAAGGCAACCGGAAGTGACGCTGATTAGGAAGTAGATACATAAAAAGCGGGGAGGCCATAGGCCTCCCCGCTTTTTATATGTACTAGAGCCTATCTGGGGTTTGTGGGTAGGTTCTTAAGCTGTCTGTACTTCAGTATGAAATAAGTCGCGTAGCTTGCGTAGGGCACCAGCGGTCATAATTATCAAACTCAGAGTTACCAGCACAGTTAGTACCTCACCTCCAGCTAAGGCACCAGTGATAGTTGTCCAGACATAACTTGGTACTGAACCTAGTGGTACCTCAAGTAGATTGTGGGTAATAGCAGCAACATGTGTCAGACGACCAAAGAGAGCTACTGCTCCCCCAAGTGCTAGACCATACACAAAGCCGCCTCTAGTCACTAATGACAAAGCATAACTGTACCAAACACGCATCATGATGCGGCGTTTGATACTGCGCAGATTATGTTCGATGTGTTTCATACTTTATATAACTGGTCAGCTACTACTTTGGTTACAACAACATCTCTGCCTCCCCGGTTTTGTTTTCCCGCCTGAAGGCTTCTTTGGCACGGTGAATTCTAGCTTTGATGGTGCCCACCTTCTCGCCAGTGGTCGAGGCGATGTCTTCGTGTGACCAGCGCTCAAGATAATGCAGACGTAGTACGTATGAAAAGTGTCCAGGTAAACGAGCTAACACACGCTCAATCCCGTCACGTTGTTCTTCAAAGCCTGAGTGATTGGCCCGCTCACCCACAAACTGCTCATACTCTGGTTCAAAAATCATAAACCGCTGCCCTTCTTTAATGAGCTTTTGGTAGCGGGTAAAGGCAGTATTCATGAGGATGCGGTACGCCCACGACGAAAACTGCGCGCCAGATTGTGGGACAAAACTGTCCGCATGGACATAGATTTTGGTAAAAGTATCTAATACCACCTCCTCTGCATCGCGTGGATCACGAACAATATTTAGTGCTTTACGCAAAAAAGCCGCTTGATAGCGTTCAACCAGCTGGCCAAAAAGCCATGGTTTAAGCTTAGACTCATGAAGGAGCTCCTCATCTGAGAAGATAGTTAGTTCGGGGTCGCTATTTGTTAGTCCTGACATATATGGTAGTATCTTGGGGCTTAAATAGTGTAGCACTTATTGGTCTTCCGTACAGACCGAGACAAGCCTGCATTCACGATGTAAGCCTAATTTTAAACATATATGGCAGTCCTCTCATATAACGAAATCACAGTAAAAAAAGTCATCGTATTTAACGACGAACCTTGTATCGTCATCTCTTCACACGTTTTTCGTAAGCAAAAGCGTAAGCCAGTAAACAACACCAAGCTCAAGAGCCTGGTTTCTGGCCGTTTGATTGAAAACACCTTCCACGTTAACGAAGTAGCTGAAGAAGCTGACCTCGATACTTGGAACATCACATTTGTGTACCGCAAGGGCAACGAGTACGTATTTCACATCACTGGCAAGCCAGCTGAACGTTTCAACCTATCAGCTGACTTAGTCGGCGACCAAGGTCAATTTATCAAAGACCGTAGTGAACTCTCAGCTTTGGTATACAACGACAACATCATTGGCGTAAAGATTCCAATCAAAGTTGAACTTAAGGTGACAGAGACAGTAGACGCCAGTAAGGGCAACACTTCAGGTAATGCACTTAAGGAATCAATTGTTGAAACTGGAGCCAAGGTTATGGTACCGATGTTCATCAACCAAGGAGACATCATTGCCGTCAACACTGAAGACGGAAACTACTCAGAACGAGTTGAGAAGGCGTAAGCTTCCCCACTAAGAAAAAAGCCGCGTACCAAAAGGGTCGCGGTTTTTTGATTGCCTGCCCGGTTTACAGGAAGGTGTTGTCGGCATCGTCCATTCTGTTGGCGAAGAACTTCAGTGCCACACTGAGCACAATCCCCATGATGAGCACCCCGACAGCGATGAGGTTGCTCCACCAAACGGCGTCGTTCCACCAGACAAACGCGCCGAGTACTGAGTACATAAACAGCATCGGCAGGCCAAGGAAGGTCCGGGCCCAGGTGAACTCGTCGCCAGGCTCAGCCCCGCCAGAGGGCAAGACCCAGAGTGGTATCAAACCAAAGCCGAGTGAGAGAAGGATGCGCGGGAGCACATCCATGACAGGTAAGGTCAAGAACACCAGAACTGCAGCGATGGCCGCAATCCGCCACTTCACATACATACTAAACAGCACCATGACGGTCTCCTTTAGAGGGTAATGAGTGAACACACTTCTACCAATCTGTATCTTTCCATCTCTAGGATAAAAACGCAAGTCTGGACATAATTAAACCGCAGACCTTTTGGGTCTGCGGTGGGTTTGCGAAATGGGGCGGAGCTAACTATGGACCAGAACCATATGCCCAGCCAGCGGCTGAGGTGCGGGGCGCAGAGCGGCGCGGCCTGATGCAGTTTCCGACCGAGGATAACCCGGAGGAAGTTTTGCCAGTACCTGCCAAAGCGGCCACAGCACCCAGGGAAACCAGAAGAAAATCATGGCACTTCCCAGAAGAACAAGAGACAAATAATATATACCTTAACCCCTAGAAATACAAGAGCCGCAAACCCGGGAGGGTTTGCGGCTCTTTTTTGTAGAGGTGAGGTGTCTTACTCAGCCTCGAATCCACCGGCAGTACTTCCCTTGCGATTAAGGTTCTCCTCAGAGGCGTCAACAATCATGGAAGCAAAATTGCCCCAGATACGCGCCGGCCAAGCAATGAACAAAATCACCGCCAAAAGCATGTACCCGATGGAAGACCACCACGATGAGCTTGACTGCTCAATGATGCTATCACTGAACCCAAACACCAGCAGCCAAGAGGATATGGTCACTGGATGGGTGTAGAGATTTCTCAGAGTTGAGTACTGTTCGATGAAATCGAACAAGTTGCTTCTGGCGAACTTATCTATCGGAAGGACATCAAACGCGTACGGAGTTCCAAAAATCCAACACAAAAAGAAATGAGCGGCCAAAACACCGACAGCCCACCAGACACCGGTGAGCGATTGGCCATAACTCGATGCGATGATGAAGGCCACGCCAGACAGCAAAAACGCAAGCCGGAATTCATACGAATGTATCATTTTAAAAACTCCTTTAAATTGCAAACAACAAAGCCAATGCTCAGCATGCCATATACGCAGACAAATGAAAAGCCGCGATGCTACTGCATGACGGCCTTGGCTTCAGAAAATGAAATAAGGGGCAGACCCTCAATCTCTTTGGTACATTACTGCCACGTGTGTGTTCCAGATAGGACACGGGAGAAGTCACAATGAGAAAGAGGGCCTGCACAAAACTAGTACCCAGGAGCTAACTGGCGATATCATTCCATTTTTTTGAAAAAAATGCAAGTACTAGAAAAGCCGGGCCCCAAAGGGGCCCGGCTTTTCTATTTTTTAGCAAATTAGTGCTGGATGTATGGTGTAAGGGCCATAAAGCGTGAACGCTTGATAGCACGTGCGAAGTCACGTTGTGCCTTGGCTGAAAAGCCTGAGCGACGTCGACTAAACATACGAGCGTGTGGGTTTACATAAGCACCAAGCTTGTTGATGTCTTTGTAGTCAATGTGCTCGAGAGCATCCTTCTTGTGTAGGTTGTGTTGTTCCATGTTGGTATTTTTTGGCTAGTAAAGTTTCAAATTTCAAATATTGTTCCAGATTTTAAGATTTTGAGGTGCCCGAGCTACGCGGCGCGACTAGCTTTCTGAGGGAGCGGTAGATGACTACCGTGACCGAGGAAAGCGACGTCGCAACAAAGTAGATTGGGTACATTCAGAATCTTAAAATGGGATGTCTTCTGGATTGATCTCTTCCTCTGGATAATCCGGTAGCACTGATGCTCCCTTATCCTGACTTCCGGTATCAGCTGCGGCTCCACCTGCATTGTTGTTGCTTGGTGCGCCACTTCCCTTCGGTCCAAATTGGACACGGTCAGCAATGACTTCAGTTCGGTATTGTTTTACTCCGTCTTTTTCCCATGAGCGAGTTTGCATTCGTCCTTCGACGTATGTGCTACTTCCCTTAGTGAGGTACTTGGCACAGTTCTCTGCCTGCTTTCCAAATACTACAACGTTGTGGTAGTCCGCAATCTCTTGTCGCTTGCCGTCTCGGTCATTGTAGACACGGTTGGTAGCGAGTGAGAATGAACAAACTTGCATACCACTTGGGAGTGCCTTCATCTCTGGGTCTCGGGTAAGGTTTCCGAAAATCATTGCTTTGTTGAGGTACATACTGATGTGTGGTTAGTGACTAGTACGTCTATTATACTGTTTCTTCTTCACTTTTGTCATCTGCAGCGACTTCAGCTTCAGCTTCAACTGTTGCTTCGTCAGCGATAACTACTTCAGCGTCTTCTGTAACCTCTTCAACAACCTCTTCGTCAGTGATAGTTCGAACCTTTCGATCTGCGATTGATTCGTGGAAACGGAAAGGATTCTGTTCCTCTAACTTTGTGAGTTTAACGAGGAGGTAACGGAGAATTTCTTTTTGTCCGTCAATTGCCTCTGTTAGTTCAGTCAAAGCTGATGCTGGGAGACGAAAACGTACCCATCCGAAGTAAGCACTACTAAACTTTCGATTCTTGCCTTCAAGATACTTTGAAATATCGTATGCAAGATCAAAACGTTGTGCTACTTCTTCATCAAAAATCTGACCTCCTGCTTTAGTAATGAGTGCCTTGAATGAATCAACGACACTTGGTACTTCCCCTTCAGCAACCGTTGGAAGAACGTGGAAAGCAAACTCGTAACTTGTGAATTCTACTTCACTAGTCGAAGATGCTTCGGCTGCTGGCATTATTGTCTCTGACATGTTGTCTTTGAACTTATTTGGTAACGGGACAACCTTACCACAAAAAATTGGCTTATTCAAGGAACACAAGCATGCTAGAATAAGCCGTATGGAAACCCCAAAACGAAATACTAACCAGCTGTTTATCGCCATTTTGACTGTCCTTCTAGCGGTAATGGGTTATCTCTATTATGAGTACTATAACCAGAACCAGAAGATAAATATGCTGCTCGAGGAACGTAACTACTTCCTGCTTGAAAACGCCTCTTCTACCAACACTCTAGAGCAAGAACGTGAACTAGCTAGTACAACTATAGCCGACTTATCCTCACGTCTTGCCCTCACCCTTGAGGAACTCGAAGACGTAGAGCGTGACCTAAAACGAGAGGAAGACCGCAACGAAGAATTTGAAGACCAAATCCGTGAAATCTCTGGCACAGTGGGGGTACTAGATAAACTATCAAAGACTGACGAGGAACTTCTCCAGAAATACTCTCGTACTTACTTCCTCAACGAAAACTTCGTGCCGATGAAAATTCGCCAAATTGAAGAGAAATACATTTTACCAGGCAAAAAGGATCAGTACTTCCACGGCGACGCCATTGGCTTCCTAACGGACCTACTAGATGCCGCCAAGCGCGCTGGACATGACCTCAAAGTTATCTCTGCCTATCGTTCATTTGATGAACAAGCGGATCTCAAGGGCCAGTACACTCAAGTCTACGGTACTGGTTCAAACGCCTTCTCGGCCGACCAGGGTTACTCAGAACACCAACTTGGTACCACACTAGACCTAACTGACCCAGCTACCGGAGGTACTTTTACCAGCTTTGCGCAGACTGAAGCGTACGCTTGGCTCCTAGAGAATGCACACCGTTATGGCTTCATCCTCTCTTACCCAGAAGGTAATGGTTTCTACATCTTTGAACCATGGCACTGGCGCTTTGTGGGAGTCGACCTTGCTAGCGACCTACACCGCCAAGACAAGAGCTTCTACGATCTTGATCAACGTGAACTTGATAAATACTTGATTACTATCTTTGATTAAACAAAAAGCCCGGCGCGTTTCGCGCCGGGCTTTTTGTTTGTATCACTAGACCACAGTGTCTTCCTCCTCCTTCTTCTTCATATCCGGCTTTGGTGCTGTATGTACCAGCCAAAACATTGAACCGATAGCCATGGCTGCCATCAACAATCCAAGCCAAGATATCCATGGATACTTTTCGGTTAGTCTACTTTCTTCATCGTCACAAACATCGCCGAGTCCATCACCATCTTCATCACGCTGATTTTGGTTTGGTAAATTTGGACAATTATCTACAGAATTAATCAAACCATCCACATCCCAATCGTCGCAGGTGTCTCCAACTTTGTTTCCATCAATATCTGCTTGGTCAGAATTTGAGAGAGTTGGACAATTATCTAAACGGTCTACTACCCCATCATTATCTTTATCGCTTTCTACATAATAAGGGTTTGGCTGCTTAGGAGACAATGTTCCTATAACCACTTCTTTAACGGCTGACAAAGAATATGCCTGACGTACCGCTGACTGAGGACCGTTTGGATTTGCATACAAGGTATATGATTCATCGGGTTGTGCCAAAAAACGGAGTGTCCGGCGTTCAGTCGTCGGGCGACCCTCCTGAGCAAGTGATAGCTCAGTTAGTCTAAGTGGCTGGGTATGAGTAAACTCTACCAACCATACATCAGCGCTAGTGGTCGGAAACTTAATGCGTCCATCAGCTGTTGATAGTTGCCCGGTGTACAGCACCTGACTACCAACTTGGTCGTCCGGAGATGACTGTTTATTAAGGGCGGTTATTTTGACCGATTTAGGTGCAATTACATTACTAGCCAAAGATACATTTATGCCAGAAGCTCTTACAGAAGATTCAGCTTCAATCATGAGCTGTGTGACTGTCTCCTCTCCATTTATGAGTGGGAAGTTTACAAACGTCACCTCATTATTATCAGTCAGAGCCGCTAGGTTTTCTTCTTCATTTGAAACACTGATTGGCACCAGCACCTTCTGGCGGTCAATTTTATAGTAGTGCGGAACTGATGCCATAGTACTACTACTCCACACCATCAGCGTACGATCGTCACTGGCGTAGGAGTTAACCACTATTTCAATAACTGTTGGTTTCAGTAAATCAGTTGGCACTAATATCTCAGACTGAGTAGCAAACGCTTGGGTCTGACTCATATCCGCCAAGGAAAGCATCGGCACAAGAAGTGCGAGGCAAGCCGCCAGTGCCACCTGAAAACTGCGACGCAACTGGATAATTGAACTAGTCATGGTTGGGTGTGTTTAGTTTTTTGATAAAGGCGGTTGAGATTAGTACGACACCAACAATAGTAAAGATGATGATGCGTCCGGTAATAGTCATGGCCCACACTTCTACCAAGAGTAACCGACCAACTACAATCGCAATCAAAGCAGCTCCAGCAATCTTGAGTCCCTGACTTCCCATAGAACGTCCCTCGATATAAAGGGTCAGTCCAGTAATCAAATAAATTAACAATGCGACCATTGTCCCCTGTTCATACGCCAAGGCGGCGTGTGTCGCGAGCCAAACCCACGCCACCGCGTAGAGACTAGCAAAGACCGTAAGTGTACTGGCAGCATTTACAGGCTCGTCTGTTTTGTCTTGACCACCATGAAGTACATACGCGGCTACCGACAAACACAAAATTAAATTAATTATCACTAGTGAGTCAGAATGGAATATATCCCCGGTCCGCCACGCATATGAATCAAGACTTTCGACTGTGAGCATGATTGGCGCCAAGTACAACCAAGACAGGCGTCCAGCCACATCGTAATTGCCAAGTACCCGACTGGCTAACACCACCAAGGTTGTAATCTGAACAGTGTACACAATCGCCAATACTTCTCCTTCAAATACAGTAGCGGTAGCTGCTGCTAGTAGTCCTAAGCTTACTGCACCATATAGATAAAACGGCACCTTGTTTTGGAGAACTCGAAAGACAATAAACGACCCGTAAGCAAACACCAGCGCCCAAGCCAAGTAGACCAAACTCTTCCAACTATCATCAAAAGCGTTGGTGTCCAAAATCCACAAGAACAAGTAGAAGCCTGTACCCACGGCCACAAAATAATTCATTTCACTAGCCCCATCTGGCCAACGAACAAAAATAAACAAGTTACTAACGAAGAATAACAGCGTGAAGAAGAAGCCGAACCCAAGTGCGATAACCGCGTCTTCACCGTGTATAAACATATACGGAGCGCTATACAACGCTGTCACACCAAGAGCCAAGAGCAGCAGTACATTTGCCTTCATGAGCGAGAGCACCCACAAACTACCAACAATGATGACGGTAAGGTAAGAGAACAACATCACAACATCTGCCGTTGGTGAGGCTGTCAAAAACGGCGCGATGGCAGCCAAGGCCAATCCGGCCACAGCCACACTAATCATGCGGTAAGACACTGCAAACTTGGCCACAAACACCACTGACATAAACATCACAAGAAGTGCTGTAACTGGTGTAAACAGGTCATACATCTCACGAGCAGCAAATACAGTCAGAAGTACAATCGCTGAGCCCAGCACCACAAAGATACCGCCCTGACTTTTACTCTTGCTGGCTCGCAATGTTCCAGCCACCATAAAACCAGCACCAAGCATAAGACCAATGACAATTCGTCCGACTGGACCAATCCAGTTATTAGCAAAGGCATAACTCACAAACCAACCAAGAGCGATGAGGAGCAGGAAGGCGCCAAGCTTGACCATAAAATCCTTTTTGAGCCAATCGATAATTCCAAAATTTACTTCCTCAGGACTATAGGCCGGCGGTATGTCGGCAGCAATAACAGGGACCTGTGTCTCACCCACTATTTCACCAGACTCGTTTAGGGCCAGATGAGATTCAAACTGCCCTACCTCAGCTGGTGCTGCAGTGGCCACAGCTGATTCAGAATTTTTGTTTACTTGGTCTTTCAGTACTCTTATATCAAATTCTAACTTAGTTAGTTTTCCGTAAAAATAAATACTCACAATAATTAATAAAATAATGTACATGAAGTTGGCGTGAATTAATAAATGTCTTTTCCATATAATTATGACACTCAAATACTATAAATAAGCCCTCTTGCGGTATCGGTGGGGATACAAAAAAACGAGCCGGGGTGGCTCGTTTTTTAGTGTAAATTAATTTTGTAGAGTCTCTCTGCATTCAAGAGGAGTTGCTCTTGGACTTCTTCTAGCGGTAGCTGCTTGATCTCAGCGATTTTCTTGACTACCTCAGCGACATAACGCGGCTCGCAGCGCTGACCGCGGTATGGAACCGGTGAGACATATGGCGAGTCAGTCTCAGCGTGCATGTGGGTCAGTGGTATAGCTCGCACCAAGTCTTCATACATCTTGGCAAAAGTAATCACTCCAGTAAAAGATACTGTGAAGCCTAGTTCAAAAAACTTCTCAGCTTCAGGAAGTGTTCCAGCATAAAAATGGATATTTCCTGGTACCTTTGAGTATTGTTTTAGGGTCTGATACACATCCTCGTAGACACTACGTCCAGTTGGACTTTCCTCACCCGGCTGTGGGCCACGAGTATGAATCATCAGTGGCAGCCCGAGCTCATTTGCGAGCTGTATTTGGGCCACAAAGGCCTCTTCCTGCACCGCAAAGCTGTCTTTTGGTGTGTGGTAGTAGTCATAGCCACATTCACCAATCCCGACGACTTTGGAGCTTTTAGCAAGAGTGCGGTAGAAGTCCGAGTTAAAGGCTTCGCCGCCAGTTGGAGCCGGAGTGCCGCCTCGATCGTCTTCGTCCTCATCTTCAGAACCCGGAGCAGCTTGAATGGGATGTAGTCCAATAATCGCCCACGAACCTTCATTTGCGTCAGCTATCTCAACCGCGAGCTTACTCGTCTTTTCAGTGGTGCCGATATTTATATGGGCTACTTGGTCTGCCAAGGTACGAGCCAACACCTCTTCCCTATCTTCGGCAAAAGCCGGTAGGTTCAAATGAGTATGAGTGTCGATACAAGTGTATTTCATTTCCAAATTCTATCACGAATTTAAGAGCCAAATAGTCCAATCGATTGGACTATTTTTAACAATCAATTGTGCAGGGCCGAGTATTCCAATCGATTGGAATACTCGGTAAAATTATTAATATGGCAAGAGTTTCAAAAAACAACTTGAGCAAAGAGACGGAAGTGCTTTTAATCGATCAAATGACTGAAGTCATAGGACGTATCTCACAAACACAAGCCACGGGGTTTATCTTTGAGTTTTTAGGTAAAGAAGAAAAAATAATGTTAGCCAAACGCTTGGCTGCTATCACCATGATTCATGAAGGAGGTAGTTCATACGCAATTTCTAACATACTGCACATTAGCCCATCAACAGTTGGTAAATTATATGCCCGTTACGATAGAGGAGATTTTTCAAACACAATTAAAGCATTAACAAAAAATAAAAAGGATTACCGTGAATTGCTTGAAACTATAGATTTTATTTTAAGAGCTGGTCTCCCCCGCTATAATGATAAGAATAGGTGGCAGTTTCTTAGGAAGCTTTAATAGTCCAATCGATTGGAATACTGAATATCTTAAAAAATAAAACCTTCCAATTGATTGGAAGGTTTTATTTTTATTGTTCGAGTCGAGAGAAGAGGTTTTCTGGTTTTTTGTTTTCAGCGACGGCTTTTAGAATGATGGCTGAAGTATCTGGCATGATTGGAGCTAGGTAAGAAGCAATCCCATGCACTTCACGAACAAGGTCTGAAATTATTTCTTGTGCTGCTGGCTTATCTGTCTTTACCAACTTGAATGGTTCGGTAGTAGCAATTTTTTCATCTTGGGTTTGTACTGCGTGCCAAATAGTATCGAGTGCACCTTGAAAGTTGAGCTCATTTAGTGCCTGCATAGTAATAGGCGGTAAAGAATTTATTGATACCGGGTCATCAAGGTGAGTCTCTGCCATCTTCATAACGCGAGCGACAAGGTTTCCTAGGCCGTTTACCAGATTAGCGGTGTACCACTCATCCATCTTTTCCCAAGTCACATCAGAGTCGTCAAATGGATGGACGTGACGAAGCAGGATGTACCTTGTAGCGTCGGTACCATATTTGGCAATCATCTCGTACGGTGAAATAACGTTACCAAGGCTCTTACTCATCTTGTGGCCGCCACTATTAATAAAGCCGTGGTAGACAACTTTATCAGTTGCTTTGACGTCGGCACTCTTGAGCATGGCTTGCCACATCACAGACTGGAAGCGGATTTGGTCTTTGCCGGCTAACTGTAAGACTTCGCCCTCCTTCCAAAATTTAGTGAAGTTTCCTCCCTCCTCTGGCCAGCCAAGAGTAGAGATGTAATTAGTGAGGGCGTCAAACCACACATACATGACTTGGTTGTCGTCACCGGGTACTGGAATACCCCAGTTGAGACGGGCCTTCTCGCGACTGATGCTAAAGTCTTCAAGACCGGCAGTCACAAAGTTTATAGCTTCTTGGCGACGCCACTCTGGCAATATCACTCCCTCTTGGCTTAAGTACTCTTCTAGGTATGCCTGGTAGTTTGAAAGTTTAAAGAAATAATTTTCTTCTTCAATTTCTTGGCACGGAGTCGTGTGAATTGGACACACCTTGCCTTCAAGTAGTTCTTCGGGTTTGTAGAAAAGCTCACAACCAACACAGTACAGGCCACTGTACTTCTTTTTATAGATATCACCCTTGGCCTCGCAGCGGCGCCAAATTTCTTGAGCAGCTAGTTTGTGATCACTATCAGTGGTACGAATGAAGTTATCAAACGAAAGGTTGAGCGCAGGGCCGAGCTTCTTGAATTCACTAGCATAATGGTCGACATAAATTTGACGATCCTCTCCTCTTTCGTCAGCCTTCTGAGCAATCTTCTGGCCATGTTCATCGGTACCAGTATTAAAAAATACTTCATGACCTAGAAGTCGCCAGTAGCGAGCTAGAGTATCCGCTTGAATAATCTCGAGCGCAAATCCGATATGAGGGTCGGAGTTTACGTACGGTAAGGTGGTGGTTAGATATTTGGCTTTCATAGTGAATTTAACTCTAACACAGCGTAAAAAATATAAAAGCCGGACGACAATACGCTATACTAGGCATATATGGAATCAAAACGATTGATTTATCTAGGTATGTTTATTGGTGGCTTTATTGGTGGCTATATTCCAAGTCTGTGGGGCGCCGGTGGGTTTTCACTTACTAGTGTCATCGGTAATGCTGTCGGGGCCATCTTTGGTATTTGGGTAATGTTTAAGCTGACTCAGTACTAATCAAACAAAAAGCCCGGCGCCCTAGGCGCCGGGCTTTTTGTTTACTTCCCTACTTCAAATAGTTCACCAGCTCAGCGATAGCGACGCGGGTCTGTTCGCCGGTGTCGCGATCACGAACTGTCACAGTGTCTGCGAGCTCTGGCTTTTCTTGGCCGAGTGACTCGAAGTCAATCACGATACAAGCCGGGGTACCAATCTCGTCTTGGCGACGATAACGCTTACCGATGTTGCCGTTATCATCCCAAGCGACATTTCCAAACTCTTTCTTCAGAAGTTTAAATACTTCGCGAGCCTTCTCTACTAGTTCTGGCTTATTCTTTAGTAGTGGTGAGACGGCTACTCGGTACGGAGCGAGGTCCTTATGAAGTTTCAAAACTACACGAGTAGATCCATCCATTTCTTCTTCATGGTATGCATCAGAAATTACCGCCAAAAACATACGGCCCATACCAACTGAAGTCTCAAGAATCCATGGAATATACTTCTCTCCACTTTCTGGGTCAGTGTAGCGCAGGTCGACACCAGAAAATTCCATGTGCTGAGTAAGGTCGTAGTTGGTGCGGTCATGGATTCCTTCTAGCTCATCGAAGCCTAGGCCTGGGAAGTTGTATTCGATATCCCAAGCATCGGATGCATAAAACACAAGATTAGCGTGCTGCTTCCAGCGTAGATTTTCTGGCTTGATACCAATTGAAAGATACCAATTGAAACGATCTTGCTTTACTTGTTCGTAGGCATCTTTATTTTGATTTGGTTTAACAAAGAGTTGTGTGTCAGCCTGCTCCATTTCACGGGTACGGAACAAGAAGTTACGTGGCGAAATTTCATTTCGAAATGCTTTACCAATCTGCACAATACCAAATGGCAGTTTTGGCGACATTGAGTCAAGGATGTTTTTATAATCTAGGTAAATACCCTGACATGCTTCACCAGGAAGATACACTGGCTCATTACCTTCTGAGGTGAAGTCGCCTAGATTTGATTTTACAAGCAAGTTAAAGGCTTTAGCAGGTGTGAAATTCTTTTGACCACACTTTGGGCACGGAATCTTATCTCGATTTTCATCAAATAGTTTGTTGATGTCTGCTTCAGACATTTTTTCGTCAGCTTCAATGCCAATTCTTCCCAGTTCCTTATCAACACGAATACGTGTATTACACTCACGACATTCAGACAAAGGGTCAGAGAATCCCGAAGTGTGTCCACTCGCATCCCAAACTCGTGGATGCTTGAACATACCTGAATCAAGACCGTAATAGTTTTCTTTATCGTAGACATTGGCCTTCCACCAAGCTCGCTTAAGATTATTCAAAAGTTCTACTCCCATTGGACCAAAGTCAAAGACTCCGGCCAAGCCGCCGTAAATTTCACTCCCCTGGAATACGAACCCTCGCCTTTTACAAAGGGAAACCACCTTATCCATGCTGTCTTTTGTTGTCATAATGTAAATTGAATTTAATCTGCTTCTACTAGTCCGTTATCTCTAGGATGTCCCGCTTCACGCGATAGTTCATTGGTCAGTAGAGCATTCACCACTCGGACGGTGGTTTCGGTAAATCGGTCGGTAGCACGTACTTCTTGAGAGCCAACCAATGTAGGATTTGTACCAACTTGTGTGACACTTGGCAAGAGCGAGACTTGAATCTGTAGTTGCTTGGACGTTTTGGCGGTCATTGCCCCTACATTCCAACGAATCTGCTTAGCCACAGGGTTGTACTCCACGGTCCCCTCACCTTCGAATTTATCAAGCCAAGCAACGTGCTGTGGTAGTGAAGTAGTCATGACAGCGGCAGTCAAATCGTTGGCTCCCGATTCAATTTCAAAAGTGAGCGTGTAGGTAGTTTCCTGATTAGCTACTGGTGGCAATGGACCAGTATCAGAAAATGGACCGTCGTTTCGTCCGGCCTGGGCCCTAAGGGCTAGCTTTGATTCGTACTTAGCATCAGCTACTGCTGTACCAACAATCTCTTCAGCAGCGCCGGCTTCGCGCACTCGTCTAGCGTAGACATTAGTTGAGATATCAAAAGACGCAGTCTGCTGATTAATGTCAGGCTTCACAAAAAACAAAAATTCACGCGATTCACCAGGACGCACTTCGGCCAGGTCTTCCATACCTGCTACTTCATAGCGAATGACTTTGTTAGTTGAATCATAAAAGCCGTCTGGAATACTAAGGAGATTATCTCGGATTAAGTTACCCTTAGGTGACACTTCTACGCGCATGTCATAAATAGTCTCATCCAAAGTATTGGTGATACTAATCACAACACCCGCCTCCTTCCCTGCCTCAACAACTGCCGAACCATCCTTGTCGCCGTTAACTGCTACCTGAACATCAATAAACGGACGTTCAATAGTATAGGTGGTCTTGGCTTGAGTCATGGTTGAGCTCATCACAAACTGATTGTCGGAACGTGGCGTTCCAGCCAAAAACTGTAGCTCAGACTGTTCGTTAGCTACACCACTGATGCGTCCGCGTAGTGTGATAACTTGTGATCCTTCTGGTGCTATCTCACTAATAAGCCAAGTGTTTTGGCCGTACGATGGTGATGGTTCAGACCTCAAGAAGGCGAAGCTATTTGGGTAGTTGGCAGTGATTAGAATGTTACGCTGCACTGCGCTGGTGTTTGATTGTACAGTGAGAGTAACCTCAATCTCCTGACCCGATGAAGCACGCTCAATGGCGTCTACTCTGATAACAAGTGGTGAAGAATTAATTTTGATTTTAACTGGCTCAGCTTCTTTGTAGAAAGTGCCATTTGAACCATTTACTCGATATTCAATAGTAGCGCGTACTTCTTTCTCCTCGTTTTCTTCACCAAAGAATAGAGCGTTTAGTGGAAGATTTATTGCTTCACCAGCAGCGATGCTTTCAATTGGAATTCTTTGTTCGTAAAGATCTTTGGTTTCAGCGTCATTGGTCTTGGTACCAATTGGATAATTCACAATAAGGGTGGCTGCTTGAATCGGTACACTGTTTTGGTTAGAAACACTTACCTGCATCGGTACCTGTTCGCCAGCCGCAATTGAGAATGGGGCTTCGATGTTGATGCTGATATTTCGGGCTGAGATTTGGTTGTTTCCGAAGAAAAGGTAAAGGCTTGAAATAATCGCCACTACAATAAAACACACCACACTAGCTAGTAGAATGATAAGTCGATACGACCGCTTTCGTGGTTCAGGCACCACCTCTTCTATCTCCATATCTAATTCTGGCGGGCGGGTTTGAGGTGGAGGGGTTGGTATTGCCACATCTGGTGGTGGGACCGGCACATTCCGCTCGGCACTATTGGCCCAGCCACGAGACACGTCTACCTCAGTCTTTGGGAGTTGGTGGCGAGTACTCTCTGTAGCCGAAAAGTCACGGTCATAAAGTCGCTTGCGTAGTTCGTCGATATTTTCCTGGTCTTTTATCCCTGACATAGTCTTTTCTAGTATACCATCACTATAGTTTACAGGTGACTACTCTCCGTGGCTTTAGCAATTAGCACTTCCAATTGGGCCACCGTAGTGGGGCTTGCGGTCATAATAACGTCTTTTAGCGTACGATTTTGGAGTGAAATTGGTATTGAAGCTTCGTCTACATACCCCAACAACGACAAAATCCTTATCTGTACAAATAAGTCCAAAACCGCCCGGTTTGGCTGGGGCTGGCTCACCACATCAAGTGCCTCCACCACAAAATCGTATAGTTCTGATGAAGCCTCCTCACCACGAATAAACCGCCTGAGTAGTCGATAAAGTAAAACCACACTTCCCCGCGTCTCGCGGTCGGGGGCTCCGCTAAAATCATTCTTCAGTGATTCCACACTCCCAACTCGCCAACCGGTCTTACCTTTCACAAGCGAGACACGGATGCGTGAAAAATCTTGAAGGGCCTGCCGTTGCTTGGAGACCTCTTCGCGCACGCTCTTGGCGGTCGCAAAGAGCATTCCGTTATCACGAGTAAAAAGCAGGAATGATTTGTCTGAGGTGTTTTGTTCGAAGCTCCCACAAACCAACGCTTCGGTAGTGTAGGTAACGTAAGACATCTAGAGTTTTTTGAGCGCTATCACAAAGGTGTGCTCACCAGCCGATACCCTCTCACCTTCAACATCAGCAAACACGAGCTCAGTTGCTCCAACAGTCTTCACGAGCATATCTTTAAATGTTTCCAATACTAGTTGGCCTTCGGATGTCGCTTGTACCACAAGAGAGATGCGGTCTTGAGGTTCAAGCCCATCTTGCTTGCGGCGTTCTTGAACTGCGCGCATAAATTCTCGCACTTCCCCTTCAGCTTTGAGTTCTAGAGTGATATTTGAATCCAACTTAACAATAGTAGCTGAGTCATGAATATGGTGTGCTACTTCTTTTACGTTCACCTCATCTATTATCAGTTCATCCATGATAGTGACGGATGGACTCTGCCAAAATATCTCCAATTTTTGTAGAGGTTGTCTTACTTTAATACCAAGTTTAGTTCTGGCCTCAAGAGCATAAGTTATAACTTTTCTTACTTCTGCCATATCAGCAATTAAGTGCCCCTCAACCTCCCCTCCTTCAGGCCAAGCGGCTAAGTGTACACTTTCTGGTTCGCTTTCTTCCTTCACAGCACGATACAAGAACTCAGCATAAAACGGCATAGCTGGAGCCATCACGAGTGCTAGAGTACGTAGTAAGTGACGAAGTGTACCAATAGCCAAAGCTTTGTCTGCCTCGTCCTCCCCCTTAAGTCTTTCACGTGAACGGCGCAAATACCAAACAGACACATCTTCGATAAAGTCTGCTATTGGCCTGGTCGCTTTATCAAGTTCGTAGTTTTTGTAGCCGGTAGTTGAATCAGCAATTAATTGATTGAGACGAGAAATAATCCAACGATCAAGTACGTTTGTTGAGGAAGCGACTGGCTTGGTGCCGTCAGCAAACATCTCGTACATCGCTAGCACGTTATGTAAGCGACCAATGTTCTTTCGCTGCAGTTCAAGCACTTCTTTTTCTGAGAAGTTCAAATCCTCTCCACGCATAATTGGAGATGAGAGCAAGTAGTAACGCATCGCGTCTGCACCAACTCGGTCAGCCAGCTCCATTGGATCTGGATAATTACGAAGTGATTTACTCATCTTCTTACCGTCTTCGGCTAGTACCAGTCCGTTTACAATTACGTTTTCATACGGTGACTTTCCAAAGAGTGCGGTACCAAGCACAATCAATGAGTAGAACCAGCCGCGAGTTTGATCAAGACCTTCAGCAATAAACTGCGCTGGGAAATTCTGCTTGGCAAAGGTGTCAACGTCACACGAGAATGGATAATGGTGTTGACCGTACGGCATCGAGCCAGACTCAAACCAACAGTCAAATACATCTGGTACACGCACGAGTTTGGTCTCCCCTTCATAAAGCGCAATGTCATCAATGTATGGACGATGATAATCAAGAGCAAAGTCATCATTGTGTGGTATTGGAGTAAAAGGTAATTCACGCACTTCGGCATTTAACATAAACCCTTCGGTCGCCTTAAGTGTGACTGCATCGTCACGCTCCAAACCAGCGGCTGCTACTCGCAAACCAAACAGTGAAC
>CAZBJN010000010.1:0-23353 GCA_964492305.1 uncultured Candidatus Saccharibacteria bacterium | reverse complement strand
TAGAATCAATTATCCAGACCATTTTCCTAGCCGCCCTAGTCGCCACGCTCGCCTACTTCTATTTCAAACGAAAAGGAGCGAAATAGTCATACATTGACACATCCTGCAGCTGGGCTACTATTGAAAGCGAGAAAGTTCTTATTCAAAATTCATTCATCTTCAGGAGACACAACATGGATACAGCAAAATACAACCTCGGCGTACAAGGTAAACACATCCTCGTTATCGGCGGTAGTGGGGCTATTGGATCAGAGATTGTGCGTTCACAAGTAGCTAATGGTGCCAAAGGCATCACCATCACCTACAACAGCAACAAAGCTGCGGCAGAAGCTCTACAAGCAGAAATTCAAGCTGAGGGGGTGTCCGTCTATATCGCACAAGTCGACATGGTGAATACAGCGAGATTTGATTTGTTTCTTGAAGAAGCAGTTCAGTCTGTTGGTTTGGAATTTGATGCTGCTGTTATTGCCTCAGGCACTTCACCAAACACACCATTTGATGAACAAACCATTGAGCAATACCGCAAGATTTACGAGATAAACACCTTTGGACCAACCCTTGCCGCCCGCTCAATTGCCAACCGCATGAAAGCTAAAGGTGTAAAGGGTTCAATTGTGTTTGTGACCTCCACCAACGGCAAAGACTCAAACGCGCCACACAGCAACCACTACGACGGCTCAAAATCTGCACTGTGGCCAACCATCCGCAACATGGCTAAGATGTACGGTAAACACAATATCCGTACCAACGGTATTGCTCCAGGCTGGATTGATACCGCTATGAATGACGACGTTCCTGACCTTAAGGATGAAATAAAAAAAATCTACCTTGGTCGACAAGGCACTGCCGCTGAAGTTGGCAACCTTGCCACCTTCCTCTGCAGCGATGCTTCATCCTTCGTAAATGGTGAAGATTGGGAAATCGATGGTGGGTACTAATAATTCCCACCACGCTACATAAAAACCGCAGGCGTGCCTGCGGTTTTTCTTTTTCATTTTTTCGGCTTCTTCTTGAAGTACTTGGTCAAAATCGCACCCTTGTGCTCTTCAGCAAACTTGTCCCAGAGTGGCATGAAGTCCTTACGAAACACAGCGAGCTGGATTTCGTCCCAGTACAGACCCTGGCTGTAGTGCTGGTCTTTCCTGCGACCCTCCTTTTTGTACCCACACTTCAGGCTATACTTCTCACTGAATTCATTGAACTCGTGCACGTTGGAACAAATCTTGCGCAGGTTGAGCGTATTGAAAGCGTATTCAAGCAAGAGCATCTTGACTTCAACGCCATACCCTTTCCCTTGGTACGCCTTCTCACCAATCACAGCGCCAGTAGTGGCAGTACCATGACGGTGGTCGATGTCGTGGAGACCCATCGTACCGATGGGTACACCATCAACCACCATCATCACTACAATGTTTGTAGCGCTACGTTTTGCAAGGCCTTGCACCCACACAACTTCCTCTGGTTTCATTGCCGGCAAGTACGCTCGCAACATGACTGAGACCTCGGGGTCGTTCATCCATTTTGCGAGCAGCGGGGCGTCGGGCTCATCCAGGGGCCGCAAGACCAATCGCTTGCTCTTCCGAAAAATGATTTCAATTTCGGGTGGCGAGCTGGTATCTATGGTGTCGTCTGACATAATATTTCCTTCAAAAAAGAAGATGACAAAGAACAATTTGCTTCATAAAAACCTCAGCTTCTATGGAGCTGAGGTTTTTCTATCGTTCTTTTTTCTGAGAGATTTAAGAAGAAATGGAGATACACTGACCACAGCCACATACAAGGAATGAAGACGCCATAAGGGCTTCAAACGAATAATCACGCCCAAAGATTGGGGTTTGATTACAGGTATGTAGTTGTTGTGTTTTCTGGTTCATCTCTTTAAAAATACCACTGTCTAATAATGTGTCAATAGCACAGACTTAGCGAAACTTCACAGCAGTACCATAAGCCAAGATCTCTGCAGCACCAGCCATAACTTGCGAAGTAGTGTACCTAGTACACAAGATAGCGTCAGCTCCCATCGCCTCAGCTTCCGTCAACATACGATTAGTAGCTTCTGTACGAGCATCATTCAAAGCAATAACGTAACCTTTCACTTCCCCTCCAATCAGTGAACGTAGTCCGGCCATTATGTCACAACCAACATGCCTAGTTCTAACAGTACTTCCTTTTACTAATCCTAAGACGACCGCCACTTCTCGCCCAGCTACATTTTCAGTTGTTGTGATAAGAATATTTTTATTCATACTTAAATTATAACAAAGTAAAATTTACTAGTTCGTCCAGGATGCCCTAATCCCACAGACAATCTTTGGTTGATCACAGAACGTCTCACACACCAGCACAAAATAGTACGGTTAACCGTACTATTTTGCGCCGGTTTAGTTAGCTGTGACACAAGTACTATCTGAGTACAGTTACCACCCAAATAAGCAACACAACCACCGGGATCAGAAAAACCAGCCCTACCAACACCCCGAGCATTAGCTGCGACCAGACCAGTTTTTGAGGCACGACTATCGGTGCGACTGTCACTAACTTCTTCGCTTTAAAAAGCGGCATGCCAGTTAGCTTACTGAGCATGAGCGAGACCAACAAAAGCAATAGTCCAAATATCGGTATTGTGATTACTCCATAGCGCACAAATAACCGTGCCAGTTCATCATGGTGAAAATAATAGACGTAGCTGGTAAGGCCAAAAATTAAAATGAACAAAATAAGCGCTCTTAGTGTATGGACCATGTGAAGTATTTATATTTAATATACAGATTTGCTATCACTTAATTATATACTGCCTAACCAAACCAAGGGCACTTGTCCATAAAAAAAGCACCCGCTTACGGATGCTTTTTAAGATTACGCTTGCTCGTCCTCTTCGTCATCTTCATCTTCATTCTCTGAAGGAGTCTCAGTCTTGGTCTCCTCTTCTACCACTTGAGTATCGGGTGGCACTGTTGCATTAGTGTCTTCTTTTTTATCTTCTCCCATATATTATTTAGTTAACTATTAAGCCTGGGTGATACCAGAATTAACCAACATCACCAAGTACTTTCTATTTTCCTCGAATCAGATTGACTATAAAGAGCAAAACCACGGCTCCGCCGACAGCCACCAGGAAACTGTATAAATTAAATCCACTAACTCCACCTTCTCCAAGTGAGTTCATGATGAAGCCACCAATACTTGCTCCGACTATACCAACGATAATGTTTAGAATAATTCCCTGCTGACCATCAGTGTTCATGATTAGTGAAGCTACCCATCCAGCTAATCCCCCGAACACTATCCAAACCAAAAATTCCATATGTTTTGTAATTATAATTTTTAACCTCTGCAACAACTTGTACTACAGAATCTCCGGACCATCCTCTGCCAGCCGTACATCCGCCTCACGCGGTGACACCGACTTACTCATAACAAATAACTTGATGATGGCATTAGCTAAAAGCCAATACACCAACAAAGCTAATAAGGTAGTCCACTCAAAGACACTTCCGGCTGCATAATTATTTGAGAACACTGACGTAAACGGCCAGACAAATATTTGTGATGTCGAATACACCAGGCTACTAAAGGCAGCTTCTGGGTTAGCGCCGAGTAATTTTAGGAGAAAGCGGCCGATAAGTAGCGCCTCAATAATATATAAGCTGTACCAGACAACTTGCGCTCCTCTATATAGAGGTCGACTTGATTCACTTTGCATAAATATATGTGATTATTTCTCTTAATGTCGTACTCAATACCAAGCCGAAACACGTGACCGAATATGACACACGTTTAAATGTCTATGGCTCACGCCTTCTTAAAACAACAACAAATTACCCTTTTGGTTTTATGCAAAAGGTTTATAAGGTAGGTATACCTGTAAATGGAGTAAAGTAGGTCATGGTAGCGTGAGTCACGTTTGTACGGACTTCCATAGATTCTATGGTTGGCTACTAAGTTTTTCGACTCTTACATTATAGCATTTTTAGCAGAGCTCTACTAACCACCACCGCCCAACTTTTATTTTTTAAGTCCAAAATAGCGGGGAAATAGAACCGTGGTTCCGTCATCTGTACTACCATCAGTCGAGATTGGTAGCTGCTCGGAGTGACTCGGCCACGGTAGTGGAAGAGATCCTGTAAACGGCTTATCACCAAACAAAACATCTGCAATGCCAGCCCCCTCACTACCTGGTAACCAAGCAGCTACCAAAGCATCAAGCGACGCCACCTCTTCTGTGATCAAAAGCGGCCGACCCGATACAATAATCACCACCACCTTCTCTGAATTTGCTTGAAGGTTTTTTATAGTCTGCAAGTCATCATCCCCAAGAATTGGATACTCAGTATCTCCCCAACCTTCAGCGTATGGTTTTTCACCAACTACCGCAATACCAATATCCGCCTTCTTCTTGTTTATAAACTCACCTTTAAGGTTATATTCAACAAGCGTTGCGGGACTAACCCTATCTTCTATTCCCTTCAAAATCGAAGTAGCTCCCTCGGGCCAATTTCCATCAATACCCTGCCATTCCACACTCCAAGCTCCCATTTGTCTTCCGATATTATCAGCTGCACTTCCAGACACGCGTATATGTGACGTCTGTGGACGAATTGGCAGGACCGCTTCTTCATTTTTGAGTAACACCAAAGATTCTGCTACCGCCGTGCGAGCCAAGGCATGATTAGCAGCACTACCCACCTCATCTAGTTTAACTACTTCTCTTTCTTCATCAAACAGACCGAGTGCAAACTTCGCATATAAAATTCTTGAGACCGCATCATCAATTCGTTCATCAGAAATAAACCCTAACTGATTTGCCCACTTCACATGACGCGCAAATTTATCATAATCAAACGGCAACATTACCATGTCCACGCCAGCATTAATTGCCTGTATTGTCGCAGTAAAAGTATCCAGCCTCCCCTCATGTACTCCGTACCAATCCGATACTAGAAACCCTCTAAACCCAAGCTCTTCTTTCAGTACGTCAGTCAACAACTCCTTCTGCAAGACCATACGCTTATCTCCCCAGGTATTAAGCCCGACCATAATACTCAAAGCTCCAGCCTCAACCGCTGCTTTAAATGGTGGCAAATACACACTACGCAACTGTGTCTTATCAGCCGGAGTCACCCCTTGATCAATTTTATAATTTTTATTTAGTGAAGTATTCCATTCCATGCTACCAAGACCGAGATAGTGCTTGGGTGTAGCCAACACAAATGTATTCTTGTCCGTCACAGACTGCAATCCCTCCACGTATGCCGCCCCCAGCTTAGACACTAGAGTAGAATCGTCAGAAAAAGCTTCATACACTCTTCCCCAACGAATGTCTCTAGGCACATCGAGATTTGGCGAATAACTCCAATTAACACCCGTGGCCACGAGTTCTCGAGCAGTTGCTTGCGCTACTGCTTTTACTAATTCCGGATTACCAGTCGCACCAAGCGCGATGGCATGCGGGAATACCGTAGCCCCAGGCACGTGGGCATGACCATGGATGGCATCAGCTCCATATAACAGTGGAATCTTAAGTCTAGAGCCATCTGCGGCCGCTTGAAAGCCAGCAGTCATATCCCGCCAACCAGCCACTGTATTCTCTTCTGGTTTGGCTCCAGAGCCACTGAGTAGGCCACCTAAGTGATAAGTAGCAATATGACTTGGGTCTTTAATACTATTCTTCTCTACCAGTGTCATTTGTCCAATCTTTTCTTCTAGTGTCATATAAGACAACAAATCCGCTACCCGAACATCAATCGGTTGTGTTTCGTCTAAATAGACAGCATTAGCTCCTGGCATAATCATAGTTGAAGAATCCTCCCTGCCCTGACTTTGCATATAGAAGAAAAGGCTACTTAGGATTGCAGTAATTAAAAACAAACTAAGCAGTATGGTGTTTTGAGTTTTATACGCCTTCACTCCCATAGTATACATCGGAACCTCTAATACCAATCCTTATGCTTCAGTTGAGAAACTGCGATGATGGCCGCTTGGAGGTAATAGTTTTCTCTATCAATAATTCCGTCGGTTAGGAAGCCTACCGCTCCCACTCCTTGTCCTGAATTCACGCTACTAAAAAACTCATCCGCAGCATGTGCCAGCTCCATTCCTCCCCGGACCAATTTTACAACTTCTGTGGGTAGATAAAAAAGTGGAGTCGATGATTTGGTGATAAAACCATTTTGATCACACACCATAATCCACGCGCGGTTATACAAAGTCTCTCCATCATCAAACAGTCCTCCCTCCTGACTAATCCAGTAATCTGCTTCCGGATACTTAGCTTTGATGAAATCTATACGGTTCAATGCTCCCCGTTCAGTCTCCTCATTAAACGGCTGATCACCAACCCCAGATTCAGATTTAAGGGAAACAAAACTAAACTCTTCCTCAGGAAATACGGCTGCAAAAGACTTTTGCGCCACCGCTACCTTAACTGGATTTTCTGAAGCAACAACTACTGTTTTCATATCTAGATAATTATTCTCCGGTAGCAAAATTGAAAGTTATGTACTTAGGTTCAACTACCACGATACCTTTAGCGGCATCAGCGTAGTCTACATACTTTACCATTGTCGGAGTTACCTTAATCAACACATAGACCTCTCCATCAATCTGATCAACCGGTGGTAGCCAAAACTCAGACTTACGCTCCGCCACAATCTTGTGCAACTCTTCAGTCACTCGAGTAACTTCTTCATTATCTGAAACAACGCTAGCTCGACCAATTATCTCTGCCACTTCAACCGAATCCTCATCAACAGTAATGACACTAGCCATATCATTGGTCATCACATTCACGTACTTACGAGTCGCTTCGCGTGTTAGACAGTAGGTATTAAAATCGTCATCTACATACATATACATAACCGAACTCTCAGGGGCACCAATTGGTGATACTGTCGATAGAGCCATCAACTGGTGTGAGCGCAAAAAAGCTAAAACTTGTCTTCTGTCCATCTCATTCATATTCATGATAATAACGAAACATTAATAGGATAAATTTTGTCGCTAAAAGTTTTAATCAACAAAACCAGACTTAACTATACACCCGTCCAATAATTTTTTTACTAGATTAATCCATTGTCAAATGTAGAGAAATGTATCCTACTAATAAATTACAACCTGCTTGTGGACTTACCTTTACATTATGAAAAAGTGCGGTAATCTTACAAATCGTTCTTTAAAACAGGAGTTGAGATGTACAACCAGACCCCCCTCATAACCTACCTCCCCTCGGAGGAGTCAGATTTTGAGCTACTTGCTCATCCAGGCTGGAAGGCGGAAATGATACCGCTTAAGAGATCCAAGCAGTGTGCTCGTTGCTTTACTTCTCTCCTTAAAGGAAGTAAGGCCGTGGTACTCAGCATGATTGACCCTGAAGCACACATAGCAAAAAACGGCGGGACCAAAGAAAACGCTTACAGAACGATCGTTTACTGCTCAGTCTCCTGCAATCGTGCGGCTCAATTCAACATCAAAGCCAACCAGAGTAAGTGGAGAAAATGACCACTGACCTCTACCGCCCACAGCAGCCACCCGGCTCTGTGGGCGGTTTCTATATTGTCGCACCACTATCCTGCCAAAGCCTGAAACGTCATGACTTTTCTATACCAGAATAGAAAAAGCACCCTCTGGGGTGCAAATTTCTATTTAATTTTGCTTCTTCTCAGCCAATTCTTTTAATACCTGAAGGGCTTTCTCCCACATCTCTTTGAACATCGGCAAATACTCTTCATCGAGATCTTGCTCGACCACAAACTCTGTACCACCGTCTTTTTCCGTTAAAGTATAGTTCTCATAGGCTGGTGCCCAAGACTTGGCTTTGGGACTAGTAGTGTCTTCGACACCATTCTCGACAATTCCTAGATGTTTTATAGAGAGATATTCATTCTGTATATTCCTGGCAATTCGACTAACCATTCCACCTTCATTTTCGCCATTCTCATCAGTGCCCAAAAAGAGGATTTTCGAGCCCTCACTCCAATCACCTTCAAAACGCGAAGTTGGATTAAAGGACTTGGTCCATTCTTTATAAGAATTGTATCCTAGTAACGTATCCCATACCGTCTCCCTTGGGGCGTTGATAAAAATCGACGCATTTAATTTTTGTTTAGACATAGAATAGGGTTAGATTAGCGACCTAGACTAATAATGTTTAATTATAACAGAAGAAGCACCCTTTACTATTTATGACGCTCTTAATGCAAATAAATTACAAAAGCGTGATTAGTACATGGTTATAGGACGTAAACAAACCCTTTCCTAATTTCAACGTTAAACTTGCAAATACTCTGATGCAATTCTTAGTTGAAATTTATTACAAAATTATACATACCCATACTGCAGGTACCGTGCAGTGACGCCCCAGGTTTTGACGTTCCAATGTCTATTACCTCCTCTCCTGTTTGCGGCAGCATTTTTTGGTAGCCAATTGAACGGATTACTAGTGCTGTAGAACAGTCATAAGTACCGTTTGTTTTTACAACCAGCTTAGTAGGCATATCAGCCGCCGCTGTGGTAACCCTCGGAGAATAACCACCCTTGGCGTTTATGGTGATGTACTGCACACCGTCTCGGATTTCAATATTTTGTCCTGGCTCCACGTCTGCGGTTTCAACCCCTTTCAAACCATCGACAAAAATGATGCCAATGCCGATAACTAACCCGAGTGTGACAATTGATAAAGCGATTTTATTCATACATTAATTATATATTAATTATCGGACTGATAATTCCAAGGCCAGCTAGTCCAGCCAGGAGCGCAAACAACCCAAGCCCGATAACCACCACTCCAGCGGACTTAAAGAATAGTGGTGCGTATTTGGAATGAGCAAACGACGCTGAACCAAAAGACAGCAACAGCAGCATTGGTAGTGTCCCCAGCGCAAACGCAAACATAATCAAAGAGCCAGACATAAACGACCCACTACTTAAAGCCGACACTTGCATTGATTGTGTAAAACCACACGGCAAGAAGAAGGTAGCAAAACCAAGAATAAGTGGAGTTAGAGTCTTATGTTCAATTCTTCTAAAGAAACTAAACAGACCTGAAGGTAAAGCAATTTTATTCTTTTGGAAAACTCCTACCAAATTCAAACCAAGTAGAAGCATCACCACTGAAGCCAAAATTCCGAGTATTGCAGTAAGGGTGAAGTTAATTCCAATCACTCCACCAACAGCACCCAGGACTCCACCAAGTATCGCAAAGCTACCTAGTCTTCCAATATGGAAGAGTGAAAACATTTTAGTGTCACTGAGGTTGTCTTGTGAGACTTTAGCTGAAAGGGACAGCACCAGTCCTCCCACAATTGCCAAGCAACTAGAAACAGACGCAATGAGACCAATAACAAAGCTAGTGATATAAGTAGTCTGACCACCAAGACCAAGGTTAAGGATTCCAGACTTCTGCAACACAAAGAAGAGTGCAAGGATCAAGAGCCCAATTGGGACCGCCTGCCAAATCACATCGCCACCAGACTCAACTGAAGCTACCTTGTCTACAGACAAGACGTAGCCATTTGGCTGAATTTTGTCTGTAAGGACTTTTGCCAACTCTACTGAATTCCAATCTGTATTACTCTCTACTTCTACTAATTCTTTCTTAAGATCAACTCGCACGCCCTGTACACCAGCCTGCTCACCCAAAATATCCTCGATTAGAATCTTGCAGGAAGCGCAGTGAGTGCCAGAAACATGAAATTTATATGTGCTCATAATTATAATTTCTTAGTTTTAATCCGAAGTGAATTTGATACCACCGAGACTGACGACATGCCCATCGCAAAACCAGCAAAAATAGGATTTAAGAGCCAGCCGAAGACTGGATAAAAAGCACCGGCTGCTAGTGGTATACCAACAATGTTGTAGACAAAAGCCCAAAAGAGATTTTGTTTGATTCCGCGCATAGTTATCTTAGAGAGTTTAATAGCCTTCGCTAGTTTAGAGATATCTCCGCCCAGAAGAGTGATGCCGGCTGATTCAATAGCGACGTCTGTACCGGTCCCCATCGCAATTCCGACATCAGCTTGAGCCAAAGCCGGCGCATCATTTACTCCATCACCCGCCATCGCCACCACTAGACCCTGTGCCTGCAATTCTTTAATTTTGGACAACTTATCTTGTGGCAACACGTGAGCAATCACCTCATCAATTCCAACCAACTCCGCCATGTGCTTGGCCGCTTTTTCATCATCGCCAGTCAGCATTACTACTTTAATACCAAGCTTATGTAAGTCAGCCACTGCTTGTTTTGATTCTGGTTTTATTTCATCAGCCACCATCACAAAGCCAAGTACAGCGTCAACAGTTGCCAGAATAACCGGCGTCTTACCTTGTGAGGTAAACTCCTCTAACTTTGTAACCTCAAATGACACCCCGAGGTCACTGACGAGTTTGGCATTACCAACAAAATATTCTGTACCATCCACCACACCCTTAAGACCCTTACCTTGGATACTCTCAAATCCAGCAACTTCTCTTACCGAAATACCTTTCTCTTCTGCATAATTAACAATAGCTTGCGCAATTGGATGCTCAGACTTCTTCTCTAATGAAGCCAGTATCGCAACCAATTCTTCGTCAGTTTTGCTTGATAGGTTTTGTATATTAACCAAAGTTGGCTTACCGACGGTCAAGGTTCCAGTCTTATCAACCACTACTGTATTTACCTTGTGGAGCTTTTCGAGTGTAGCTGCATCTTTTATCAAGATACCTTCCTTCGCCCCTTTACCAACCCCAACAATAATCGCCGTTGGTGTTGCCAGTCCAAGTGCACAAGGACAAGCAATGACAAGAATCCCGACAAACGACACCAGGCCAAACGACAACGCCTGCGAGAATCCTAAATACTGCGACCCAACAATAAGCCACGTTCCCAGCGACAAAAAAGCAATCACTAAAACAATTGGCACAAAGACGGCTGAGATTTTGTCTGCCAAAGCTTGGATAGGCGCCTTGCTACCTTGGGCATCCTCAACCATTTTCACAATCTGTGCCAAAAGTGTCTCCGCTCCAATCTTTGTAGCTTCAAACGTAAATGAGCCACTAGTATTTATCGTGCCAGACACCACCGCATCTCCTATTTTTTTCTGTACTGGCATTGGCTCACCAGTCACCATCGACTCATCAATATACGACTCCCCATCAGTAATAACACCATCGACGGGAATCTTTGCCCCTGGCTTTACCACAATTAAATCTCCGTGTTTAACATCATTTACTGAGACCTCTACCTCAACGCCGTCACGAATCACTAAAGCAGTCTTAGCTTGGAGATTTAGTAATTTTTCAATGGCATCTCCGGTCTTAATCTTTGAACGAGCCTCCAGATATTTACCGAGCGTAATGAAAGTAATAACGACAATTGTGACGTCATAGTATTGATATTCAACGTTTATGAATGGCCGCAAGACTTCCTCAAAGGCACTGACCGCAAAACTGTATAAAAAGGCAGCGACCGTACCAATACCAATAAGCGTATCCATATTGGCCTTACCGTAGCGGAGGAATCGATAGAAGCCGAGTAAATATGGCTTACCCACTACAAGCAAAATGTAAGTAGCAAAAATCGGCAACAAATGATGGAAAAATTCTTTGAGAGTGTTACCCATTGCCGGAACTAAACTGTACTCAGCGAGAATATCCCAACCCATCATAAAGGCGGCAAAAACAGCCAGTGGAATAGCTGTGAGTACCTTTGTGCGCATATCTGCCACTTCAGCCAACTTTTCTTTCTTGGAATGATTTAACCCAAGGTGAGCAGAATGCTCGTCGGGAGACATACCCATCTCTTCCGCAGAAGGAGGAACATCTAGTGAGTAACCAAGTGGTTCAATATGTTTAGAAAGATCATGTGGATTTGTCTTGGTTGGATCAAAAGAAACTTTGGCCTTTTCTGTACCGTAGTTAACTTCAACCGACTGCACACCATCAACTTTCTTAAAAGTTCTTTCTATAACTGACGAACATGAGGCACAGTGCATTCCTTTTACGCTGTATGTTTGTGTATGCATGTTACTTTCGCTTAAGCTTATATACTTTCAAAATCTCTTGTTTAGCCTTTTCGACCTGTCCGGCCTTTACCTGGTTCAAAATACAACCGCCGAGGTGATTCTCGAGTAACAAATCTTCCACATTAGAGAGCCCCTGCTTCACGGCTGATGTTTGAGTGATTATATCTATGCAGTAAGTATCATTCTCAACCATTTTTTGTAAGCCACGAACCTGACCCTCAATTAGTTTAAGTCTACGAATAATTTTTCCTTTACTTTGATCTTCCATGTATTTCATTTCCATATTGTATACCCCCTAGGGGGTATAGTGCAAGTTAATTACTATATTATCTTTGACAGTGGGTTTACTGAACCATGCATCTATTCCATATCTTGATTTCTGTCCTTGATATGATATTTTTACCTTTCCTCAACACCGTTTACAGGAGCTCAACCATGTTCTTCAAAAATGCCTGCGCTGCGGCGCTCGTTGCTTTCACTGCCCTTTTGCCTGCGGCAAGCGCCCAGGCCGAAGAAGAAAAGACACTCAGAATCGTGAACAGCACGAACAAGGTTGTCATTTGGTGGATTTACATCGCACCCATCGACCAAACTACCTGGGGACCTGATCAGCTGAAGGGAGACATCCTCGGCCCAGGACAAGAAAAAACCTGGATTCTCCCCTGGGTCGGCTGCTGGATTGAAGTCAAAGCAGTTACCCGCGGCGGGAACGCAGTGGAGAAAAAACTCAACGCCTGTAAAGTCGGCACCTGGACACTGCACGACTAACCGGCACAACAATGACATCACGTCGCAAAAACGCCTTACAGTGACAATACTGAAAGGCGTTTTATTAATATGGCAAAAAGTTATCTAAACCATGACTTACTTCATTAAGAAAACTTCACACTACTTGAGGAAATTGCTTTGAGGTACTGCTGGTACCGCGCATCTGCAAGTTGTAGTTTGTAATTTAAACGAGTAAAGACAATTTTGTATGTTTTACCAAAAGACCCGCGGATAGTAGCCTGGATTTGGAATGAAGCAGTTTTACCTGCTGGAATCTTGGCATAGAGAAGTGTTCCTACTGTTACTTGAGACAGCCCATCACCTCTCACCTTAATTTCAGTAGTTACTATTGAACCTTCCGCTGTTCCTTCAATTTGGTACATAAAGCCGGCGGTCTTTTTGCCCGAAGCCACAGACATCGGTACAAATATCTCTGTTTGCTTGGCAGCGATATCGATTTCAATATAAAACTTACCAAACGCCTTATCTTCTACTCCCTTTTGTTTAACTCTTTGAAAACGTGCTTGATTCTTCTTTACCTTCACATCAATATAAGCATCCTTCCCTTCTACTTTGTTAGCCTTTACTAATTCTGCCTGGAGTCTCTTTAGCTCAGCGTTCAAATCCTTTAAGATTTTTTTATTATCAACAGCTGTCTTTTTCATAATTTAATTATAAAACAACACAACCAGCTTTTAAGCTGGTTGTGGGAATAAGACAAGACTCAACAAATGTTTAGTTACTCTTATCTTGCAACTCTCGTAAGTCCTTCTCAAGTTTACTAATAGTAATCTCAAGCTTTTGCGCTCGTTCCGAAAGTTTAGTTTCAATTCTATTGGCGTGGTTAGCCAAAGATTCAGCTACCACCAGCATGTCTGTGACGTCCTCCATGGCCAGCAAGATAATTGGTGGAAAACCATCAATCTCACCTTCGTGCACAATGCGTATTTGGCGAGCATTCAAAATCATCACCTTGCGGCCAATGCCTGGGAATTCATGAGCAACTTGAAAACCTTTGAAATAAGTCTGGTCTTTGAGTACGTCCCCAAGTAGTTTCTGAAGAACCGGAATCTTCCACTGACCATTTCCTAGCTTATACAACGACTCACCCTCTGTCTCCTTACTACTTACTTTGAATGTCTCGTAGAAAGGCTCATTGGCAGCCATTACCTTAAAATCCTTATCAAGGATTACCATTGGTTCACGAACGACGTCGACAACTGTCTTTATGTAGGTCCAACTTCGATCCCAAAGGATTTCGAAGAAGTCCGACCCGAGATCTGGTTTTTTATTTACATTTGACTCGGTCTTGGTCTTGGTCTTTGGTGCAACTTTTTTTTGTGTTTTCAAGAAAGTATTTTTTCAGAAACTTAAGTATTCTGAAGTTATTGTTACTCCAGTGTACCACCATTTACCTTTCTTCGCCCCACTCTACTATTTTTGCCATTACACCTGTTTACAAGTTTCTACATACCACCGGGCTAAAAAACGTATACTACATACATGGCACCCCTACTCGATAAAGTCAGGTTGGTGATGGAGAATAACAGACGGACCAAGGACGAACATCAATTCACCCTCCCCTCACCCGAACTGTATCCTTTCCAATGGCTTTGGGACTCTTGTTTCCATGCCATGATTTTATCGCATTTTGATATACCGGCCGCCAAGGCTGAACTCCGCTCAGTAGTCTCCTCTCCACTACCAAGTGGAATGTTGCCCCACATCATTTACCACACTAGGACAGAGGACATCCCTAAACTATGGGGACGAGAACAACGCGGAGACATCATCACTAGCTCGTGGGGCGTTGTTGGTACAAGCTCCATCACCCAACCACCACTCCTGGTCCTAGCCGCCAGAAAGCTCTACGACTTAGACAACGATCTCTCCCTGATTGAAGATATCTATCCAAAACTCAAAGACCATTTTGTTTACTTAGATCGAGAGCGAACCATAGCTGGTTTTGGACCACTACTAGCCATAATAAATCCTGATGAGTCTGGTGAAGACAATTCACCTCGTTTTGATGAAGCCCTTGATTTAGCACCTATGCACGTGCCGGATATTCACCTTGATGCTAGATTGACTCTCATCAAGCACTTTGCTAAATGTGATTTTAAGGTTGCCACTTGTATGCAGGAATACTTTTCAGTTATTGATGTGCCCTTCAACATACTATACGCCGAAGACTTAACGCACTTATCCTTCATCGCAGGAGTGTTAGATCGGAACGACGACGCAGAAATGTTTCAAACGAGAGCAGGTGCTGTACGAATGGCCATCAAAGAACATCTCTATCGTGACAAGCAATTTCAGAGCTACGACACAACTAACCACGTACATATCCAAGTAAGTACTTGGGCCAAATTTATGCCGCTATATGGTGGCCTACTTACCAAAAAAGAGGCCCGTGAGCTGATTTTTACCGAACTCCTTAATCCCGAAAAATTTGGCACTCCATTCCCTGTTCCTACAACCTCAGTCAGCGAACCAGCTTTTGACCCAGAGACAGGCTTCTGGCGCGGACCAACCTGGATGGCCCCAAATTGGTTTATCTATCACGGTCTCAAGCGCTACGGATTTATCGGCCTAGCTGAAAATATCAAAGAGAAGTCTCTTGCCCTACTTGAGCAGTCCGGCTTCCGCGAACAGTACGACCCAGAAACTGGTGAGGGCCAAGGTGCCAAAAACTTCACCTGGGGCGGCTTAGTGTTGGATATGAATTAGACAAAAAATAGCTAACTATTTTTTGAAGGTGTATAAGTACAGTAAGCATGGAGTGGGCGTACTACAATTGAATTATGAATGAAAACTTGAACGAAAATAACGGTACTAATACAAACCATACTCATAATGAAGAGACCGAAGTTATTACAAGTCACCTCGAAGGTGGTTTGAGTGAAACCACTACAAACACTCCACCAAAGAACAACTCTCTCAAAGTCCTGGTAGGTATTTTACTGGTTGCGCTAATGGCAGTCGGCACCTACTTCTTTTTAGGAAGTAAAACAGATACCGTACAAACACCAGAAAAAATTGTACGAATTGGCCTCTCGCTCGATACTCTAAAGACACAACGATGGACGGTAGAGCGAGACATCATGACGGAGAAGGCTCTTGAACAAGGAGCAGTGGTCACCACCCTAGTAGCTGAAGGTGATGACGCCAAACAAATTTCCCAGATTGAAAACTTTATCTCCCAAAAAGTTGACGTTATTATCATAGTGCCTCACGACACCACAGCCCAAAACGAAGTTTTGGCAAGGGCTCAAGCCGCTGGGATCAAAGTCATTAACTACGACAGACTGACCCAAGGCAGTACTCCCGACCTGTATCTTTCCTTTGACAGTATCAAAGTGGGTGAAGTGGGTGCCCGCTATGTAGTTAATGCTATTCCAGACACCATTAAAGTTCCTGATGTTGCCTACTTGGCGGGATCACCAAATGACAACAATGCTCACCTTGTAAGTAGCGGCGTCATGAGTGTACTTGATCCACTAGTAGCTAGTGGCACAATTAACCTTGTATACAATGAGTTCACTACCGAATGGAGTCCTGATGTCGCCTATAAGAATCTCAAGGCCTTTCTAGACAATGGTGGGCATGTAGACGCAGTAGTTACCGCCAGCGACGCACTGGCTTATGGCGCTATTCAAGCACTAGCCGAACACGACCTAGCTGGAAAAGTGCCCGTATCAGGTCAGGACGGTGAACTCCAAGCCATGCAGCGTTTACTAAATGGGACACAGACTGTCTCAGCGTACAAACCGGGCCGACTCTTGGCAGAGAAAGCTGTAGCCGAAGCTCTTCTTTTTGCTAATGGTCAAACCCCAGAAACGAACGCCGTTATGAACAATGGCTTTATGGACGTGCCAAGTTATCTAATTGATCCTGTTGCAGTTACTAAAGACAATATCGACAGCACCGTAATTGCTGACGGCACCTACACCCGCGGCCAAGTCTATATCACAGAGTAGTATGTACGGAATCAAAGGACAGTTATTGAAAGCATTTCTTGTTGTCATAGCTGTTCTTTCGCTTACCACAACCTTTTTGTTGACCATGAACGTTCGGGTAACGCAGGAATACAAAATGTCCTTGGACGTCATGGTTGCCAAATACCAACTACTAGAGTCTGGAGCCGCTCTAAACGAAGCCTTCAACACCATAATGTTGAGCGTTGATACCGATGTACACGAAACTGATCAACAGCTCCTAGATGCAAAAGAAGATATCATGACCCAAAAGTTATTCCTTGAACAACACCTTCATGACGTACAATCAAAAGCCAACTACCTCGGCTTTGCCGCTAGTCTTGATGAGTTTACCAATCTGGTAGATGAAGGAGTGGCTAGATTTCGAGGCGGAAACATTGATTCTTACTACGATGATTACAATACTGCCACAAAACAATTTCAATTTGTTCAAGACAACGGAAACGTTCTCCTCTTTGGCGAACTAGAGCATATAGCCGCTGCCCGTGACGTCTTAAGCGACACCTACAAAAATACACTAATAACTGGAATAATTCTTCTAATTATTCTGGTTTTTGGTTGTATACTTTACGTACTTAAATTCTCCAAGAAGTTTGTACACCCCCTTCATAATCTAACCATCGCTACCAAGAAGTTGGCTGCCGGTGAAATTGATGTCCGAATTCAGAAAGAACTACTCGCTCTACCCAACGAGACAGGAATACTAGCCAACTCATTTGACCAGATGGCCATTAGTTTGCAAGACAAAGTCTCTCGTCTCAATAAATCAAACCGGGAAATTGCCAAAGCTGCAAAGGAGTTGGAATCCAAGAATCAAGAACTACACAAGCTTAATCAGTTCATGATTGACCGAGAAGTTAAAATGATTGAACTTAAGGATGAGTTAAAGGCACTAAAGGATAAGTAGAATTGGTCTACTGAATTGTAAATATTATTAAAAAATTGGAGGAGGACATTTTACCCCACACACACTCGTACGCACACAGAGACACTTCAATAGTGCCTATTACTCACCAACTGGTAGGTATTGACGAACCTTTTCAATCAAATCGTGCGGAGTGCTTCTAGACTTAACTAAATAATCTATTGCTCCTAAACTTTTTGCCATATCTATATCCGACTGATTACCTAAATTTGATGAAACAATTATTGGAATGTTTTTAATAGTTATATCAGGATCGTTATTCAGTTCCTGTAGCACTTCAAATCCAGTTTTGTTTGGCATCATGATATCAAGAATCACCAGATTTGGCATAATTACCTTCATTTGCGCGACCACCAAATCCCCGCTATGCACTTCGACAACTTTGAATCCTTCGTACTCTAGCTTATAGGTATAAAGTCGGAGTAAAGATTCATCGTCTTCACAGAGTAAAATTGTATATTCTGTTTTCATATAATGATAATTCAACAATAAGTACTTATTTCAGTAATAAAATACTTACATATACATGATGACAAAACTAAGATAAAATAATTATGAAGATAAAATATAGAAAAGCTACAGTAACCGGGTTTTTACATAGAGTAACCACAAATAGGTCCGTTTTTACAGCATAAATGGTTCAAAATCCATGACTTTTTTAAAATCAGTTAAAATCGGGGCGTTTGATATCGTAAGCAGTCAGGGACCGTGGATAAGTTAAAGAAAAATAAATTAAGTTATGAGGTTACTGGTTGTTGAGGACGAGACGCAGGTTAGAGACTTCTTGAAAATAAGCTTTGAAGCTGAGTGTTTTGCAGTGGATGCAACCGGTGACGGGGCCGAAGGTCTACGTCTGGCTCTTATTAATGAGTACAACGTTATCATTCTTGATTACATGCTACCCAACCGCACCGGACTTGAAATCTGTAGTGAATTACGAGCCAAAGGCCGAACAACGCCAGTCCTAATTTTATCGGTAAACGAAGAGACAGACATTAAGGCACATATCATCAATGCCGGTGCTGATGATTACCTCACCAAGCCTTTTTCATTTATAGAACTCCATGCCCGTATCCGCGCCCTCCTGCGTCGCTCTCACGTGGTGAATGGACCTATATATACCGCCCACGATATTACCCTTGATAGTCAAAGCCACACTGTCACCAAAGGTGACAAGGCTATTAATTTAACACGTAAAGAATTTATGCTGCTTGAATGCTTAATGCGTCATCGCGGTACTGTCTTATCGCGCGGTATGTTGATGGAACATGTCTGGGACATGAACGCTGATCCTTTCTCAAATACTATAGAGTCGCACATCCTCAGTCTACGCAAAAAGCTAGACATCAACGTAACAAAGGATGTTATAAAAACCGTTTCCGGCTATGGCTATAAAATAGAGTAATAAATTTACCAGAAGATTTTATAAAATATTGAAAATAAATTTAAAAATATTGTATTTTTAATTGAGTTCCAATAAAACATACTAACTCTGGCAAGTTCTTTACAACCGAAGGAGTATCAAATGGAACATGAATCTACGTTTACCAATACTGATTGGGATGTGTACGCACATTGTTACGACACTCTCACACAGCTCCGCCCCTACGCGGAGATGATGGCCGAAGTAGCGGCCCTGGTACCCAGAGAAGCAAAATCGGTACTAGACCTAGGCTGCGGTACTGGCACCCTACTGGCCCGTATCGACAGCTTCACCAAAGCGGAGCTTACCGGTCTCGATAACTCGCCTCAAATGTTGGCTATCGCAGCCAAAAAACTGTCTCATAGCGCAGCTACGCTGCGGCAGTGCAACTTAGAGGATGTGTCCAACTGGGGTGGATCATACGATTGTGTTGTATCCACGAACGTTCTCTACACCATGAACAACCCCCTGTTGTTTCTCCTGCATATTCGTCAAACTGTAAACGTCGGTGGTACCGTAATTATCGTGACACCGAAGATTGGTTACGATAACGGCTTGATACTTAAAGAGCACTGCCAAGATACGAGACCTGATTCCTTCTGGTGTGATCCTCATCGTTCACCTACCCGCGAACGGCGACTCATCAAAGAAGCTCTTGGCCAATCACAGCTGGCCAAAGACATGCAAACCATAGCCGCCCACAATAGACGGATAGCCGGAACAGGCACCTTCCACTTCCTTACTGAGGAAGAACTACGCACACTGGCTTCTAGTGCCGGTTTACGACTCGTGGACATCCACACTACGTACGCAGAGCAAAACTTTCTCATCATCCTAACTCGGGAGTAATCAAATGGATCACATCCTATCCTTCCAAATCAGTGTTGCTGGTGACAGAGTTTATCAGCACATCTGTCGCTTTGCCGCTGCCGAATACCAAAGGCGATACGGCATAAATCTGGAGACCTTTCCAGAAATGTTTGTCTATGGCACCACCCCTGATGACGAGATTGTCGCCTGCTTCGGAGCCTCTTGGGGATCAAATCACCGCCATTTAACCACTGAGTGGTATATACCTGAGGAAGCACTGGCGACCTACCTCGGCAGCTCACTCACTACTTTCCCTCGGTCAAAGCTATGTGAGATAGGCACCCGGGTGGTCAACCTACCGGCCGGGTGCAATACCAACAGTGTCCGTACTTCAGTGGCTATGTCGGCAGCGCTTCTGTTGCATCTATACAAAGAAGGAGGACAATTTTCACTGTTTACCGCTGACCGGTCGGTACAAGTCATCGCCAAACAATTGAAGGTTGACCTCATGCAGTTTGGCGCACCAGACCTATCCCGCCGTGACGCTGCCTATGTAAAGCGTTGGCAACCATACTTTGATGTACCGCGCGGGTGTTATGGCTTCAATCTAGCCCAAGCGGCTGCTGGATGCTCAGATATGTGCGGCCAATTGACCGAATCAGGGTTTGTATTTGATTCTGGTTTGTTTGACCCCACACCAATGGAGTTGGTGGTTTCAGCCTAAATTTCAACTCCCGCTCAGCACTCGCGCCACCTTCCAAGGTGGCGCTCTTTTTGATAAGCTGCTAAACCATTGCTACAATAGAAAAACGTGAACACCTTACTCCTTACTCAGTTGGTCCTCGGCGGTACCATTATTGCCAATATTCTTTTGATATTGTTTGTATTTACCAAAAATATCCAGCCGCTCACCAACAAAATATTACTCCTACAAATGGTCGGTATCCTTGGTTGGACATCTAGTATCTTTATCAATCTCTGGCTCAAAAGCGAATTGGTAGAGTACTTCATATTTGCCTTTGCTGCCCTCGCTTTAGTGTTTCAACTCTTCTTTGTCTTTTTATACCCAGGAGTCCAAAAGCAGCCGTCTTGGCTGACGGAAGTCATCAGCTTCACCCTAGGACTAGGTTGTGTTTTTATATTTGCTAGTTTTATACCGGGAGCACTTTTTTCTTCAATTGAAGTTATGCCCGAAGGATACACGATTGTTCGGACTGGTTGGCTTTCAAATGTCTATGCTCTCTTTGTTGTCTGCTACATATTATTTGCCATTGCCCTCCTCGCTTACAAACAAAAAACCCTCACTGGGGAGCAACTGCGCCATCAGACTAAATACCTCCTTTGTGGTTTTATCATTTTCTTTATCACCAACCTCTTCACCAACAGCATCCTACCCGTAGTATTTGATATAAATTTTTTCAACGGTATCGGGCCAGTATTTTCACTTATCTTGGTGGCCTTTATCATCCACAACATCTACCGGTACAAGTTTTTAGAAATCCAATTACTCATCCAGCTAGGATTAATTTACCTATTTTTATTGGGGCTAGTGGTTGTTGTTTACCTCGGCCTAGTGACGCTTATTAGTTATCTCATCAGTCCCACCCTACAAATAAGTGCTCTGACCGCCGGAGCGATTACTACCGTCATTGGTATTTTTACCGTCCCGACAATTGACTACCACCTGCGCCGACTCACCCACCGCTTCTTTTTTAAAGGTCAATTTGATTATTCTCAAACACTGTTTGAACTAAGCCAAATCCTGCAAGAAACCCTAAACGTTCAAAAAATTACCGACGAAGCCACCAACAAGCTGGCCACTATATTTGGCGCCAGTGATGTGGTCATAGAACTTGGCTGCCAACCTCAAATACCATCCTTTAATCACGCCCTTTCTTTTGAACTAACTACCAGCAATGGTGTGATTGGTTACCTTCAGCTTGGTGAACGCCAGTCTGGAGATGCATACACCAGACGAGACAGACAAATGCTCTCAACTATTGCGAACCAAGTAGCAGTAGCCATCGAGCGCTCTCAATTGTATGAAACAGTCCGCGAGTACACCTTTGACCTAGAAAGAAGAGTTGCGCTGCGCACTAATGAAATTCACGCTCTCCAGCTACACCAGCGGCAGATGCTAGACGAAATATCCCACGGACTCCAAACACCAATTGCCATCATCAGTAACGAACTCTCGCAGCTCAATGCCCATCAGGTGCCCCATATTGCATCATTTACAAAAGCCATTGATTCCCTATCACAGTTTATCCGTAGCCTACTCAATCTCTCCCGTATTGAAGCTCCTGGCAAGACCCTGCACTTCACCCGCTTTAATCTGAGCGAAGCCCTTGAAGAACTCATTGAGTACAGTGAGATTAGCTTAAGCCAATCTGGGATAGTCTTTGTGTCCTCCATACAAGACAATGTGCATATCATCGGTAACCACAAGAAAATTGAAGAGGTGTTACTGGCACTATTATCAAACGCCAGTAAATATCGCGACCCAGCCCGCACCCAAACTATCTCTATCACACTCAAAGGCACACCCACAGAAGCCATACTGACCGTTGGCGACACTGGACACGGCATAGACGACAAACACCTACCGCACGTGTTTAAACGCTTCTACCGTGTCCGTGACGCAGCTTATAGTGATGTTGAAGGCACCGGACTCGGCCTCGCCATCGTGAGTGCCATCATCGAAAAACACCACGGCAAAATCTCCGTAAAAAGTGAACGGGGTGTCGGCACCGTATTTACCATCACCCTACCCGTCAAACCTCATAAGACAGAGGAAATTGAACAGGTAAATGTTTCCGATAAATCAGTTTAGGTACTCAATCAACTATTTCAACTCAAAACTCGCTCGTACAGTCACCATCACTTCCTTATTGAGACTACTGGTGTCATATGAACCGTAATCACTGATTTCTATTCCGTCAGCCGCTAGCACCTGAACTACTCCCCCCGTAGCGTTACGGAGCGCACCCACTGAACGTCCAGACTCAGAAGCAATGGCCTCAGCCCGATCTGTGGCGTCTTTGATAGCACTAGTAAGTAGCTTAACTCGCATCTCATCGAGCTTACTATAGGTTAATTCTATACCGCCAGAAGTGACGATGTAGCCGGCTCCAGAGAGTGGCCCCATGTCATTGGCAAGATTTGTCAGTTTCTCTAATTCACCACTACGCACTACGATTGACCGAGAAATAGTGTAGCCAGTTTGTACTGGTGCAGCATTTTGCGGGTAGTAATAATCAGTATTGACGTACCCAGCTGGAGTTTCGTACTCGGTAAGATTCTGTGCTTGTAGATAAGCAATTATATTGTCTACAGCTTTTTGGGCACGAGCAGTACCAGCCGGCTGATCATTTAAGCCTGTTTTAGTTTCAACGTTAATCACCAACCGGCCTCGATCAGCCACTAC
>CAZBJN010000009.1:0-23768 GCA_964492305.1 uncultured Candidatus Saccharibacteria bacterium | reverse complement strand
AATTCTCGGTGAATATTATCTCGAGACTGTTCTTCAAAACGTGTTGCCGCCAGAGAGTTTCAAAATGCAGTACGCTTTTAAAGATGGTGAGATTGTGGATGCGGCGGTGTTTGTGAAAGGGAAGGTGATTCCAATTGACTCTAAGTTTTCTCTCGAAAACTACAATCGCTTCGCTGAGGCTTCGGATGGTCAGGACAAAGTGAATTATGAAAAGACGTTCGTGAATGACCTTAAACTACGTATCACTGAGACAGCAAAGTACATTCGTCCGAGTGAAGGAACAATGGACTTCGCGTTTATGTTTATCCCTCATGAGGGTATCTACTACGACCTACTCTCAAACCGAGTTGGGGCAGGGGAGGAGAATCTTATCCAGCGTGCAGCTGGTAAGTACAAGGTGATTATTGTGTCACCAACTTCATTCTTGGCTTACTTGCAGACCGTGCTACAAGGACTCAAGGCGCTCGAGATTGAAGAAAAGGCGCAGGACATCATCAAGAACGTAGAGAAGCTCCGTGGCCATATCGATAAATACGAAGACTACTACAACAAGCTTGGTACAGCGCTTGGTACGACCGTGAATCACTACAACGCCGGCTACAAGGAGCTTGGGAAGGTAGACAAGGACATTCTAAAGATTACCGGTGAGACGGCTGGGGTTGAGATAATGACTTTAGATAAGCCACAAAGAGGGGACGAGGATTAAGAGTCTAAGATGAATCAAAGCCCGGGACGCTATGCGTCCCGGGCTTTGATAATTCAGCTATTAATGCTTAAATGAAAAATAGAAACACCACATTTTGTCGGTGTATGGAGAAATGCCATGAGTTCAACGCCGTCTGTGTTCAATCAAACCCAACGCACCCAAGGCCTCGACCACTTCAAGGTCTTGCTCGCGGTCTTGTTTTTCTCGCCGCTTGTCACCATGCTCTTTGTTCTGTTCATGAGTGAGACCTGGTCGTTTTCCAGCTGGTTCATGCTCATGTATGGGTGTTTCAACCTAATCCTGGGCATCCTGTTCATGCATATTGAGCTGAAGTGGGGGAGGTCACTTTTGGCCATCGCCATTCCTTTCATGCATGTGTGCGCGCTGATGATCGGCGCGTATCTGATACCAGCAACAATGCCCTAGGTATTTACGCCACGTCGTTACCAAAGCCGCCCTTCCCAAGGGCGGTTTTTCATATGCGCACCTTGTCGCAATTGCTGTGACCCTAAACAGTGCTAAACTTACCTTAGAAGCACAGCTGTTGCTGTGCGGAAGTGGAGAAGGCGTATGAACCCATACCTTCATCTTGTTGTCTGGCTTTCCTTTTGTTTGTCGGCACCGGTCGCTGCGATTTTTGCCGGCAAACTCAAGAAGCGTGGCCAGAAAAAGGCTGCTGATTCTTGGTTGGGGGTCGCTTTGTTACTTTTGGTCATGTTCGTGTTATACCTACCGTTGGTAAGTTGGCTGACGCGATTTCAGGCTTGAATCCGCAGGGTTTCGTCCTCTGCCTTGCCTGGTAACTGTGGATTGACCAAAGGCGCTAAATGGGTCAGGGCTCCATGCTCTGACCCTCTTTTTTAATCGGGTTGCTTTTTTTAAGGTTTTCTAGTACTATAGCCCGCACTATGGCAACAAATACAGCTAACAAAGAAGCCTTCGCAGTTATCGCAACTGGCGGCAAGCAATACATCGTCTCAGTAGGCGATACTTTACTTGTTGAGCTTATGGGCGAACACAAGGAAGGTGATGCTATCGAGTTTGATACTGTCCTCATGACTGATGACGGCAAGACAGCAAAGGTAGGAACTCCAAATACTGGAACAAAGGTTAAGGCAACTTACCTCGGCGAAGATAAGGGTCCAAAGCTTACAATTGTACGCTACAAGGCCAAGAGTAACCGTGACCGTCGAATCGGACACCGTCAACACTACGCCAAGATTAAGATTGAATCTATCTAGCAAAAAAATCCCCGTCAGGGGATTTTTTGTTTTCGGCACCTTTTGGTTGATATACTTAGTGTATTAACGATATTAATTTGCAAGACATGTTTGGCTTTGAGAAAAGATTTGGAAGCAAAAAGGCAGATGAGACGGCAGTGCAGCTAGTGGAGGAGAGTGTAGGTGCAGCGGAAGACTACAACGTGGATGCGGGACGACGTAACTTTTTGAGACAGGGTGTAGCTGTAGCGGCGACAGCCGGTATGGCAGCTGTAGGGATGGCACCGGAGTCGGCTGAAGCGGCGGGCAACAAACCTAAAATTGAACTAGGTAGAAATATCAACCTAACAGAATACGACAAGGCATCACTAGGAGCTAAATTAGCTAATATTGTACCTAAGGCCAGAATGGTTCAGATTGATTTGGAACATTCGACAGTTCAAGAATATGGAGTGAATGAAAAATTAACTGCAGTTATTGTGCGCGTTTTAAATGATGATGGTAGAGAATTTGTAACAAAGGGGGTAGGTTTTGGTACGCTGACCGACCAGGCCGGGGTAAGAAAACTTTTGAATTTTGCGCTTGAGGATTTGAAGGAGAAGGTCGGCGAATAGCCCGTATTTGATTGGAGTATTTTTAGGTAAATGAAAACGCCTCCTTGGAGGCGTTTTTCGTAGCTGAATCTTTGAGGTCTTCATTCAGGCTTCTTGTGGCAGAAGTGATTTGCCAACATACCAGACATCATCCACCAGCATGCCTTCTCCAACAAAGCCGTTCTTGACGAGGTTGTAGACAAGGTCTTTGTCTGGGTTGGTGAGGTTGACCCAAGGCTGACCCGCCAGTCGCTGTACGTCATTCCGGGTTTCTTCCGTCAGTGTCACATAGCTCATGGGTAGCTCCTTAAAGAACTGGTTGGGAACAGATAATTAATTAGATACTAAAGCAAAATTAGAGTCAAGGAGTTTGTGTCCATCTAAACAAAACGCACCTTCTGGGGAGAAGGTGCGGGCTCATTGGTCCTTGGTTCATTTTTTATGGTCGGTGGTGCGGGCTTTGCCAACAAAGCCGGTTGATTTGTCTTCGGTGAGGAATCCTCGTCTGGTTAAAAGTTCTACCAGTCTTGGTTCTGGATCAACCAGATTCTTCCTGTCCCTGCCTTCAATTAAGAGGGCAGAGATTCCGGCGATTTCTCGCAGGTCTTTCATCAGTTCGTCGGACATGTTTCCTCCAAAGTATAGATCGTAATTGGTGAAGAATCGCTCTGGCTACTATTTAAGCGCTTTTCAGCGGATAGTCAATGGCAGTGAAATTAGCCGCGATTACGAAGCGCGTTCTTGATGGTTTCAGAATCAGCATATTCTAGCTCACTGCCGGTAGAGAGCCCACGACCAAGGGCCGAGATTTTGAGTCCGCTTGTGCCTGGTACTTCACGTAAAACAGACTCAATGTAGCGGCCAGTGTTCTCACCGTCCGGGTTTACTGCAAAGGCAAAGATAACTTCAGCTAGGCCGGTCCCGAGACGTTCTGTGATGAGGGCGCGGAAGGCTGGGGTACGAAGTCTCGCACTAGTGTCTGGATTACCAAGAAGAGGTACGGTGCCACCGAGCACGAAGTATAGACCGTCATAGACGCCGCTACGTTCAATGGCTTGGATGTCTGTGTCTCGGGATACAACAATCAGCTTGCTGCGGTCACGCTTCTCATCTGCACAGATTTGGCAGACACTAGTGCTTTGTTTGTATGAAGGTGAAAAGAAGCGGCGACACTCTGAACACTCAGCCACCGAGGTCTGAAGGGAAGTGATGAGCTCAGCTAGTTCTTCTACTTGCTCGCGCTTGAGGGTTAAAATATGAAAAGCAAAACGCTTGGCCTGACGGCCTCCGATACCGGGGAATTTTTCAAAATAGGCGATTAGTTTATCAAGCGGGGTCATGGGTAGTAAGTATAGTTTTTATTACTGGAATTGTATCATCAGGTAAGTTATCAATAGAATGCCAAACCAATTCACTGCAACGGTCTGGTTCTTTGTTTGTGGGTGTGCCGGACCAGTCTTTGCAGACGTAGTATGTGATGTGGTATCCACGATCTATTGCTTCAGTGAGTAAGGTCAGGTTTTGAGGCTTGATTAAAATATCCGTCTCTTCAAATACTTCTCGGACAGCAGCATGTGCAGGGGATTCTCCATCGTCTATATTTCCACCGACTAAAGCGAGTTTGTCTTGTTCGTACCAGGTATTCTTGCGACGGTAAAGCAGAACTTTATTATTGTTGTCTAGAATGGCAACCAACGCAGCTTTTTTTGTGGGAAGTTTGTTCATGGGTAGTTTGGATTTGGTCATTGTTATTAGACCGCGACGCCGATAATTTTTCTTGGAGAAAAAATTACTGGCGAAAATTCACAATATGCCCTTTGGGCATTTGTTCATTTTTAGAAGTCATCATTACCACCACCGTGACCGCCGCCCTCACTATGGTGTTTGGTGTCGAGGTTGAGGAAGCGTACGTGCTTGCCGTCGAAGTAAAGCTCAGCCGAACCAACTGGTCCGTTACGGTGCTTCTCAACCAGAATCTCAGCGATGTTTGGACGGTCTGATTCTTTGTTGATTTTGTCCTCACGGTGGATGAACATCACCACGTCGGCATCCTGCTCAATAGAACCTGAGTCACGTAGGTCGGAGAGGCGAGGCTTACCACCACGCTGCTCAACGGCACGAGAGAGCTGTGAGAGGGCGATAACTGGTACTTCGAGGTCACGAGCCAGAATCTTCAAAGAACGCGAAATCTCAGTTACTTGCTGCACCATTGAATCACTCGCCTTTGTGGCAGTAGGGGACATAAGCTGGAGGTAGTCGACAATCAGTAGGTCGAGTCCATGTTCGTTCTTGAGACGACGCGCTGCTGAGCGCATCTTGAGGATGTTGTTACCAGCTTGGTCGTCGATGTGGATTTGAGCGTCAGAGAGTTTGGCCATGGCTTGTTGCACAGCTTCAAATTCTTGGTCGTTACTAAGCTTTCCAGTACGGAGCTTCCATGAGTCCACACCCGCTTCCGCAGCCAACATACGATCTACTAGCTGTTGGTCGGACATTTCCAGAGAAAAGATACCAACTGACGCGCCGAACTTGAGCGCGGCGTTACGAGCCACGTCTAGTGCAAAAGTAGTCTTACCCATAGAAGGGCGAGCGGCCAAGATGATGAGGTCGGACTTTTGGAAACCAGCCAGGAGGTTGTCTAGTGAAGTAAAGCCAGACGGCACACCACGACGCTCGTCTTGGTTCGCGCTCAGGTATTCAAAACGCTCCCAGGCTTCAGTGAGGGAAGTGCCGATAGTCTTGAACTTCTGAGCAGTTGGAGACTGAGTAGCGTGGAAGATTTTCTTCTCAGCTTGGTCTAGAGCCTCGTCCACACTCTCAGGGTCGGAGTAGCCAATTTCAGCGATGTCGTCAGCCGCGTAGATGAGATTACGTAGTGCAGCTTTACCTTGTACCAGTTCAGCGTAGTAGTGAGCGTTACCAGCAGCAGGAACAGTCTCAATAAGCTCAGTGATGTATGCTGCTCCTCCAACTCGTTCAAGTGAGTTGTTGGCTTTGAGCTTGGTCACGAGTGAGACTACGTCAATTGGATCACCCTTGGCAAAGATAGCAGCTACTGCTTCATAAATAGCGCGGTGTTTGTCTGCATAAAAACTCTCCGGATAAACCGTAACAGACACATCATGCATTACATCGGGCTTGAGAAGAATAGCTCCAAGGAGAGCCTTTTCGGCATCAACGCTGTGTGGCGGAGTACGGAGTGAGCGATTTGTCTGACGGGTTTCTGCCATAGTTGGTAGATTGTATCACGGAACGACAGTTGCATACTTTTGGGGATTGTTGTGGATTGTGTGCATTGTGTGCACAACGAAAATCCCGCCAATAATTTGGCGGGATTTTACTTAGACTTTGCTGATTTTTGGCCCTTGTGGACCGTCTTCTACGGTGTAACCCTTGAGGTTGAGGGCTTCACGCAGTGTGTCAGCCTCTGGCCAGTTGCGGGCAATACGAGCCGCTTCGCGCTTGTCCACGAGAGCTTGGATGTCTGCTGGGACTTCAGCTTCAGTGAGGATACCAAGAGTCTTCTTGCCATCTTCTAGGTTGTCACTAAGACCAACTTCAAGCACGCTATCAAAATAGTGTAAGGTGGCGCATTTAGTTTTGTTATCAAGAGTGTCGTCTTTGGTAACTTCCCACATGAGTGCAACGGCACCTGGTGTGTCCAAGTCATTGGCTAGTATCTTTTTGAACTTCGCGATGTAGGTTTCGTCTGGCTTACTGGCAGATTGTTTGTAGTCTTCATAAACGAAGCGCTTGAGACGATAGAGAGCTTGCTTGGCTGCAGTTAGGGCGTCCCAAGAGAAGTTTACGGTCTGGCGGTAGTGGGCAGTGAGGAGCCAGTAGCGGTAGTCGTCAGCACTAAAGCCACGGTCAAAGAGGTGACGTAGGGTAATGGTGTTACCCAGTGATTTACTGATTTTTGTACTATCAATAGTAATGAACGCACTGTGCATCCAGTAGTGTACAAATGTCTTACCCGTTGCACATTCAGACTGCGCAATCTCAGCGTTGTGGTGAGTGTGGATGTGGTCGATGCCACCGGTATGGATATCAATCTCTTTACCTAGGGTCGCCATGGCCATAGCGGAACACTCAATGTGCCAGCCTGGGAAACCTTTGCCAAACTTACTGTCCCAACCCAGGAGACCTTTTTTCCAGACAGCAAAATCGGCTGGATGATGCTTCTCGGTATTTACCTCGACTCGGGCGCCGCTTTTGGTTTGCTCAAGGTCGATGTTGCCAAGTCGGCCGTAGGCTGGATATTTTTGGATATCAAAATACACACCATCGCTGATTTCGTAGGTGTAGCCTTTTTCATCAAGAGTTTCTATGAGTCGGATTTGGGCCTCGATGTAATCACTGGCGCGAGACCAGGTAGTTGGGGTCATAACCCGAAGTGAATCCATGTCTTCATAGAAGGCGTCTATATATATGTCTGAAAGCTGACGCATGGCAGCCAAGGTGACTGGCAAGCCCTCACGCTTGAGTCCTTTCATCATTTTGTCCTCACCAGAGTCGGCGTCATCACTCAGGTGTCCAAAGTCAGTCAGGTTGATAGTATGTTTGACGTCATATCCATGAACGAGGAGGGTGCGCTTAAGGATGTCTGAAAAGACATAAGCCCGTAGATTGCCGATGTGAGCAAAATCGTAGACAGTGGGACCACAAGAATAGATAGTTACTGCCTTACGGGACAGGGGAACAAAGGCCTCCAGCTTTCCATGCTCGGTGTTATAAAGAGAAATCTCTGGCAGCGGAGCCTCTGGCCGCTTTTTAAATAGGTTCATAAACATACCAAACAGTGTACCAAAACGGAGGCAAAACACGAAGTCACATGTCTCTTTTTGTCTTACTCGAAGTCTGTGCGATAATAGGAGGCATGCATGAAGAACAAGTAGCGGATGAGCGAGACATTTCTCGCTTTAAGTCGTCCAAAAAGAACAATTTTCTAGGGATTTTATTGGCGCTCATTTTGGCTGCTGGATCGTTTGTGTCTGGACTTCAGATGGACTCTCTTATTTCCAAAGACACACAGAGCGCAAGTTTGTTTTCATTTTTTAATAATCCGGCCATAACCTCGGCCTCAGAGAACCCCGACCTAACTCAATTTTGGAAAGTTTGGAATCTACTCGATGAGAAGTTCATTGCTGCTAGTTCAACCAGCTCTCTTTCTGCCGAAGATAAAATCAATGGCGCTATTGAAGGAATGGTAGCAACTTACGGCGACCCGTACACAGTATTTTTGCCACCAGTTGAAAGTGCTGCTTTTGCCGAAGACATTTCTGGTAACTTCAGTGGTATTGGTATGGAGGTAGGAATTCGCGACAATATGGTAACTGTCATCGCTCCGCTTCCAGAGACACCAGCCGAGCGCGCTGGACTTATTTCTGGTGACATCATTACACGAATTAATGACGTAAGTACTGAAGGGATGCGTATCGACGAAGCAGTCAAGATGATTCGTGGCGAAAAGGGAACTGAAGTTAAGCTCTCTATCTATAGAGAAGGTGATACTGAAATCCGCGAGCTGACTGTCGTGCGTGACACAATTGCAATCCCAACTGTTGTGACCGAGATGGTTGATGACGTATTTGTCCTCAGACTTTATAGCTTCAATGCTTTGGCAGAAATGAAGACCCAAGAAGCCCTACGTGAGTATGTAGAAAGTGGCGCTAAGTCTATGGTGCTCGACCTTCGTGGTAATCCAGGTGGTTACCTACAAAGTGCTGTTGCTATCGCTAGTTACTTCTTGCCAACTGGCAAAGTAGTAGTACGTGAGCATTACGGTGAGAACGATGAAGAGAAGTTGTATCGCAGTCAGGGTAGGACTCTCCGTGAATTTACTCCAAAAGAATTAGTGGTACTTATTGATGGCGGTTCAGCCTCAGCCTCGGAGATTTTGGCTGGTGCACTTAAGGAGCATGGTGTAGCGGTACTTATTGGCCAAGACACTTTTGGTAAGGGATCAGTTCAAGAACTAATTCCACTACCTGACGGCTCTTCAGTTAAAATCACTGTCGCTCGTTGGTTGACTCCAAATGGTTTATCTATTTCTGATGGGGGACTAGCACCAGATATTAAGATTACTAGGACTCCAGAAGACCGAGTAAATGAAGTTGATCCACAACAAGATGCCGCTATTCGCCATATCAAGGGTGAGGAAGTAGCTTCAGAATAAGAGCCTCGTAGCTGAGGTTGTGGTTAGGCTCTGGGTTGGCGGGGAACGGTGGCTTTTGTTATGATGTCCATGTTTATGAGTAGTAATCTGCGTTTTTAAGTATGAAAGTAATTCTGTTACGAGATGTAGCCAAAATCGGGAAGCGCTATGAAGTAGTGAATGTACCTGACGGCTTTGCCCAAAATAAGCTTATTCCAAAAGGGGACGCTCAAGCAGCAACCCCCGATAACCTCAAGCGTGTCTTGAATATGCGCGCCAAGGGGGCGTCAGACAAAGCAGCTGAACTGTCGTCAATTAAGGCGATGGTAGATAGCTTGGCTGAGACACCACTTGAAGTTCCAATGCAATCCAATGAGCAAGGTCACTTGTTCAAGAGTGTGCATGCCGAGGATGTGGCTGCAGCTGCACAGTTGCGCGGTGTGCGTCTACCAAAGGAGACTGTCTCTATATCTGCACCAATCAAGACTACTGGTGCTCATGCTGTAACAGTAAAGAGCCAAGGTCAGACATTTACGTTATCAATTAATGTAGTTGCTAAGTAGTATGACAAAAAGTAACATCATTTCAGTTAGTGCTGTTCTGATTATTTGTGGATTGTTGGTGGTTGGACTCGCAACCTTGTTTGGACCGAGCACACCAACTAACAGCGCTCTGACCGATGAGACCACAGAAGAGGCGGTTGAGGAGACTTTTCTCCCATTAACCGCAGAAGAATTAGCCGCCTATCAAGTATCTATGACAAATGAAAGTAACCCAGTAGCAGTGTTTGAAACTAACCTCGGCACTTTTGAACTCGAACTCTTTGAAGACACTATGCCTGTAACAGCCGGCAACTTCATTAAGCTCGCTGAAGAAGGATTTTATGATGGTATTCAATTTCACCGTGTGATTGATGGATTTATGATTCAAGGTGGAGACCCAATTACTAAGACTGATGAAGTATTTCGTTATGGTACTGGTGGACCAGGTTATGCTATTCCAGATGAGCACGTAGCTGGTGAATTCCTAACTAACGTCCGCGGTACTATCTCAATGGCTAACAGTGGACCAAACTCAGGAGGTAGTCAGTTCTTTATTAATGTCGCAGACAACACTAATCTCGACTTTGATAAGCAGCCACTATCATCAAAGCACCCTGTCTTCGGACGAGTTGTGAACGGGATGGATATCGTAGACGCTATCTCTAAAGTAGAAGTAACTGATCGTGACCTACCGATGGAGCCAGTAGTGATTGAGAAGTTGACCATCCGCAGATAAAAGAGTAGAGACAAACAAAAAAACCGCACTCCCTAGGGAGCGCGGTTTTTTTGTTTGTGGAGCTTAAGCAGCGGCGATAACGTCTACTGCTTTCTTGCTTACGGTCTTGCCGTTGAAACGAGTCTTGCGAATGTTTCGGAAAGAAACTTTTCCTGGAGCTGCGGCGTATAGTGTATGGTCTTTACCAACAAAGACACCTTTACCAGCTTCAATCTTAGTTCCTCGTTGTCGAACGATAATGTGACCCGCCTTTACATCTTGCCCAGACGTCTTCTTGATGCCTAGGTATTTTGGTTGCGAATCACGCAGGTTTTTAGCGGTACCCGCCGCTTTCTTGGTTGCCATAGTATATAATTAATAATCGAAATATAACGGGAGGAGTATACGACATATGAACGAAAAACTCAAGTCTTTTCTACTAAACGACCAGATTTTTTATGGATTAATCGTTATTTTGGTGGCTCTAGCTTCTTTTGGGCTAGGGCGGGCGTCATTGGTCAATTCTGGCGAGAATCTTGCCCAAAACGAGTCTTACACAGAGCCAAAGACGGTGGTGGCTGCGTCCCTCCCGACGGCCGCTCCAAAGACTACACCTGTGTCTACGGCCCCTGCCAGTCCACAAGTAGATACTGACGCTGCTCTGGTGGCCTCAAAATCCGGCACCAAGTATCACTTATTGACCTGTCCGGGAGCCAAGCAGATAAAAGAAGAGAACAAAGTATATTTTGCCTCCGTAACTGAGGCAGAGGCAGCCGGGTATAAACCAGCTGCTAATTGTCCGCAATTGCAATAGAATAGAGGGATAATCCTCCAATCGTGAATTTCATATTTGTTTTGTACAACGCCGCTAAGCTCTGGGTTGAAAAAGGATCAAGTTACTATGCTGCTGCCTTTTCATATTACGCACCTCTAGCCTTAGTTCCACTGATTTTTTTCTCGATTGCGGTAGCAACTTTCTTTTACGGTGGAAGCTTTGCTAATCAAGTCTTTGCTGATTGGGGTGAGGCGCTCGGGAGTGAGTTAGTAGAAGTCATTGCTGGAGCGGTTGAAAATCTCAGTCAAGAAGCTAGCTCTTCAAGAGTTCCAATTGTAGCCGGACTGTTCTTCCTCGGATTTTATATTATCGCCCTTAATGTTATCAGTGATGGCTTTGAACGATTGTGGGGGAGAGAGACGTCAGGATTTATTTCTTTTCTGATTAAAAGCGCTCGAGCGATTGTGTTTCTTTTTGTTCTCCAGATTTACCTGGTGTTTGTGATTGGGATGGAATTTTTTATTATGCCAGCGGTGTTTGGTTCAAACTCATACATCTCTTCAGGCTTCTTATTTTTAAGTTCAGCTGTTTTCTTCACTGCGCTGTTCCGCTTCCTGGTGGTTAAGTCGCCAAGTCTTAAAGGTTGTGTGGCTGGAGGAATTGTCAGTTCTATATTGTTTGTGGCCATTAAGAGCATGGTCGACTTATACATCGCCACCACACCTATCCTAAGCTTCTACGGAGCCGCAGGGCTCATCCTCGTCTTGTTTGTGTGGGTTTATGTGCTTGCGGCCCTTATCTACTACGGAGCGGCTGTGGCCGGCCTCTATGGTAAAATTGCTCAATAGCTGTTACTCACTTTAAATATTCCGTCATGATTATTATTGATGTCGAAGCTTCAGGGACCGAGTACACTAAACACTCCATCGTCTCGATTGGGGCCGTTGATTTTAATGATCCAACTCGTCGGTTTTATGGTGAGTGTCGCATCTGGGATGGGGCTCATATTATGGAAGGTGCACTTGAAGTAAATGGCTACACCGAGGCTGAGATAACTGACCCAAATAAACAGTCTGAAGCTGAGCTCGTACAGGCATTTATGGAATGGAGTCAGCACATGGCTGATCGTACCTTGGTCGGACAGAACGTCTCGTTTGATAGAGACATGGTCAAGCATGCGTGTGATAGAGCTGGTATTGCCTGGGATTTGGCCTACCGCACTCTTGATACTCATACTCTCTGCTACATGCATATTGTAAAGAGGGGGCTACCACCACCAATTGATGAGCAACATCGTCGCAGCGCACTCAATCTCGACGCAATTTTGAACTACTGTGGTATTCCAGACGAACCAGAACCACACAATGCGCTAACTGGAGCACTCTCACACGCTGAGGTAACCTCAAGACTGTTATATAACAAGAAGCTTCTCCCCGAGTTTTTGCAATTTGAAATTCCTTGGGCGACTTCGGATGCTACAATATGATGGATATGGTTAGAAATATTTTTGGAAAGAAAAAACCTGCTAAAGAAGCAGCGCACTGCCGGGTAGTAAATGAATTATTAGACCCAAACGCACGTAGTAATGATGGGGCGGTACAGTCATGGCGGGTATTCCGCATCATGTCTGAGTTTGTGCAGGGCTTTGAGCTCCTGCGTAAATATGGCCTAGCAGCTACCTTCTGGGGTAGCGCTCGTTTGGAACCAAATGATCCATACTACAAGGCAGCTGAAGAACTCGCAGCCAAGCTTGCCAAAAAAGGCTTCACTATTATCTCTGGTGGTGGTCCTGGAATTATGGAGGCGTCAAACGTTGGTGCTTTTAAAGTGGGCGGTAACTCTATCGGCCTCAACATTCAACTACCGTTTGAGCAGAAGCTTAATCCCTACACTACTGAGTCTCTCGACTTCGACTTCTTTTTCTCACGCAAAGTAATGCTTACTTTTGCTTCAGAAGTCTACGTGTACTTCCCAGGTGGATTTGGGACACTTGATGAACTTTTTGAAATCATTACCCTTATCCAGACCAAAAAAATAGAGAAGCTGCCGGTAATTCTTTATGGGCGAGAGTTCTGGGAACCACTACTTCGCTACTTTGAGAAGGATCTTCTCAAGAAGTACAAGACAATTAGTAAAGAAGACCTTGAACTATTCCACGTCGCTGACTCAGTTGACGAAGCCTATAAGTACATTCTCAAGAACGTACCTTGTACCAATACTCGCCAAGTTTAAATTTCAATTATGTTTATTTCCTATTTCGATGACAGACGGGTGACCGAAAACGCTATTAACGGAAACATCAAAAAACTCGCCGCCTACCGCGCGAGTATTGCTGCTGACACACTAGTTGGCACTGCAACAGTGCCCGAGTATTCGCTCTACCACTGCAAGGAGTTTTCTTTGCATGAAGAGCTAGCTGAGGTTAAAAAGCAATTTAAAGGCGTAACTCACGTCGTGCTAGTTGGTATTGGTGGCTCAAGTTTGGGAGTAGAAGCTATTCATAGTGTGCTTGATACTGGAGCAGTTAAGCTGTCTGTACTTGATACTGTCTCAGCGGCCCGTATTGATGCCGTTATTAAATCTGTGGTTACAGAAAAGAAGGTAAATAAGATTGCGGTCTGTGTTATCAGTAAGTCTGGTTCAACCACCGAGACTATCGCCAACGCGGCAGTACTACTTGATGCCCTCAAGGATGTTTATGGCGCAGCTATCTATGGACAGACAATTTTCATTGGTAACCCAGGAACTGAACTTTTGAAATACGGTAAGAAACAGGGAGCGCATATATTTACCATGCCGGAAGTAATTGGTGGACGATATTGCGTAGCCACCATGGCCGGGCTAGTGCCGCTCACAATTCTGGGGCATGACGTTGACGACTTTATCTCTGGTTATCTCGATGCTGGAGAAGAGCGCTTTGAATCACTAGCAGCAGAAAGTGCTGCTCGGATAGCTATCTATCATAAGCTAAAGTACCATCACTACAACTTCTTTGCCTTTGAACCACGACTAGAAAAAGTAGGGAAGTGGTACCGGCAATTATTTGCTGAGAGTCTTGGTAAAGAAACCGATCTCTCAGGCAAGACACTTACCCACGCGATGGTGCCGACTATCTCAACTCCGGTTGAGCTACATTCAACTGGTCAACTATATATGAGTGGGGTACCTGACACACTTACTGACTTCGTGACCTTTGATGATGAGATTGTAGACATGAAGATTGCTCGTGGAAGCAAAATGGCTTCTGCTCTCAAGGGCTACACTGTACAAGAAGTCACAACCGCTCTATATGGTGGAGTGGTAGGGGCGTATCAAGAAAAGCAGTTACCTTACCGTGCAACTATCTTTGAAGAATCATTACCGTACTCACTTGGTCTGTTTATGGCGATGCGCTTACGTGAAGTGATGTATGTTGCGAAGCTCCTTAATGTAGATGCTTTTAATCAACCAAACGTCGAACTATATAAAACCAAAACCAAAGAGATTCTTAGTCTATGAGTTATTTAGTATTTGATATTGGTGGAACAAAGTCTCGGGTCGCACTGACTGAAGATTTTGTTACGCTTGAAAATATAAAATCATTTGCCACCCCAAAGTCTTTCAAGGCTGGAGTGACTGCAATCACAAAAGTTATTGACGAGATGAAGCCAGCGACTCCAATTAAAGCAATAGCTGGTGGCATTCGAGGCATGCTCATGGAAGACAAATCTGGAATTGAAAACGATGGCATTCTAAGCGGATGGGCACGCCAACCACTTAAATCTATTTTGCATAAGACATACAACGTACCTGTTTACTTAGAGAACGACACAGCTCTGGCTGGACTTGGTGAAGCTGTCTATGGCGCCGGGAAGGGGATGGATATTATCGCTTACCATACGGTCAGTACTGGAGTGGGCGGGGTAAAGATCGAACGTGGCCGCATCGATGATGCCACTTCTGGATTTGAACCTGGGCACCAAGTGCTTGATATCGACCGGACTATTCTTGGAGATGACATTACTCCGACTCTGGAGAATCTTGTCTCTGGGACTGGACTAGAAGCTAGAGTAGGGATGAAGCCAAGGGAAATCCCGCAAGAGGATACTATCTGGGATGAACTAGCTGAATACTTGGCTCAAGGTCTCCGCAACACCACTCTATACTGGTCTCCAGAGGTGATTGTCCTTGGTGGCTCGATGATTCTAGGTGATCCAAAAATACCGATTGAGGCGGTCCGAAAGTACACGGTAGAGGTACTGGATGGCTTTGTGGAGTGTCCATATATCACAATTGGTTCACTAGGGGATGAGGCTGGTCTGTATGGAGCGATGGAGTATTTGAAGCAAAAGGAAGGGAAGTAACTTTACTTTAAAACTCGTTGCACCCATAGGCGCGACGAGTTTTTTAAAAAAGCCCTACATGCAAGCATGTAGGGCTTTTTGTTGAGTGACCAGTTGGTCAATTTTGCTGGTCTGAAGTGTCGACGATGCGTCGCGCCAGCTCAAGAATCTGCTGAAAGTGCTCGGGGTGGTCGAGTCTGCCGAGTTTCATCTCATACCCGCCTTGGCACAGTTCCTCCTGGGTAGGCACATAGAGTGCCAAGCTTGGAATGACCACGAAGCGGTTGCAGAAGATCTGAAACTCGGCCATATTGCCGACAATCCCGCTGACCTTCCGATAGCCTGAATTCAGGCTCTGCAGTTCCGGTCTGTCGCTGAAGTGCAGTACATTACCACTTGCGTTGCCGGGCAGCCAGACCTTGAAGTGTTTGAGACTGTGGCCAGGCTTCAGAATGCGCCTCGTTTCGTTGATTTTGACTTCCACGAAGCGCGCCTGAGCTACCTGCGTGACACCGTTGTTGCTGCAGGTGTACCAAAGATCGGCTGGGATGTCGTGCCGCAGCCAAGCTTTCAACACGCTACCGAAGGAATTTTGCATAAAGAACTCCTTTTTGCCTGCCTAACCACAGTCCCTCTTAACATGACAATCATGTGAAGTAGGGTAGGGTTTGGATGGACTGCAAATCAGAATACAACTATAAATGCATGATGTCAAATATCTCAGATTATTCATAATATGGCTTTAAATATAGCTATAATGGTTAAATTAATGGTCATTAACATTGACAGTAAGTCAAAAAGATGCTATAGTCTATTAAATCCGAATTCCGTGCTATCATCTTTCGGTTGTCAGCTTTGCCGCTGATATTTGTTAGTTAAGACAATAGGCTTATTTTATCGACCGTAATACTTGCGATTGTGGCGATGACGTCGATTGGAACGACTGTACCTTCTGAAACTTCATATGGACAAATTGTAAGTACTGGGGCCGTAGTAGAGAATACTGTTGCCGTATCAATAAATGATACCGAACAAATCGTTCGATCTTACTTCGAGGATATCCCTGTGATGGTTCAGGTGGCACGTTGTGAATCCACGTTCCGTCATACACTCGCAGACGGTAGTGTGCTCAAAGGAGTGGTAGACCCGGCAGATACCGGTGTTATGCAAATTAACAAGCGCTACCACGAAAAAGCAGCCGCTGCTATGCGACTCGATCTTGAAGATATTTATGACAACATGGCGTATGCCCGACATCTCTATGAGACACAGGGTACACAGCCATGGAGTGCCTCGGCTCCTTGTTGGAACCAGTCACTGGCTATGAATATCTAAATCTCCATAAAAAAGCACCCGTAAGGGTGCTTTTTTTATTCCAAATCAACCAAGATTATTATTTGGCCATTATTAACATAAAAATGGCCAAAAAAGCCAGTTTTATGTTAATAAGCCTGACCAAAGAAACCCTCGTACGTATATAATTAACATAATATGTACTCACTTCGCCGACATCGGCTCAAAGTACTAATTTTGGTGGTGGCTGCTGCAGTCGTTTTTGTGTCACTCAGTTTATTTTCTGACGCTCGCCCAGTAGAGCAATTGTCTGAAGCAGAACTATATATTCATACTCCAAATACTGTGCCTGAAGATGTCATCATAACTACTGAAGCACAAGAGGCTCCGTTAGTAATTGCTGACAGTGCTACTACCACTGGCGTCACTCCAACTTCAGCAAATTATTATACCTATACTAGTGACACTGACATTAATGCCAGATTTACAGGTTTATTATCCCATGTCTATTGGTTGTTTGAACGCGCTTCTGGAGAAGGGAGCATAAGGTCTGCTACGGTAATTAATACTGACCAAAGTTTTTTCGACCGTCAAATTGAACGCACTACTGACGACCTCAGTGACTCAATCAATGATGCAAGTGAAAACCTTGAGGATGATTTGTCTGCTCTAGACAGTCGTCTAGTATTGGCTGAAGATGCCCTTGCCGATCTCTCAATCTCTGCTGCCAGTACTAGTGTGATGGCGGCGAACCTCACCCTCAACGGACATTGGCTTTCAGGTGATGGTGATGATGAAGGGGTGTTTGTTGATGATAATGGGAGGGTGGGGGTGGGGACGAGTACGTTTCCAGTGGCTCTCGGCCTGCCTACGTTAAGTGTTAATGGTAGTGGTGCTTTTTATAATAATACTAATAATGCTGTCACCGCTCTTTATATTGCTTCAGGGCCTAGTGCTGGAACTGGTTTTCCGGTAATTGGTTTACTCGATCAAAGAAGTGGTGGTTTCCAGTGGAATATTGAGAACTCAAGAAATGGAGATGGTTCACTAGGTTTTTATCGTTCTGGAATAGGCTCTAGAATGGTTTTATCTGCCGCCGGGAACCTTGGTATTGGTACCACCACCCCAAATGCAAAACTTAGCGTTATAGGTGACTCATACATCACTGGCACCACTACACTACTTGGCTCCATCCGTACCAATGCACAGTCAGACACCATTACTTTTGTTGGGGTAGGGGCTGGAGTTTCAAATACAGTAACTGGTATAGGAGAAGAGGGGATGAATAACTCTGGATTTGGAAACAACGCTTTATCTTCTAATACTACAGGGCGTTCAAACACAGCTAATGGAAAAGACGCTATGTTTGCCAATACAACTGGTTCCGATAATACCGCAGTGGGTCGAACTTCTCTCTTTTCAAATACTTCAGGGAATTATAATTCCGCTTTAGGTGTGTCAGCTTTAAACTCTAATATTACTGGTACATACAATACGGCATCAGGTAGATCGACGTTGTTGTCTAACACTACTGGCTCATACAATACCGCTGACGGTGCATCTGCCTTACGCCTTAACGTAACTGGCTCATACAACACCGCTCTCGGATACCAAGCTGGCTACGACATGAACACTGCCACCAGTACTGGCGCCAACACTTTCCTTGGATACAACACTGGGCGGGGAATTGTGACGGGAATTAACAACACCATCCTCGGCGCTAACGTCACTGGACTTTCCTCAACACTATCCAACAACATCATCATTGCTGACGGAGCAGGGAACCAGCGGATTAACGTTGATGCGAGCGGGAATATTGGAATTGGGACGACGACGCCAGAATATACCATCGACTTGGTGGGTGTTGGTAAAGTTCTTGCTGTGCGTGATTTTCAAAACACTTCAGCAGGAGGTGGTTTTATAAGGTTGATGCATGCACGTGGAACTCCTGATGCTCCGTTGGTTGTAGGTTCTGATGATCGACTAGGAGCTGTTGTTTTTCATGGCTATGATGGGAGTTCATTTTTAACTAATGCAACTATCGAAGCACGTGTTGACGGAGTTGTTGCTACAGGGTCTGTTCCTTCATCACTTAGATTTTTTACGACTGAGGTTGGGGCAGGTTCTCGTGTCGAGCGTATGACTATTAATAATAGTGGCAATATTGGTATTGGCACCACTACCCCAACTTCAAAACTCACCGTAGCAGGTGACCTCTACGTCACTGGTGCTTTCCGTGATTCTACTAACTCCGCTGGTACTGCTGGTATGGTCCTTCAGACTACTGGTGCAGGTACGGAGTGGGTCGCTACCAGTACTCTTGGTATTTCTGGTGGGGCTTCTTTTACCTCCTCAGCGGAGTTGGCAGCTTTGCTAAGTGATGAAAACGGTACTGGTACAGTGGTCTTTGCAAATTCGCCAAATTTTGTCACCCCTAATCTAGGTACTCCGTCTGCTGTAACACTTACTAATGCTACTGGACTACCAATTTCAACTGGTGTTGATGGACTGGGAGCTGGAGTGGCTGATTTTCTTGCGACTCCAAACTCAGCTAACTTGATTACCGCTGTAACTAATGAAACAGGTACGGGGCAATTGGTGTTTAATACATCACCAACATTCAGTACTCAACTTGCGGTGCCACAAGTAGTTGGGGGTTCTACAGTTGCTTCAAGTCTAACTCTTAAATCAACTTCTGGTGTTGGTAGCACCGACTTCATTCGCTTCTTGGTAGGTAATAACGGAGCTGTGGAGGCAGCGCGTATTACGACTAATGGCTATTTTGGTATTGGAACCACCACCCCCAACAACCTCCTACAAGTCTATGACTTAATTGAATTTGATAACACTGGTTTTGGTACCAAGCTCGGCTATCAAGCTGGAAAGAATTTAGTTAGTGGAGCAATCAACAACACTTTTATTGGTTACCAAGCTGGTTATTCTTCTAGTACCGCTAGTACTAATGCGGCTGATAGTAACACTGGTATTGGTTATCAGACTCTATACTCAAACACCTCTGCTGCTGGAAACGTAGCTACTGGCTACCAAGCTCTCTTCTCAAACACCACTGGTACTGGAAACGTAGCTACTGGCTACCAAGCTCTCTTCTCAAACACCACTGGTGCTATAAATACTGCAGTTGGATATCGATCACTTGAAGATAATACTACCGGATCAAACAATATCGCAATGGGATACTTGTCCCTTAATTCCAACACTGTTGGTACTTATAATCTAGGTATTGGACGCGAATCTCTACTCAGTAACATTACTGGTTCATATAACGTCGCGATTGGGTATCGTGCTGGTCAGAATCTAGATAGCGCCACTTCAACTGGCGCCAACACCTTTATTGGATACAGTACCGGTTTAGGAATTACCACTGGCATTAACAACACCATCCTCGGCGCTAACGTCACTGGACTTTCCTCAACACTATCCAACAACATCATCATTGCTGACGGAGCAGGGAACCGCCGTATTAATGTTGATTCTAGTGGCAATGTTGGTATTGGTACCACCACTCCAGGTAGCAAGCTCATTGTTCAAGGTGTGTCTGGTAGTGTTGATGATGTATTCCGTGTGGCGTCGTCTACTGGTGTTGCTACTTTGGCACTGCAAGCTAATGGCAATCTTGAATTACCAGGACAGCTGATTTCAGCTGGATTAAACTGGACCGCTCGCTCCGCAGCTGGCGATGATGATAACTGGAATAGCGTCACTTATGGTAATGGGCTATTTGTAGCAGTGTCCAACGTGAATGATCGTGTCATGACCTCATCTGATGGTATTAACTGGACTGTTCGTTCTGCAGCCGGCAATGATGACAGCTGGAATAGTGTCACTTATGGTAATGGACTCTTTGTGGCGGTCGGAGGAGGTTTAAATGATCGTGTCATGACCTCATCTGATGGTATTAACTGGACTGTTCGTTCTGCAGCTGGAGACAACGATAGTTGGAACAGTGTCACTTATGGTAATGGACTCTTTGTGGCAGTCTCTAGTAGTAATGACCGTGTTATGACTTCATCGGACGGTATCAATTGGACCGCTCGCTCCGCAGCTGGCAATGATGATGCCTGGTTCGGTATCACTTATGGTAACGGTCTCTTTGTAGCAGTTGGAGAGGGTGTAAATGATCTAGTCATGACCTCACCAGACGGTATCAATTGGACCACCCACTCCGCAGCTGGTGATGATGACGCCTGGAAGAGCGTCACTTACGGCAGCGGTCTATTTGTAGCAGTGTCCAACGTGAACGATCGTGTTATGACTTCATCAGACGGTATCACTTGGACTATTCGTTCTGCAGCGGGCAATGATGATAGTTGGAGTAGTGTTACTTACGGCAGCGGTCTCTTTGTGGCAGTGTCCGTGACTGGCGACCGTGTCATAACCTCACCAGACGGTATTAACTGGACAACTCGTTCTGCGGCTGGAGACAATGATAGCTGGACCAGTGTCGCTTATGGTAACGGTTCGTTTGTCGCTGTAAGTTTTGGATCTGATCTGGTTATGACTTCAGGTAAAACACAATCAAACGTTCTAGCTACCAACAATATATTCCAAGGCTACATGAATATCATGGGTGATGTTGGAATTGGTACTACTACTCCAAGCTCTAAGCTGACTGTAGTTGGTGATATTTCTGCAACCGGTCTCTTTCTAGGGGCTACTGGTACCGCTGCGCTTCCGTCCTTTAGTTTCAATGCCGATCCGAACACCGGAATGTTTAACCAAGCGGCTAATGCCATAGGCTTTGCAACTAATGGTATTGAAAGAATCAGGGTTGGTGCTTCTGGTAGTCTTGATATCTTAAATAATGGGACCCTTCGGTTTGGTACAACCCCAGCTTTGTACGCAACGAGTTCCAATGTGTATCTTGGTACTAACACCATTGTGTCATTTGGTACTAATAATATGATGTTGGGTAGCTTCGCTGGAAACTCAGCTGACGGTGACTACAACAACTTCATCGGTTCGGCTGTGGGGCAAAATGCTGATGGCGATTACAACAACTTTATGGGCTACCAGGCTGGTATCACTGCTACCAATGCGTCGTACAGTAACTTCGTTGGGTACCAGGCTGGATATAGTGCTGATGCCATCTACAGTAACTTCACTGGCTACCAGGCGGGATTCAATGCAAGCGGTTCTTGGAATGATTTTATTGGACACCAAGCCGGCTTAAATGCTGCTAATGCTACTAGTTCTGTCATTATTGGAGCCAACGCCTACTTCGGTGGTGCTTCATATAGTGCTTCAAATAACACCGTAATTGGTGGAGGAGCAGGGTACTTTGCGAGAACTGGTGCGGACAATAACGTCCTCATTGGTTATCAGGCAGCAGATAATCTCACTTTTGGTGCCAACAACATTGTGATTGGATATGACGTAGACATTGCTTCTGCAGCTGGTTCTAATCAGCTTAATATCGGTAATATCATCTTTGGTACTGGTATCGATGGTACTGGCACCACACTTTCAAGTGGCAACATTGGTATCGGTACCACTACTCCAGCCGAAAAACTAACTGTCGTCGGCACCATCCAATCAACCACCCTATTAGGTGGTTCAACCAACCTCACTACCGACGCCAGCGGCAACATTATCCGCGATCCATCAGATGCTCGTCTCAAGGAGAACGTCACAACTATTGAAAACGCTCTTGATACGGTGCTTGCTCTCCGTGGTGTTCGTTATGAATGGATAGACAAAGAACGATTTGGCGATCAATTTGAAATTGGATTCTTGGCTCAAGAGGTAGACCCTCTAGTGCCAGAAGTAGTCCAGAAGGGAGGTGAATACTGGTCACTAAATAGCAAGAACTTGGTAGCGGTGGTGGTGGAAGCTATAAAAGAAGTATGGGCAAAGGTGCTTGGACATGAGGAGAGACTGGTTGAACTCGAGGCTGAAAATGAAGCATTAAAAGCTCGTTTGGAATCAGTTGAAAGGGAACTAGATATAGAAGAAGCAGCTGATACGAATACACCACCACCAGTAGAGGAGGTGAGTAATGTGGAGGACGCTTCTTTAGAAGCTCCAGTGGTGCCCGAAGAAACAGTAATCGATGAGGGCACAGAAGAGACAATAGTAGTGACTGATGATGGTCAAGAAAATGAACCTGTTCCGGTCGAACCAGAACCAGAGGTTGTGGAAGAGACAGTTACTGAACCTGAACCAGAAGTTATTGTTGAGGCGCCAGCAAGTGATGTTGTGTCAGGAGAAGGAGGGTAGGGGAGTTGATTAACGAAGTGTTAATTATTAAAAACAGCGCCTATTGATGGCGCTGTTTTTAATAGTAAAAATGAGGAGGACTTTGTACATTTCTAGTAAAACCTTTTAATCGATTGGAAGGTTTTGTGTTAAGTTACCACTATTCCATTTAAATGGAATAGTTCACTCCCGAACTGAAAAACCTTTCGGTTAACTGAAAGGTTTTTCCAATACCCCCATTCAAATGGGGTATTGGGTAAAGAAAACACCCCGCCTTGGCGGAGTGTTTTCAAGCATTTAGGTAGGAGTTAGTTTGTACTCCAACGTCCAGCCCCAAAGGCCATAACGTAGAGAAGACCGCCGATGATAGCCAGGTTCTTAAATAGGTTAACATCGTTTACATCACGGTGAGCAATCAAGATTGTAAGGAAAGTGAATACGATAAGTGCGCAGGCTGCATTACCAACGTGCTTACCAAGCACCATTAGACCACCGGCTACAACCTTAAGAATAATCACTAGCCAAGCCAAAACAACCGGCATTGGCAAACTAAGTGACTCGAAGTAGCCGGCTACACCAGCTGGAGTTTGCATTAAAAGCATACCCAAGCCTGAACTTAGGAAGAGAAGACCGATAAGGATTCTACCAATAACTACGCCCTTCGTCTGTAACATCATTCGTTGTGAATCGTTTAACATCATAGATATAGATTAACTAGTATGTAATAACCTCTAGCTAAATTATACCGTATTTTTTGGTATACTAGAGCCAATTTATGAAGTATTGGTTATTAAAGAGTGAGCCGCAAGAATTTGGGATTGACGACCTGGCGAGGGTAGGGGAACAGGTCTGGGATGGTGTCAGGAACTATCAGGTGCGAAATTCTTTTCGGGACATTATGAAGCCAGGAGACAAGGCGCTATTTTATCATTCTAGTTGTAAAGAGGTGGGAGTAGTGGGGGAGATGGAGATAGTGTCTCCGGCTGAAGTGGACCTTACCCAGTTTGATAAGAAGAGTAAATACTACGACCCTAAGTCATCTAAAGAAAACCCTCGTTGGCTCGGGCCACGGGTGCGATTTGTAGCTAAGTTTAAGAAGCTGGTGCCGCTCTCTGCTATTCGGTCGGACGCCCGCTTTGCCGATATGATACTGCTCCGGGCAGGGAACCGTCTTTCTGCCTTTGAAGTCACAAAAACAGAGTATAACTCATTGGTAAAGCTAGGGAAGT
>CAZBJN010000008.1:0-24392 GCA_964492305.1 uncultured Candidatus Saccharibacteria bacterium | reverse complement strand
TCAGTAAATGGTTCAAGTCCAATAATTCGAATCTCATGATCAGTAGTTACATCACCAGTAGATTTTTGAGAAAAGGCATAGGTCCCACCATTGAAACTAGCTGATGGAGAAAACTGCACTTCTGAACTCGCTTCACGATCTGTAGTCCAACTAATAAGAGCGGTGGTAGTCTCTGGAATAACCGTTGGTGGACCAATGATAGTAAGATCGTCGGTAATACCTTGAATTGCTTCAACAGTTTCTTGAAGAATTTCCTGCAATTGCTGCGGGTTAGTTATTTCATTAATTTGTTCAATGATTTCTTGAACGGGTGTAGGGTTAGTGACAGTTGATTCAGTTGATGACTCTCCTTGACCAGGACCATCTCCGGTCTGCGGAGTGCCACTCATCTCAACTTTATAGTCAGCCGAAATGCCCTGGTTGCCGTTTTCGTCAGCCGAAATAACTCTGAAGTAATAGGTGCGTCCAGGCTCAAGATTATCAAGAGTAATAGAGTGTGAAGTTCTATCAGGTACCGGTATACGCACAATACCAAGGTCTGGTTGTAGGCCGTAGTTCACTGAAGAGTCAGCGTCCTCGTCTGTCTCCCAAGTAATAGTCATAGAACTATCAGTGACACCAGTGACTTCCACATTACTAATTTCTGGCGGCGTTGCGTTTGACTGAGCCAGTAGCGATGTTGGTATTGATGCTAACTGCAGCGTAATTACCAGTAGGAGCGCGAGGAGTTTTTGTACCTTGTTCATAATTAGTATCATACCACCCTAATTAACACCGATAGGAGTAAAGATGTTAGTACCGGTATGTGCTGCGTTGCTGGCAGTGAACGGCACTGCGATTCCCCAATACACTTCTGTCTCAACCGGTGGAGTGATAACACTAGGCTTACTGAGATTAATTCCAAGCGTCACAGGAGTTGAAGTAGATAGTTGTTGGCAACTCACACAAGCACTGTAAGTGAAGGTTGAGGTGGCGACCTTTTGGTTGTCTGCTGAAATCTGTGATGACGCACCATCTGTAAGATCGTTACCTTCAATATCAATGTTGATTGGTACGTTACCTAGGTTGGTTACAGTAGTTGTAGGGTTAAACGATCCTGTGTCTGAGTCTGCTGCGAGTGATCCGTAATTAATGAGTGAATCTACAGCTAGCGCTCGAAGTGTGTTTAATTCCACTCCCGGAGCTGAGGCAAAGTCGTAACCAGTACTAAAGTCTTCAACTTCAGCAAAGGCAAGCCACTCTTCCCCTTCATATGTATCTGCATCAGTTGGATCAGCGTGGAAGAAAACGTCAACAGTACATGACAAATCACAACTGTTACCAGCACAGTCAGTAAAGGTACACATACTATTTTCAGTTGAAGCAATGTAACAGTTGTTGTTGTCTGGCGTACAGGCCGCACCAGCTCCACTTCGGTAGATGGTAGCTGTTGCGTTTGTGATGTCGGTAAATCCATTGAAGTCAGTTACGGTACCAAAGACAGTTACAGCTGTGGTCGTGCCCGGAATAAGGCTAATTGGTAGTCCACCATTAAGACTAACGGAGCCAAAAGTTGGATCAAACCGGAGTCCCAACTCAGCAATCTTGGCGTAGAAGTCGAGCGGCGTTCCAGCGTTAGTAACACGGAAGCAATAAGCATCTGTGGCATTTACTGTTGGGGTTAAGACATACTCAAGTTCAGTGTAAAAATCTTGATCAACACTAAGTCCAGATGTTTCACTTGATGGGCTAGTTACAATCTCTCCAGCGCTGAAGGTACCATCAGTATTACGGAGTAAGTCAGTGGTCACGGCTCCGTTACTGACGAAGCTTGAGGTTTGCATACAGACCGGTGAACTACCACATGAAGCTTGGTTTGGAACAGTTGCATATGAACCACTACTGACAGACTCACAAGTTGGAGCAGCGGCCTTGGCAGCGTACTCAAGGCGATACTGCTGTCCAGTTACATCCAATCCTCCGTTTTCGATTGCCACACGTAGACGTACCACATCGTCTGGAACAGCGCTGCCAGCACTATTCTGAAGTGAAATCCAATTCGCTCCTCCACTTGATTGCTTAGCACCAAGGAAAACATCAGGCGCTGTTGCAACACGCGGTCGTGCGGTAAAGCTATCCCAAGCACCATTTTGGAACCAGAAGGTATAACCATATCCTCCTGAGGTGTATGAAGCGTCAGTAGCAGTAGTACTCGCGACCAAGGTTCCGGCTGAGTTATAGAGAGAAACTAGCATTGAGTTATTAGTTCGCCAATCAATTTCAACTTCGTACCAACCTGTTGAATAAGAGACGGTTGAAGACGCCAGAACGGTTCCTGAAGTATCATTATCTGTTACATTCTCCGCAAGCGAGATACGATCAGTACCAAACTGTTCGAGACAAACTGCGTAGTTCTGGTTGGTAGTACCTGGTGACTGTACACCAAAGAGTGTACACGGCTCATCCCCACTACCGGCCGTTGTATTTATATATTGCATATAGCGAATAATTTGTCCTTGCGCTACTGAGTCATCAAACCGGAAGATACCATTTGTGGTTCGACCACTCGTGTTTGATGGTCGTAGTGCGTAAGTACCACCATAGACTGGTGTAGTAACGGTTGTAAAGAGTCCAGTATCACCAGAGTACTCTGTTATATTGTTATCTTCATAGTCGTCAAACACATCAAAGGTAGCAGGGCCATTACTTGCGATGGCTGCGGTAGTACTTCCGTAATACATATACACAACAGCCTGGCTACTTGCTGGCAAAGTTGGAATACGTACCCACACCTGCGCTTCACTACTGGCAGTAAAGCGCTCGAGCCAGAACGGTACTTCTGTTTGTCCGTCATCACTAGTGAAACGTAGGTCTTCAAAGTCAGACTGCATAGCGCTGTCGTATGGAACAATCACTTTTACTGCTGTACTAGCATAAGCTTGATTGTCATTATTTAGCACTCTTACACTAGTTCGGAAATCAAAGCTTTGATCAAACCACTCAGAATCAGGCGCTCCTTCCCCACCATCATCAGCTCGCCATCTTACTTGAGTCTGTTCAGTCAAGAGACAAGCACTGTTATCAAAGCGAATTGAACCACAGGCATCAATGCCGTCGATGTCAAAACCTTCTCCGCCGATATTTCCGTAGTTATTGGTGATACGCCAAGCGTTTGTAGTCTCTCCAACCAAATTGATGTTGAAACCTGAAATACCGGTGGTGGCAGTAAAGCCAACGTTATCAAAAGTCTTTGATGGGTTAGCGTTTAGCGTAGTTGAAGACAGAGTAATGAGTGAACCAGTATCTACAGCCAAATCAAAGAGCCCATTTGATAGTTCTGTAATAGTTGGAGTGTTTTGTAGTTTTAGTCCTTCAATATTTAGGTCGTTAAACTCGTAGTACTGAGCGTTTAAGGTACCTCCAGTGACACTCATGTCATAAGTGCCTGAACCCTGATTTTGAATAAGTGTTTCAAAACCATCAGCTCCAATTATCTGCAGAGTACCTGACTGAAGCGTTGTTGTTGCGTTTGAAGCCAGTGAGACAGTGACAGCGCGTGGACTACCACCAAGAGCAGTTCCATCAAAATCATTTGCGTAATTCCAGTATTCAGTTGATGTGGCAAGCACCAAATCTCCATAGATATAGAGCGCACCATTCACGTTGGCGTTATCTTGTGAGTAGAGTGAACTACTTGCATCTACTGAGATTGATGCCGCACTACTATACCAAGCACGGATGTCAGTATCAGCACCAATAACAAGTGCTCCATAAACATCTCCACTATTAGTTCGGCCATTAATGCTATAAGCAGTCTGACTATCGAGTATGAGGGTTGAGCCGGTCCAAGTAGTTCCTGCTCCACCAACTGAGTTTGTAAATACGCCGCCTACATAAACCGTTGCCGTCGGATCTACAGTCAGGATGTTGGCACTCGCTATAGTGAAGTTATTAGTTGTAGTAGCGCTGTAGAGTGTATAACCTCCGGCTGGTGCACCAATCTGAAGATTGTGGAAGGTGTTTACTCCTGGGTTAACAGTTCGTCCAGCACCAGAAGCATTGAGTAGGACGGTACCGGTAGCGCGAGTAAATGTACCGCCAGTTGCAGTGAGTGACCCGCCAATAGCGGTTGTGCCTGAAGCCATTTGGACTGAACCATTAGCCACAGTAAATGAATCAAGGAAAGTAATGTTTTCATCAGTGACAGTAAACGCTCCAGCACCAGTGAATCTAACAGCGTAGAGGTCTGATGAACTGGCTGTGAGCAGGGCTGTAGTAGCAGAGGTCATGATAATCTCTGAAGTATTGTGAGTAACTGTACCAGCTCGCTTCTCAAAGTTTCCACCAACCGCGAAGTTGCCACTTGGGAGAGTCACAGAACCAGCTGTAATAGTCACAGAACCAGTTGAAGTAGCATTTGTATCAGACATTGTAAAGGTACCAGCGCCAGTGAAAGCCAGTGACGCAACTGTCGAGTTATTGAATCGTACTGTTTGAGCTCCTGTGCCAGTAAAGACAAATGGACTGCCGTTATTGGTGAATGAACCACCAGTGGCATTGAAGGTGGCTCCAATAGTAGTGGTACCAGTTGGGAATGTCACCGCTCCAGCTGACTGGGCATAAGTACCTAGAGCCGTTAAGGTGGCGTCAGTCATGGCGTAACTACCAGAACCAGAAACCGTTAGATTGTGAAGAGCGTTGGCATTCACATCAAAGGTTCGTCCACTACCGCTTGTAGTCAAGGTTAGCGTTGAACTTCCCGATACAAACTCTGCTCCGGTACCAAATATGACACTACCGCCCACACTATGTGACTCAGTTCCCTTGGCTCGGAAGCGGGCATTGGTCTGCGCCTCAAGTGTGCCGTCCCATGGATCACCTGCTCCACCACCACTTAGAGTGACGTTACCATTTGGTTCAAATGTCTTTCCGGTCCAGACGAGTAGTTTGGTATTGGCTGGCAATGTCAACGTATCGGTACCAGCATCCACGGCTGTAAATGGAATATCAGCATCATCACTACTATCCCACACCGCCATCTTGGCGATAGTAATTGGATCAGTATTTTCGTGACGCACAATTACCCGATTATGGTAAAGGTGCATGGTTGAGATAGAAGAAATTGGTGAAATACTTACATTAGCTGCTTTAGGAGTTTCTCCATTTAGGTAAAGAGTAAGTGTATCAAGCGGACTAAAGGCAACACTTGGAATACTGTACGCACCAGTAGTGGCGTTACAACTTGTGTCGTAAGTAGTTAGACCTGCTACCACCAAACGAACGTTGTTAGTTACACCATCACACTCTGGAGACACGGTCACTCCTTCATCACTATACACATTTCCAGATACTGTAATCAAAGCTGCTGAGTCATCCCAGACCACGTATCCAGGATCACCAGCCGGGTCATCATCAAATCCTTCCCCGGCGATATTTCCAGTGTGATTAGTGAAGCGCCAAGAACTTACGGCTGTACCAGTAGCAGTTACGTTCTTTGGAGAAGTTGCTCCCCCTCCAACATTAAATATGTTATTGGTGAAGTTTTTAGCTTCGTTAGCATTAATAGCGGTACCACCAACTGTAATAGCTGTACCACTATTAATTTCAACCAAGTGGTCAGTACGTGAGAAATCAATTACAGTTGGCGCTCCAGCAAATACAACACCGGAAGCGTTGATGTCTCTAATTTGAGCGAGGTTCCACTCGGTAGTAGCACCAGTACCAAAAGTTATTCCGTATGTACCACTGCCTTGATTTTCAATAGTGGTCGTAGCGCTAGAAGTACCAATTACTGAAAGTGAAGAGGTACCAGACCAGGTTGCACTAGCTCCACTAGCGAAGTAGACATGGGCCTGTCTTTCACTACCACCAGTCAAATCATTACCATCAAAGTCTTGGTCATAACTCCAATAATCATCACCTGAGGTTCGTACAATACTTCCATAGATATAGGCATCTCCATCGACTGATGCATGGTCTTGTGAATATAGAGAACCGGCGGCATTTACATTGTAGGTAGCCGCGCTTGAATTCCACATTCGAACATGAGTATTTGATGCCACAGACAATGTTTCGTAAGTATCACTCATAGCCGAGTCATTAATTTCATATGTTCCAACTCCAAATAGATGGAGTGTTGAACCCGTCCAAGTGGTATTAGCGCCAGCAATATTATTAAGGAAGGTACCACCAACAGACAAGGTAGCGCCACTGCTGACAGTGAAGTTATTATGAGCAATCAAGCTCCAGTTACCAGTACTGGTAGCGTTCTCAGTTACGATGTAGTTACCAGTTCCGTTAATATCAATATTACTGAAATTAGCGTTTCCGGCAGCAATATTTGAGGTTCCGGTGCCATTAAAGAGAATGGTTCCGTTATTTCCATTTAGGACACCGTCGTTTGTTAGGTCACCTTGAATAGTGAAGAGCGCACTATTACTTGCTTCAAGAGTACCGTTGGCACCTATATTTACATCTCCGCGCACTTCAAGCACTTGGTCAGTAGTATTTACTGTGAAGGTTGAGTTAGTTCCCCCACCAACGCTTAAATCATTAAGAACTAAGATACCAGTACCAACTCCAGTGTAAGTAGCACTACCAGCACCGGCTGATATTAGAAGATTGTAGTAGTTAGTTGAAAGTACATTCGCACCAGCGCCACTGTATCTGATGGTACTAGTATCTTCGAGGAAGGTTCCGGTCTCTGAGAATACAGTTCCAGTACCAGCCAAATCCCACACAGTTGCTCCCGCATCCAAGAAGTGAGCGTTGGCAATAGTTAACCGACCAAGGATAGTAGTAGTGGCCGTTGTCGCTGGTGTAGTAGTACCGACCACCGTTCCATTTCCGAGAATCAGGTTATTTAGAGTCCAGGCAGTAGTACCTCCGAAAGTATTGGTGCGCGCGATAGTGGTAGTTCCAGAGCCAAGTGAAAGCGCGCCGTTTCCGTAGAGTGAACCATTTTGCAGGGTAATGTCACTGGTGCCAGTTACAGTTCCTGCACTTACCTGCATATCACCCTCTATAATAAGTGGTGCCGTAATATTCCACCCGCCGCCAGTACCAGTAAACTGTACTTCATTAAAGGTTACTGGATTTGTACTAGTAATACTCTTACCAGTAGTAGTGGCATTAAATACGAATGTTGAAGAGGCTGCCACGAATGATGAAGTGGTACTAGCCAGCACAAACCGTCCAGCTAATGTATGAGTCTCTGTACTACTTGCTACAAATGAAGCACCGGCGCCAATTTGCAAGGTTCCTTCGTAACTATTTGCATTACCATTTCCAAGTAGAGAGATGTTACCAGTTGGAGTGAATGTCTTACTGTTAAATACAAACAATTCAGTATTGTCATTTAGGGTAAGTGTATCTGGACTTCCAACCAAGGCTGTAAATGGAATATCAGCATCATCACTACCATCGTAATCAACCATGTCAGCAATAGTAAGTGGCAATGTATCTTCGTGTCGAACAATGACTCTGTTGGCGTAAATATCAAAGTTTGTGATATTGGTGGTTGGGGTTTTTGATACCACGGCACCGCGAGTGCCGCCATTAGTATTTAGATACACAACTACTGACGGGTCTCCGATATAAGCAACATTATTAAATGTGTACGCGCCTGTACCGGCATTACATGACACCGCGTCGGTGTAAGTACCACCATCCACTACGATTCTCACATTTGGCGTTACACCATCACAGGTTGGGGCTCCCATTACTGCAGTTCCAGCATCGCTGTAAACCACACCAGAGACAGTAATTAAGTATGAAGAGTCATCAAAGCGAATTGATCCAGGATTACCATCGCCAGCATCAAATGCTTCTCCGTAAAGATTACCGACTCCGTTTCTGAACCAGATGTAAGAAGCAGGTGCGCCAGTAAGAGTCACGTTTGTGCCAAGCCCGGCTGTAGTAGTTGCAAAATTAATATTGAAGAATTGGTCAGCTGGATTTGCGTCTACGGTTGCAGCGTCAATTGTAATACCTGAGCGGCCAGGCACTACCGTAAAGTCAGTATTGGTAAATGTACCAATGGTTGTTGAACCAGTAAGAGTAAGTCCGCTTACACCAGCCCCAGCGAATGTAGCGTAAGAACTATGAACCGTAGAGCTAGTAGCAGTAATCGCAAAAGCGTTAGCAATGGCATCAACCGTGGTACTTGCACTCGCTCCACCAATCACAGACAGTGTGGCTGCCTGGATGGTAATTTGTGAACTTGAAGCTACGCGTACATCTACTTGTCGCTCAACTCCAGTTAACGCCACACCATCAAAGTCAGTAGCGTAACTCCAGTGTTCAGTTCCAGTGGCGCGTGTGTAGTTACCGTAGATATTCAAATCTCCATCTACTCCCGCATGATCTTGTGAGTAAATTGCACCGGTCGCTCCACTAGTAACGTAACTAGTAGCACTTGAATTCCACATGCGAGCCAAAGTACTGCTGGCCGCCTCAAGCGTAGCGTAAACATCGCCAGCATGCGCTTTGTTGTTTAGGGTGATATCAGTACCACTGAATAGACGGAGGGTTGATCCAGTCCAAGTAGTATTGGCCCCGTTTGCCGCATTGGTGAATGTGCCTTGTGATGCCAAAGTACGGCCACTGGCTAGAGTAAATTGCCCCACGTTGGTGAGATTAACAGCTACGGTTGCAGTAGCATTTTCAGTTACTGTAAAGTCACCCGTTGCGCTATCGAAAGTAAGGGTAGCAAATGAAGAATCGCCAGCATCAATTGTCTCAGCACCTGCTGTTGAATTGAAACGAACAGTTCCGCCATTAGCTGTAAACTGAGCGTTGTTAGTAAACGATCCACCAATAGATAAAGTACCAGTATTAAATGTACTGTCCCCGCCAGTATCGAGAGTAAGGTTTCCGAGTACAGTGGCATTCGTATCAGTGAAGGAACGGGTGAACTGTGCTTCACCAGCGCTGACTGCATAAAAATCAGTAGTACTGGACATGTTGTTAAAGGCGGTGGTTAACCAACCTTGAGTACGGGCGACGTTTGAAAGTCGGATTTCATCAAACATACCGTTATAGAAACGACCGCCAGCACTATCCTGACCAAAGTTAAGGTTATTGATTAGAGAATTACCGTGTGTAGTGACATTTGTACCTGAAGTAATTCCACTGGTGGCATGTACATACGCAGTGGCCTGATTTGGAAGAACCACCAAAGAAGCCATAAACCATGAGTCGCGTGGATAGACTGGTCCACCATTCCAGTTATAGGTAGCTGCAGCATCGTTCCAGTGGTAACCGATTCGATTGGCGGTATTATCGATATTAATACCAGTAGTTTGTCCGCCTCGTGAGAACACTAGTCCATCATACGCATTTTGGTTTCCGTCAGTACGCATCCAAAGAGACCAAGTTGAAGTAGAAATGGTACTGCTCATATTTGAATGAATGTACTCATTAGTACCATCTATGTCGGCACCTCGGCCAACTTGTGCTGCCAGCTGATCACCAGCCTCCATGTTGAAGGTTGTACCTGTAGTCAGGCCTGTACTATCAATATACTGCGGTGCTCCTCCTGCTGGATTTTGATCCAAGTGATAGACAGATAGATAACCATTTGACCACACATTGTTTCGACCATAAGTGTCAGAAACGGCGTAAGCAGATGCTGCGGCATTACCGTAGTACACATAGAAAGTTGTATCGGTAGTTGCGCTTAAATTTCCTCTGAAATGCAACTCACCTGTCTCAGCGACAGTGTCAATTGTCACCAATTCAAACGGCACTTCGGTAAAGCCATCACTGGTTGTAATACGAATATCATCACCATCAGTTTGTAAATTAGTGAAGAATGAGGTCGGTAAATCTGCTAGGTTAATGTAGATTGGGAAATTTGTAACATCCTCAGCTACATCGCTGGCATCAATCGTGACTGGTACACGGCCGGACCAGTTGTTGTTATACCAAGAACCGGTACCACCAATGACTCGAAGGTTATTAAACGAAGAGCCGTTTGTTCGTACTACATCTGGCTCTTGAACCAAGAGAATTACTTCGCCACTATTATGAGTAAATGCCCCGCTACCTGTCACGGAGTAGTCACCGCCCACAGTCAAAGTGCCACTCGGTAGAGTTACAGTTCCGGACTGAATTCTGAAGTTATGAGTCGTAGTGGCTGCTGTCTCGCTATAACTCCAGGCTCCACTTCCAGCAAATACTAAGTCGTAGAAGGCGTTAAGGAACGGCGTGCCGCTCTGAGTAATGGTGCGTCCGCCGGTAGTACTAGTCATACGTACCTCACCGTTATTGTGGAGGAATGTACCGCCAGTGTTACTAAATGAGCCCGCAATAGTTGTTGTACCAGTCGGGAACGTAACAGTACCAGTAGCAATACTTAGGTTACCATTAAGGGCCAAAGTAGGTGTTGAGAATGACCAATTACCTCCAACTCCAGTGAAGGCCAAGTTGTTAAAGGCAGAAGTACCTCGAGCAATTGATCCAGTTGTGGTACCCACAAAAGTAACAGTGCCGCTTTGCGGAACAAAAGCGTTGTTGTTCACCCAAGCGCTAACAACATTAATGTTAAAGCCAGAACCAGACGCGTTGAGTGTATCATCAGCTCCGATAGTGACTGACTGCGCACCTACGTTACCAGCTAGTGTGATTGTCTTGGTGGTGCCATCAATTACTACGTATCCAATATTACTACTAGTAGTGGCTGACTTAGCATCAGACCAGGTGTGACTACCGCTGCCATTAAAAGTGGTGGTGGCAAGGCCTGTGAAGTAAGCGGTGGCACCAACTTGTAGATTGCCACCAACTGCAATAGTAGACGTACCACGAGCCAAAGTACCAAAAGTGACTGACAGGTTGTTGGTGGTTGTCATTGGTTTTTCAACTGTCCAAATAGCAGTTCCACTTCCCTCACCAAAGGTGGTGTTATAGAAGCCAAGAGTACTACTTGAAGTCGTAATAGTTTCAGCAGTTGAAGTAGCTGAAAAGATTACGGTTGAAGTATCTGGAATAAAAGTTCCCTGACTATTCCAACTACCACTGACACGCACGGTGTTTGTAGCTGGTTGGAATGAACCTAAGTTTAAGAAATCATGAGTAGTTAGAGTAGCTCCAGGGATGAAGGTGGTTCCAGTTTTAATCTTTAGCTGTCCATCAGCACAAGACACTTCAGCACAAAGAGTAAAAGCGTTACCAGCTCCAACCGTGAAGAAGATGTCTTCATCATCAGCATTATCGTATCCAGCAAAGCCGGCAATGGTGGTTGTGGACACATTACCGTAACCAATCGTCACGTGGCGTTTGGTAAGTTCAACCCCAGTCACGTTACCAACTCCATCGTAAGTAGCGATACCGACAGCTTCGTCAGAGTCAGCTGCTCCATTTACAAAGGCTACTAATGTATCTCCCGGGAAGGCCGTCACATTTGCAATTGACCACGTACCGTCAGCTTGGATGGTGCCAGTCTTTCCAGTTTGAAGCACACCATTTACAGCCACTGCAACCGTACCACTAGTAGTAGTGGACACGCCATCAAATTCCCGAGCAATACCAGACATGGTGATTCCTTCAGACCAAGCAACTGACCAATCTTGAAGAGTTGGACAATCACCAGTCACACAAGCAAACTGAGCGTCAAGTTGAAGCACACTGTAGGTGGTGCGATTAACATCAGAGATATCCAGTGGTGAAGAGACAAAACCAGTACTATTTCCAGGCAAATCAATGTCAGGAATTAGACTAAATACCCCAGGTGCACTCTCGTAGTAGACACGGTACAAAATCTCACTAGCGCCAGGCGTAGTATCACTCCAAGTGACAACATCCCAACGCGGACCGGTACCATCAGCAAAAGCAATTGGAGTAGAACGAATAGACCCACTCACAAAGTTTGGATAAATCTGTGGCGCCATACTGACTCCACCCACATATGGCAATACGTTATTAAGTGACGCGTTGTCTGAAAATCGCTCCCGCGTTGACCAAGCAGAACCGTTCCAGCGACTGTGATCTATGCGGTCTGGAGTAAGAGCGTCATCGTAAGCAGCTAAATGAATAAGTCCATCGCCAGCCCGCACTGTATTGATTTCAAAGGTGTCATTTATTAGAGGTAGGTTAACTTCCCCTGAAAAAGTCGTGCCATTGTATGTCTGGTAACGAGTACCGATTGTGTCTGAATACGCAACCAGCAAGTCTCCATCGTTGGTACCAACTTGCCACTCACAATCAATGGCCCGGCCACGAATATCGTTACCATCAATATCAAGTTCAGTGACAGTATTCCAAGCTGAACCACTCCATATAAGCACTCCTAAGTCAGTATCGTTATCGATGTAACAAAAAGCCAATCTGTCTGTACCGATATCTGACTTCATAGTCGCCCATTCAAAGTGGTCGCCAAGAGCGTGAGTGGCTGTTCCTGACCAACTGGTACCGTTCCAAATATTGTATAGAAGTGTGGTATTGGCTCCATCGGACACTGTCACAATAGCCTGACCGCCCGACTCTTCATACGCTACCGCCATACCCTCATGAGCTGACTGAACTAACTCTCCAAACTGAGCAGCGTTTCCAAACGAGCTTCCGTTCCAGACAAAAGCTTCAAAATCATTGGCACTAGCTACAGCATGTCTAAACACGACAATAATTTCATCAGAAGTTGGATCTGATGCCATCTGCACAAATTCACAGTTATTAGCGTTAGTTAACGCCAGCGAGCTCGTTGCCGACCAACTAGTACCATTCCAAATACTATATACAGCTTCAGTCCCGTCACAAGCAACTGCCAATAAATCACCTGATTGACTTTCATACGCCAAGTTAAAGGTGCGCTTATTAGTGGCTACACTGGCAGTTTGCAACTCCTCTATATCTCCCCAAGTATCAGTTTCGGAGTTGTAAATTTGGAAATTTACATCCAAATCAGTACCGAGTGTTCCCAGTGCATATTCAGGTCTAGCTGGTGAGGCCTTAAGTTCAAGCCAGCGAATCTGCGCCCCGACAGATTGCGCTGAATATGGAATACTCCAACTGGTACCATTCCATAAACGATACTGAGGTGACTGCCCCGTTCCCTCACCGTACACTGAAATAACCTCAGTAATAATTGAAGTAATTTGAGCCGCACCAGCTGTGGTTTCAATATCAACCAGTTCATCAGTCTCAAATTGTTCCCCAATGGTCTGGTACCAAACTGAAGTAGTAATTGATGTGTCTACTGTAAAGCTCTCGGGAGTTGAATAGTCAGACCAACTATTTGCACCAAGAGGATCCCGGGCACGAGTACGCCACCAATAAGTATTGCCATTAGTGAGTGGAGTTTGCACCAGATACTGAATTTGATCATCAGTATTAAATGGAGATGTGTCACCACCATTTTCAGTATTAGTAAATCCTGCATTTACACCCGAAGTAAATGTTGAAGGTGATCCAAAATCATACGCACTTGATAGCTGCACCTCGTACTGCAGATCTTCATTTTCAGGATCTGACGTAAAGAATGTGAGTGCTGGTGTAGTAGTAGACACTTTGGCATTATCAAATGGATTGACGTGAGTTGGTGGCTCAATCGTTTCACTCCAGGTCACAGTCCAGTCCTGTAGCCTTGGTAATGTAGCGTTGCCAGTAAGCACAGCCACTAATCGCAATTCGTTATAAGTAGTGGTATTAAGCCCAGCCAGTGACACTGGTGAAGAGTTAAATCCAGCACTATTACCTGCCAAATCAACGTCAGGCACCAGTTCAAATGTCTCTCCTGATACACGATATTCAACAAAGTACTCTATTGCACCCGATGATACGTTATTGGTAAAACTAAAATCTCCCCATGCATTGCCGGTATCACGATCATCGTAGTCAATTACTGTACTGGTGGTCGTCGCAGCAGTGAAGCCGGAATCAATTCCGGTATCACTCGCATTTGCTACTGCATCAAGTAAGTTGTTAGTTGCGAACTGCTCGCCAGTAGTCTGGAACCAAGTGGTAATTGTTATCCCGCTAGTTACTGTAAAGCTTTCTGGAGTAGACCATTCGCTGTAAGAGCCTGAACCATCTGGATCCTGGGCTCTTACTCTCCACCAGTAGGTAGTACCACTAGATAAAGTGGTTGGTGAAATAAACTGAATAGTATCAGCACTAGTAAACTGCCCCTTCTCTGAAGGTTGAACTAAGTTAGTGAACAAAGCAAAACTAGCTAGTGAATTGTTGTTAATCACTGTACTTCCGAAAGCATAGTCTGTAGATACTTGAATCTCATACGCCACTTCATCTTCAAGTTCGTCGTCAGCAGAGAACTCAAACCATGGTGTAGTAGAAGCCAATCGTTCATTATCAAATGGTGCAGTCAAAACTGGGACCAGCGGCGGGGCATTAGTAATAAGCCGCGGGTAAGTGTTGTAAGTATTTAATAGCGCACCATCCTCGTACACCATACGGAAGCAGTAATTTGTAGCCGGGGTAGCACCGTTATTTTCAAGGACAAAGTCCCACTCTGCATCGTTCCCCACCGGGAGCATGTTTTGATTATCACGAGTTGGATTTTCTTCTTCGTATGTTTCAGAAACATCAGATTCTGATAGGACAACAGATGGTAATAATCGACCGTCACTTATAAGTTCCTCACTGGACACACTATAAAAGCCAGTTGGATTTGATTTGTTGTTAAATGTTGTAGATAACCAAGAAGCACTACGGGCGACATTTGAGAGTGAAACTTCATCAATGATACCGTTAAATGAACGTCCTGAACCAAATGGGTCACGTCCAATATCAAGCGCGTCAACTGTAGCCGTAGCATGGGTAACAGCATTAGTGGCACTGGTTACCCCACTACCAGTATGTGCATACATAGTAGCCAAAGACGGCTCAACCACCAAGGTGGCCATGAACCACTCATTGGTTGGATAAATTGGTGCCCCATTCCAGCTATAAGTATTTGCAGCATCTCGCCAGTGGTAGCCTAATCTATTGGCCCCACTATTTATGTTAATTCCGTGAGTAAGAGTTCCTCGCGACATCATGATACCGTCGTAAGCTCCTTGCGCACCGTCTGGATTAATCCAAACAGACCAAGTTGAACGAAGAATGTTCTGATTTATATTAGTATCAATGTATTCATCTACCCCGTCCACATCGATAGCCCGACCAACTGCTCCGGTAAGTCTATCTCCTGCTTCAAGGTTCACTGCCGTACCAGTATTATTGCCAGTACTATCAACAAACTGTGGAGCTCCAGCTGAAGGACTTTGATCAAGGTGGTACATTGCCAAGAACCCATTGGTCCACACATTATTGCGACCATAGGTAGCAGTGTTGGAGTAACCGGAAGCACTACCATTACCATAGTAAACAAAGAAGGCAGTATCTGTTGTAGAAGACACGTCAGCTTTAAAGTGCAGTTCTCCAGTATCAGCTGAGGTATCGATTGTAACCAATTCAAACGGAACCTCACTCACGCCATCAGCCTCAGTAATACGTATATCATCTCCATCAGCCTGAACATTATCGAAGAATGACGTTGGGAAATCAGCTAAATTGAGATAAATTGGGAAATTAGTTTGACTATCTGACACCAGCGCACTATCGACAATAACCTTAACTCGCCTGCCCCAGCTAGCACTATACCAGTCGTCTCCTACAATTGAGTTTTCAAATCCCCGCCACAAGGCAGTAGTGGAAGCTGGGTCACCGACATCGTGCCAAGTTAAGGTATTGCTACAAGTAAATCCTTCAGCGTACTGTATTTTAAACGCCTCAGAGAAAGCCGGTAATTCTACGTTGTCACCTTGAAGCGACATACGCAGACGAATTTCTTCATTGTTATTAACAGCAATTGAAGAATTAATGGCTGTATTCTCAGCCGTATCATCAACCCCGGCTGGCCACGGATCTGTCGGAGTTAGGAAGCTACCGTTTACATACCAACGGTAGCGATTTTGAATTAGCTTTGGTTGACGTACCCATGCCAGTGTCCACTCATCAAGCGAAGCTGAAGAGTCACCCAAGGTGGTGAGAGTTGCCTCAAGACAAATCTGATCATAGGTGGTTGTTGAAACACTAACTAAGTCAATTGGTGAATCAGTAACATCAAAACCAGCACTGTTGCCAGGCAGTGCCAGGTCTGGAATATAGGCATCACAAGTACCAACATTTGAATACTTAACACGCACTAACACGTCAGTACCAAATGGTTCAGTGGTACTAAAGTTTATGTCTCCCCAAGTTGGTTGGTTTGGAACATCGGTAAAGTTAATAGGTGGAGTTTGCACTACTCCTTCAGCAAACTGGAAGCGCTTGGCAGACATATCGTACATTTCGTACGGCGAAGCGATAACTGAAGACAGATTAGTTTCAAGCGTGTCCTCAGATGACCAACTGGTACCATTCCAGTATGAAGAATTTAAATTATCAGCCACATCATCAAGTGCTACCGCCAAAATTGTGCCATCGCCAGCACGTTCAGTCTGTACCCAGAATGAGTCCTGCATTGTGCCAATTGTTGCTTCAGTTGAATAGACAGTAGAGGTACCGGCGCGGTAACGCACATTGAGTGTATCACTGTAAGTAGCCATTAAATACTCACTACGACCAGCCGTTGTTTCAAATCGACAATCTACAGGACGACCAGTGTCGATATTACCGCCAGTATCAAGCTCTGTTGTAGCTGACCACACTCCACCATTCCAACGAATGGCTCCAATGTCGTTATCTTCATCGATGTAACAAAGGGCAAGATTATCTGAGTCCGTATCAGCTGCTAATCGTCCAAACTCAAAGTCATTACCGATAGCTTGGGTAGCGTTAGTACTAAACTCAACTCCGTTCCAGGTAGTATAGGCAAAACTGTTTGCAGTTCCATTACTGACAATAACAACCGCCTGATCTCCGGAAGCTTCATAGGCTACCGCCATACCTTCGCGAGCTACTTTGGCTGATGAACCTATTACTCGACTTTCAACCCAAGCTGAGCCGTTCCAAACCAGCGCTTCATACTGAGTACCAGTATCACGAACCACCAATATCATCTCATCTGAAGCCGGGTCTGAAGCAAGTTCAAGGAAGTTACAGTTATTTAGTGAACTAACAGCGATGGTGCTTGTCGCAGACCATGAAGTGCCGTTCCAAATACGATAAATTGGATTTGGACTATTGGTACATGACACGGCCATCAAATCACCCGACACACTTTCATATCTAACGGCTATACCACGATACTGCGGACCAGTTACCGCTGGCGACATCAGCACCTGATTTGCCCACGATGAAGTTGAGGCACTGTAAATTTGTACAAACGAATCACTGGCTGAATCAAGCGTGATGAGTGCATACTCATCACGAGTGACAGAAGCGGCTGTACGCACCCAGTTTATGGTACCTGAAACAGCTTGAGCACTAGCTTCAGTACCCCACGAAACTCCGTTCCATAAACGGTACTTAGGTGAAGTATTTGTCCCCTCTCCATAGGCAATTAAAACTTCTGAACTTACACTAGCATCCACTAGGACTTGGTCATTGTTACTAGATGCTCCAATTAAAGAATCGCCCTCAAATTGACCAGTGTAGGATTGGAACCAACTTGCAGCCGGTGCCGCCATATCGACAGTAAGACTCTTGGTTGTAGACCAATCACTAAACTCACCTGAACCATTTATATCCTTGGCTCGGACGCGCCAATAGTAAGTTGTTTGATCATCGAGAATATCACCAGAAGTCAGCTGCAGCCGAATAGTATTTCCTTCAGTAAACGGTGAAGTGTCAGTAGATGAGGCAGTATTAAAGAATTCACTGTCTGTGACGGAACTAAAGGTAGTTGAAGCGGTGAAACCAGTACTGGTAGCAATTGAAAATTCATATTCAATATCTGAAGTGCCGTCTGGATCAGTAGCTGAAAAGTCAAAGTATGGAGTAGATGAAGCAAAACGAATATTATCAAATGGTGCAGTTGTCACTGGTGCATCTGGACGAAGATCCAGTGTCGCTTTCTTCCACATCATGATAATTGCATCGGTAGAGTCGTTTACCGTACCGGCTGCCGCTTCTTGTTGAGTTGTAACAGTAACCACATCTCCAGCAGTCAAACCTTGTACCAAGTATACAAGCGCTCCAGAAGAATCCGCATGACCGTTTTGGTTTCTAATATAATGAGATTTAGTCTGCGCTCCCGGAGCTGGTGTTCCATTTACTAAAATCTCCAACCTCGAGTTTGATCGTGCCACTGCTCCGTTTAAAGCATCGTTTAGAGACACCAAATAATCGCCATCTTGATTAACTGTAATCTGATGGCTATTAGAAGTAGTTGAATGACTAAACACACCAGTATCCATAAAATCCTGTGTATTCCACTGAACTGCGGCTGCTGCCGCTGGATTCCAGTTAGTACCACCAACCACCGCGGTGCCTCGCGCCACGATAATGTCACTTGAAGGGAGCTCTTGGATATAAACTGACCCTACAAAGCCAGAGGTGACAGTTACGCCGTTTTGACGAGCTTCTCGTTGAGCTGAAATTGTAAGGACTTGGTTAGTTGTTGTGGCGTGCACCACACCTGACCAATGGATTGAACTTTCTCCATCACTTTCAGTACCTGACGACACCATATACCCCTGCTTGAAGTGCCCACCTGGCACAATTGCACCATCAAGTCTCACTCGACCATAAATGTTTTGTTGAGTATCAGCACCAGTGATTGGAACGTTAACATTTACAAGGTAGTAGCCTGGGTTTGAAATAACAATCTGCTCAGGATTAATTGAATCAGAGTGCACAAAACCTGAATCCTGGCGAGTTTCAGTCCAAGTAAATGGATACTCAGTTAACTGGTTAAGGTTGGTTGAGTTAGTGGTTTGTGTAGTTGTGGCAGCAAACACACCCGCCCCCACTCCAACATACTCAAGGAACAATGAAGCCTGTCCAGAAACATTTACAATGTCTCCCGCATCAACAGTAGTTAGACCTTCTACATACACTTCAACAATATCATTGACTTGGATATCGGTGAGTAATATGTTGGCATGAGCAGAAGATTCAGCGTGACCACTAAAGTTTCTAATGTATGAACTTCGTCCCAAACCTTGCGGTACTGGAACACCATTGACACGCACCTCTACTCCGACTCTAGTTCGACTACTATTTCCATCAGTACGTACTTGAGGCACAGTGACTGCCAAAAAGTAATCTCCGGCTTGTCTAATTGTCACTTCATGAGAATTAGTTGAAGTTGAATGATCAAAGTAAAACGGATCAATATCTGAACTACTCCACTGGAGTGGACTTGGTGCTTGGTTGAGATTCGTACTTGCCACCGACCTCGTGCCAGAAAAGGCGCCTGTAGCAGTGAGGGCGTCAGACGCGATTTGCCACTGACGAAGCTCAGTAAAGCCGTCCATATTTAGTGGGCCAAGTAGGTACATGTATGGACTGATGTCAGGGGCATCAAACTGATATGAGAGTTCTATAGAATCACCTTCTTCAAGAGACACACCGCGCCAAATAAGCTCAGTGTAATCAGGCATGGTAACCACCTCAGCTCCACCCGTCTCTGTAAACACAAAGCCACGAGGTACACGCTCAACAATGTCACCAGTAAATACTCGATCGGCTTCGATCTTTAGCGTTACATCATATGGAGCCAGTGGATAAATACGAGTTGGAGCAGTTCGCTCGATGTCATACGGAATATATTCACGTACCTCAAAATGATCTTGAATACTATGTACCACCTCCCCTTCACGGTTTAGATGTTGAAGCTGGATAGTATATTCACCTAAAGCATCTGCATCATTAAAGTAAGCTAAGTAGTCAGGGATATCAGTTACGTTGTTTTTTCCACAAGCACCAGATTGCTCAACCGGAATTTCGTAAATTGTATAGGATGGGTCAATTACCTTAAGTAACAATACCGCATCACAAATTGTATCTCCTTTTTCAGTGAGAGCCGCTAGGTTCAAAGTCACATCTTCACCTGGGAAGTACATACTCTTGGTGGTGTTAACTGCCAAGACACCCCAGTAGAACTCGAAGCTATCTGTATAGAGAGTTTCGTTTTCATTAATGACAAGCTCCACAGTGTACTTTCCTGGCACCATCTTTTGTGGCTGCTCTAAAAACTGCACTGTCCAAGTCTTATCATCATAATACTCAACATCAACTGGTACAGTTATGACATCGCCTAAAGCATCAATGATACGCACTGAATCAACTGCGTATTCGTTTTCGCTAAATACCGCAGTGAGAGCACGCTTGATAAAGTTTTGTTGCGGAGAATAACTAAGAGTAAATGATGGCAACTCACTCATGGCCGGGTCCATATCTGAGTTATTGAGTTCGTGAAATTCCGGAGCAAGCAAATCTCTTGAATAGTCAATTGCCCCAGAAAGATATTCTGGATCAGTCTCTTCATAGAATGAAGCTGAAGTTACTTCCAACCAAAGGCTTTCAATATAAGCTCGATCAAGGTCACTGATGTCACCTTGGTATGAAATACGAACCTGTAGATTTGCCAACTGCGCTTGGTTAAGCGGCTTTTCCAAGGAAACTAGGAAATACCCACCATTTATACTATTGGCAATTTCATCTTCAATATCAATAATGGTTGCTGTGCGCCACTCTCCCGTAGCTTCATATGAATACTCAACCACAAACCGCTGCGGACCTTCTGTGTATGAAGTCTTAGTCTTGGCAGCAAGAGACAGTCTAAGTTGAGCTGAAGCTAAGAACTTTCCCTCTTCAAATTCAGGTACAGAGAAGCCTGTGAAAGTCGTACTGTAGAGCTTACACTCCTCGTTACCCACACAAACATCATAAATAGTCGTTACCACTTCCTCTTCAAATACCTCTTCCTCCTCACCTTCTTCAACTTCACTTACATATCCCTCCTCATCTGATCCTTCGCTCGTCACTTCTTCAGTGTCAGCACCTGCCTCTTCATCAAGTAATACTTCTTCTGTTTCTTCTAACGAGTCGACCTCACCTTCTTCAATCAGCTCAGTTCCATCAGTCTCTGACTGTGTTTCCGCTTCAGTTACAACCTCCTCTTCGACCACTGGTTCATCAACTACTTCTTCAGTAGTTTCTTCAACCGGCAACTCATCAACAGTTGGTTCTGGTTCTGGAGCTGGTTCAGGGTCAACCTCGTCCTCAACTACTGGCTCTTGAACTACTTCTTCAGTGACTGTCTCTTGTGTCAGACGATATGAATTATTAGACAATGGTAACAGACCCCAGTATGGAGAATTCGAATTTACTGAGACTTCAGGTTCTGGGGTTGGTTCAGGTTCAGGCTCGGGTTCTGGAGTTGGTTCAGGGGTTGGTTCAGGTTCTGGAGTTGGTTCAGGAGCAACCTCGTCCTCAACTACTGGCTCATCAATCACTTCTTCAATTTCCTCTACTGGTACAGTAGGGGTTTCTTCAGTTTCAGTTGGAAGATCTTCAATTTCGCCCCCTGTTTCCTCTGGCGCGACAGGAGCTTCACCAGTAGTGTCTTCGGATGTGTTCGAATCATTACCAGAAGTTTCTTCTGGTTGATTTGAATTCATGAGATTCAGGTCCAGCACCGCTGCGTTTGAGGGTGCAAATTCTTGATATAGAGAGTCCTCAGAAATATCACTAATCAGTATGTTCTCAACCCCAATCCAAGTATCAGATACTACACTGTCGGGAATCACAACAAGTTGCTCTGTAACATACACAGTACGGTCGATAGTAGCGTACACAAAAATACCCACAAGCAAACAAAAAGCCGCTACTGACCACAATGTAGTTTTAGTGAAAAAAGCCTTTAAATACATTACATAACAACCCCTCTGTCTTCCCAAGACAGAAATAGGTTTATTATATTATACCGCGTACCTCTTTCGGGATACGCGGTATAAATGTCATTTATGTGGATTGAAGAGTGAATTTACTTCAATATTGCCTTTACATCATTGATTTCCTTTTCAATCAAGGTCTCTGAAACTTCGAGCGCTTGATTGAGTCCTTCAACTGCTTCTTTCTCGCTCTTAGACAACCTCTTTCGCTTGGTAATCATGTTGATCTGGTCGTAAATTTCATCACGGAGTGCTGAGAAGATTTTCTCCATTTGGTCTTGAACTTCTCGTGTTTCGCGACGCAACTTCTCTTCTTTGATCTTTAGTTGCTTTCGTTCATACCAGATGAAGATACTTAGTAGAATGACCACTACAAGGAGGAAGAAGATAAATAGATTGGCTGGTGTAAAGAAATCCCAGAATGATTTCTCCTCAACCACCTCAGCCGGCTTCACCCATCCAGCTGTAATTAGGACAGGCTTAGTACTTTCTCGCTTATTGCCGGCCATGTCATGAGCAACGACCTTTACTGTATAAGTACCATCTTCAAGTTCACGGAGTAAGTAGCCTAGTCGCGCTTCGTCAGGAGTTACTCTAAACGGTTCTTTATCAGCAATAGTTAATTCGTAGAACGCAATGCCTGAGGTCTTGTCAGTCGCCTCAAAGTTAAGTAATGGGAAGTCAGACGGTGTTGTACCAGTTCTAATAACGATATCAAACTTCTCCGGTGGTGTAGTGTCGATTTGAAGCTTTCTATTCAAAGTAACACCCCAATCAACTTGGTTCTTGAATCGAATACTGAGGTACTGGACACCATCTGAAACTAAGTCCTTAGTAATTCTGAATTCATCTACTGGTGGTTCAAGAATCGCATCTTCATTCAAGTTTGGTACATTGTCTGATGAAGTGGCAATTTCAATCGCCATAGCGTTTACGTCAAATGGCAATGTCCAACTAAAGAGTCCTTCGGTATTTGAATACCAAACTTCTGGATCCAAGAAAGCTGGTGAACCAATTTCTGGTGCGCGTGGTGGATCTCCGAAGATAAGTGCTTCTTCATTATCATCTTCAGGTTCTGGGGTTGGAGTGGTAGGAGTTGGGGTTGGTGTAGTTGGAGTAGGAGTAGGAGTTGGGGTGGTAGCAGCCGCGATAGTAAAGGTACCTGGACCAGAACTTTGATAAACGTTAGTGCCTTGTCCATCTGCAGCCAGGACAGAAGCTTCGGTAAAGCTGACTGCTGCTGAACCTGCCTTGAGTGCACGGAATGTGATATTAACCAGGTTTGAAGTAGCAGAAAATGGAGATGGGCTTCCTCCACCAAAGGTAATAGTACCAGCCGTGTTTGAAAAAGTTGGCTCCACTGTCCAGAGTGAAAAAGCTGATCCATCTTTTGAGATACTAACTACTGATACTACTGATGGGTCAAATTTAAGAGTGGCTTCAACTGCATTTATATTTTGACCAGCTGGAAGTACACGTAATGATGAGGTAAAAGTTTGACCAGTACTATATGAACCAGTGCTTGGATTTAGTTGTAGAGTGGCAGCGCTAGCAATAGCGGCCCCTATAAAAAAGTAGGTCGCAACAAAGAAAAGTACTAAAGTGTTTTTTAAAAACGTAGTAGTGTTGTTTTGTGTTTTTTGCATAGATATCAAGGTACTGATTTGAACTTATTTACTACTTGGTTGACGACGTTCTTGTTTTACTCGCAATCGAACCTTCTCTTTTTCAGAAGACTTGAGTAAGGGTAGTACAAGAATAAGTACACCATTTTTTATTTTTGCCTCTGCCTTTTCTATCTCGACACTTTCAGGCAAAATAATACGACGATAGAAATCACCCCAAATACATTCTGATGCAAAGTATGCACCCTGTTCTTTACTCTTTGGAAATACGATGTATTCAGGACGAATGCGACGACCCTCAATAAGCACGATATCAGCATCCCCTTCAATAGATACATTGACGTCGTTCATGTCCGCCCCCGCGGCTTGTGCGTAAATAACAATTTTGTTTTCAGTCTGATAGACATCAACATTCAGCTGTGCGACTTTGTCGACAGCTGTCTCTTCGGATTCAGACTGCAAGGAAGTTTGCCCAGATCGAACTCCTCGATTTTTTAGTCTTTGTAGAAAGGACATACCACTACATTATAGTATTGTTTAATTTAAATATGTGCATGTTACCCACATAAGCAGAAACAATGAGCCGAAGGCGATTATGTTTTGCTTAGGCAAAAGTAGAAACAATGAGAGACGAAGTCTCGACTATGTTTTACTTTTACAGGCGCTTAGCCATGATTCGACCCCGCAGGGAGAAAATGATGTATGTGGCCTGCCCCCGATTTGCCAGTCCCGTAGGCAAATCGCTGGAACTCGAAGTCCGCAACTTCTCCGAGGTAATTATTCTTACCCGTCCATAAGCAGAAACAAGGAGTGCGTAGCACGACTATGTTTTGCTTAGGCAGGCACAATACTGATTTCGACCCCACAGGGAGAAATCAGTATATGTGCTCCGCCAAGGCAGGAACATAGCTCACTTAACCCAGTCTTCATTAGCCAGTCCAGTTGAACAACAATATAGAAAAGTCCGTCAAATTCACTTTTCCATCTGAGTTAATATCGGCTGATGGAT
>CAZBJN010000007.1:15979-27133 GCA_964492305.1 uncultured Candidatus Saccharibacteria bacterium | reverse complement strand
ATCATGGCTAAGCGCCTGTAAAAGTAAAACATAATCGCCTACGGCTCATTGTTTCTACTTTTGCGTAAGTTCGCAATAGTCGTAGCTTCGCTACTCGTTTGCTCACTTGTGGACGGGGTAGGTAAGAGTGCATTAACTGAGCTGCTATACAGCGAGTTCCAGCGATTTGCTTAAGGAAAAAGCAAATCGGGAACTAAATTCGTAATATGTCCTTGCGGACATTTACTCATTTATAAACTCGCGTTCATTTTCGTCAGAAAATGAACGCGAGTTTGTGTATAAGTTTGCCTCTGAAAAAAATAAGCACGCTACAATGAGAGAGTACTTGTTTTGGAGGTAAACCATTTAGTGTTACCGCTAGTACGGCGTAGCTGTATTAGGACACTTCAGCCAAGTGTCTCATCACGAGTATGTTTTGCAGCGCACTTATAAGCGAAGGGAGTGGAGACCCGACGCTGCATGAGTATCTGCTCATTTAGTTTTTTCGGTCGCGACGTCAGATCTAAGCTGGAAAACTAATACAACGTAGAGTATATGTTCAGAACGAATTCAACGTTCACATTACTCCAAGCTCTAACTGCAGTTGTTACTTTTGCAATCATTCTTTGGTTCGTAGGAGTACCTTCATTCCGTGCGGAAGCTGCAAATGTCACGACCTTTAGTAACATGCTCTCAGATTCTGCCCCGGTGGTAGTTTCTAACCACACACTAACCTTTGTTACACCGACAGGTCTTGCCGCAGGCGAGACTCTCTCAATCGACTTTGGTACAACTAGCTTTTCAGGAATTGGTTCTCTGGTCGCGCAGGATATCGACCTAAATGCTAGTGGAACTGAACGAACATTGATTGACGGTGCAGCATCTGGCGCAAGTTGGAATGTAACTGCCGCTGGTACCACTATTGATCTCACTAGTGGCACCGACACAATCGGAGCTAATGCAACAATTACAATTGAAATCGGTACCAACGCCACCACAGGCGGTACCGGTACAAACCAAATTACTAATCCAACTGTAGGTTCATACGAAATTACAGTCGCGGTCGGAAACAGTGATACTGGTATAACTCGCGTTGCAATTGTAGATGTTGTAACAGTAACTGCAGCAGTTGAAACCATCTTTGACTTTACAGTCACAGCTGTAAACTCTGGTGGTACCGTCAATGGCGATACCATCACAAGTACTTCATCTGTCGACGCTATTCCATTTGGAATATTGACAGCAGACGAAGCTAAAACTGCCGCGCAAGACCTTCAGGTCAACACAAACGCAGCCAACGGCTTTGTAATTACTGTTCAGGTAGACCAACAACTCACGTCTGCAACAGGCGCTGATATTGATGGCTATGTTGAGGGCGCGTTCACAACCACCCCTACATTCTGGAGTGGTCCAACACCACTTCTTGGAGATGATGATACATATGGACATTGGGGTATTACTACCAATGACAGTACCATCTACGAAGATCTCGGTGACCACTTTGACGTAGGTGGAAGTGGTCGTATGTATGTTTCTGCCTCAACCACACCGGTGGAAGTATTCAGAAATGACGGACCAGCAGACGGAACAACAGACGGTCTCGGACTCACTCGAGTCGGATACACCGTAGAAGTTTCTCCTTTGCAAGAAGCGGGAGACGACTACACCGCTACGCTGACATACGTAGCAACACCAGTATTCTAGCCGAATACTGACTCTAAGCTTGGAGTTAAAACAAAAAACCCTATCTCCCACCACGAGACGGGTTTTTTGTTTGTCTGTGTACAGCCCGAATCATCCTTTGCTTACTTTGTTATACTGTAGCTATGTTTACATATGCTCGTTTTGCAGCCTTGTTGTTTTTCTTTTCTTTTGGGTATGCACAAGCAGCAACTATTTATATTGATCCTGGAGTAGCCACCCTTGGTCGTGGGGATGCTGTTACTGCTGCGGTGCGTATCATGCCTGATGCGTCTTTGGGTGAATGTATCAACGTTATTGATGCAGTTGTTACGTATTCCGAGAACATTCAACCAGTAGATATTTCGATTGGTAAATCTATTTTTAACGTTTGGGTAGAACCACCTGTTATCAATAAAGAGAATCGCACGATAACGTTTGCTGGAGGTATTCCTAATGGTTATTGTGGACGAGTTGAGGGCGACCCTCGTTTGACCAACATCATTGCTGAAATTATTTTCCGTTCCCCAGGTATGCAGGTAGGTGGCGGATCTGATGATGCAGAAGCGCATGTAGATTTTGCGCCTGAGACACAAGTCTTACTTAATGACGGTGCTGGCACCAGAGCTCCTCTTACGGCACTTGGAGGTACTTTCACTCTAGAGAAAACAGCTGGAGATGATGGAGTAGTAGACGCTTGGCGCGAAGCGGTGCGTCAGGACACAAATCCACCAGAACAATTTAGTATTACACTAACTCGTGACGAAATCGCTTTCGCTGGCAAGCATTTTATTGTGTTTAGTACTACTGACAAACAGACAGGTATTAGTCACTATGAGGTAAATGAAGAGCCAGTCTTGGAGTTCAGTCAGTTTAAGTGGGGTGGTGTAGGAGTTCCGTGGGTAAAAGCGGAAAGTCCATATGTGTTAGAGGACCAGTCACTAAACAGTATTATCCGAGTTAAAGCTATTGATAAAGCCGGAAATGAGTACATCGCTACTTATATTCCTGACGAGTCGCTTCAGACTATCTCAAAGAATGAAATTATAACTTATTCAGTTCTTGGTGCGCTTGGTTTCATTCTACTTCTTATAATTGGAATGTTGTGGTTCTTTATTAGACGCCGCCAAAAGGCAAAAACTGCTACTACAGAAGTGGTAGACGAGGCTCAAGAAATAATTGATTAGTATGACACTTAGACTTAGTACCATTTGGGCCGTTTTTCTCCTGACATTGTGTCTAGCGCCTCTGACTTCATTGGCTGCGACTTTATCACTCTCACCAAGTACTGGTGTGTACACTACAGGTAGTACTTTTACTGCACGAGTGATTGTAAATACGGAAGGTAAGCCAATTAATGCGGCAGAAGGTACTGTAAAGTTTAATCCAGCTGAGATTACAGTAGTGTCAGTAAACAGAACGGGATCTATTTTTAATCTCTGGGTAACTGAACCAACATTTTCTAATTCTGCAGGAACTATTTCATTTAGTGGTGGTATGCCATCTGGCTACACTGGGTCAGCAGGAACTATTTTTAATATTACGTTTCGAACCACAAACGCCAGCAATGCCAAAGTAAATATCACTAACGGTTCGGTGTTGGCTAATGACGGTATGGGTACCAACGTGCTCTCTAGTATGAATGGCGGAAGTTACACCATTTCTGCTGCGTCTGTTAGTCCTGCACCAGAAGTGGTTGAGTATGTAGCACCAGCTAATACCCCAGGTGCGCCAGTTATTGAATCAAGTACCCATCCGGATAGTGATGGTTGGTACACGGCAAAAACTGCAACTCTACGTTGGAGTTTGCCGGCTGGTATAACAGAAGTTCGTACTCTACTTGATGATAGTGCAAGCTCAATTCCAACCCGGGTCTATGAAGACCCAATTTCAACCATCACTTTGGAAGACCTTGATGAGGGAGTTCAGTATTTCCACTTACAATTTAGGAACGAAGATGGTTGGGGTCGAGTAAGTCACTATAGATTGGCTGTGGATACGGAGAAGCCGACTAAATTTGATATAACTATGGCTCCTGATGCAGACGGAGCTAATCCGGCCCAGACACTACTCCTAACGGCTGAAGATGCAGCGTCAAAGATTGCGCGGTACGTGGTTAAAATCGACAACAACGATGCCTACGACTTTATCGACAGTGAAGGCACTGGCCGCCTAGTATTACCAGAACTAACGCCCGGCTATCATTCAGTGATTATTGAGGCATTTGATGAGGCTGGAAATGGTCTTATTGCTTCCTTCTCATTTACTATTGAATCATTTGATAAACCAGTCTTTACAGAGTTTCCAAGCGAGATAAACGAAGAGGTTATCCCGGTATTTAGAGGACTGACAAGGGCTAATGCAGCTGTTGAAGTAACGATCCAAAAAATTGGGGCTGAGCCAGTGATGTACAGTGTCACAGCAGACGATGCTGGAGTATTTACAGTGATTCCGTCTGGTACGTTTAGTCTTGGTGTGTACGAACTCACTGCTCGTGCTACGGACACCTTTGGAGCACAATCTGAACCATCAGATACTATTAAAATTGCTGTGCAGCAGCCAGGATATATTCAAATTGGGTCATTCTTGGTAAATATACTGTCTGTAGTAATACCACTGGTGGCCATGACTTTGCTCCTTGTTTTGGCTAGTTGGTTCATGCTACTTTATCTACGTAGATTCCGTAGCAAGGTTCGGGTGGAGTCTCATGAGGCCGTGGCGATAGTTTTCAAAGAATTTGCCTCACTTCGCGCAGTGCTGGCTGAAAAGCAGTTAGCCTTGTCAGAATCGCGAAAGACCAAGAAGTTAACGAAGGCAGAAGAAAATACTTTTGCTACCCTAAACGAAGCCCTACAGGCAGCAGAAAATAACATCCAAAAAGAAGTTGGAGATGTCGAGGGATTGGTAGACAAGAAGTAATTACACACATAATTTCAGAATATGAATCGAAATCAGATTATTGGCGGTTTGATAGCAGGATTACTTATAGTGTATGTATCAGCTAGTGTGGTCGTGGAGAAACGAATGTATGACTTACGTCTACTTATTGATACCAAATATGAAGTGCAGCAAGATACGGTAATAGAAACAGCCAAGCTTCTAAGTCAGGGTGCAGCCAATGAAGCCATTGCACAAGTAGTGCCAGAGTGTCCGTTGGCTGAAATTTCTCGTTACGATGATTTACTTTCTTCATTAGATAAGGGCTTGGCACGGGCAGATTTAGAAGCTCTGGAAACACTCTTTAACCGCTGTGGTGATACTGCTTCTAGTCGCAGAGCGGGTATGGCACTACTACTTGAAAAGGAAGTAGAGTTTTTGTCACAGTTATCAGAGCAGAAAGCTCAACTGGGGACTGATGTAGATGCAGATATGCTTTTGGATTGGCAAACTCTTTCACAAAAGGAAAAAGAAATCAGTCAACTTTTTAGTAAGCTTGTAATTGCACAAGGTGAAATTATAAATGCTCTACTAAATAACGTTGCTCCAACCGAAATTACAGTTGAAAATATCCGAGCCAGTGCACAGAAAGTGCGTGAAGATTTAAGTGTGCTCACTGGTGAAGCTGCAGCACTCCGCAAGACGCTAATTAAATAGCCATGAAGAGACTAGTGCTACTGTGGCAAAAAGTATTTAAAACCAAGGCGGTGCAAAAGCCGACGGTAAAATACATGTTTCCACTAGTGCTGGGGTTTGCGGCAATCTTTGCGGCTTCGGTAGTATCAACTGAATCGTCTTACATTAAACTTGTACCTTCAGCCAATACGGTACTCCAAGGTGAGCGTTTTACTATTGAGGTCTATGCTTCTGCCCATGTTCCAGTTAATGCACTGGATGTCACGATTGATTTCTCGATGGATAAAGTTGAGATACTTTCAGTGGACAAATCACAATCTGTGCTTACTATTTGGACACAAGAGCCTGAAATTACCGCAAATACCATCAGTTTTGGTGGCGGAACCTTCAGGCGTGGATTTGTGGGTGAACATTTAGTCGCCACCATCAAAGCAGAAGCCAAGCAAACGGGTCAAACAGAATTTTTGGTAAGCGACGCAGAGCTTTTGGCTGGAGATGGGAAGGGAACACCAGTTGAAGTTGCCACTACCGGAGCTGATTCAAGAACTAGTTTTTATATTTATGACCAAAACGAAGATCCGGCTGAGATTTCGGCTAAAGTCGGCTTAAACATCAATGCTGACATTGATGGCGACGGTAAGGTTACTTTGAAAGACATTAGTACTTTTATGTCTGCTTGGCATAACAAATCTGGTACACACGATTTTAATAACGACGGACGAATGAACTTTATTGATTTTTCAATTATCTTGGCACGTTCCTTCATGGACTAATGCTGTTGATAAAAGCCAGATAATAGGTCCAGTTTATTGGTACACTATATATGTGATGGGATAAGACTTACTCTCTGCTACAAATGGCTGTCGCTCGATGAGTAATAAAACCCCTAAAAAACGAATAAAAAGAGCAACTAAACCTGCTTCTTGCTTTTTACCTTATCTCGAGGGCGATTTAAACATGTCCATTGGTGTTGTTTTAGATACACACAGCCCGAACCTGTTTAAGTTTATGAGTGCGTCAACCGTGAGTTATTTCGCGGCTATTTTGCTATGCGCCTCATTCTTCCTGCAAGGTGTTAACTACGCACAAGCTGATACTTTAGAGGCTGCGGATACTGCTAGTGCTGAACCACAGGCAGTGTCGGCGCCAGAACCCGTTGCCGAACCTGAACCTGAGCCAGAAGTACAAACACAAGTGTCAAATGAAATGGTGACTGAGTCGGAAGAATCAAAAGTCTTTACTGAAACTGTAATTGAAAATACTGATACTGAAGACAATTTAAATATATCGGAAGTACAAGAAGAGGCGTCTGAATCAGAACCATCGGATAGCGGGTTGGGTGATGATGGTGCAGATGTTATAGATGAAGTTAACGAGAATGATGAAGAGGTTGATTTATCTGAATTAGAGGGCGAAGCAATATCTGGTGATGAGAGTGAGTCAGAAGCTACACCAGAGGAAGTGGTGGACACTGAAACTGTTCCAGATGAGGAAGAGGCGTCTGAATCCGAAGACGGAACAGAGACACTAGAGAGTGAGTCAGAAATTGCGTCATCAACAGAGCTAATTGAAGAGGAGTTGCCAGGCACAACTGAGAGTGTCTCAGTGGTTCAAACTGACACTGCTTATACCTTCAACCAAGAAGAGTGTACTAAGTTAGCCACTGGTTCATACTACTGTCTCAAGCCTGTTGTAGACATGCTTGAAGATGCTTTATTTGCTGCGCCAGATGAGGATGGAGATTTAGAAATATTTTTGGTACGAGATGGAGTTCAAAGTCAGGTGACTTCAAATCAGGTAGATGACGCTGCTCCGTACTTTGACGAAAACTCAAACACAATTGTTTGGCATCGTTTACACAATGATCGATTCCAAATTGTTTCTTACGAGGTAGATTCTGGTGACGAGACCTTGCTAACAAGTACCAGTGAAAACAACATGGAGCCTACTCGTCAGGGTGATTATACTGTGTGGCAGCGTTGGGTGGATGGCTATTGGAATATTATTTTACATGATGGACGTGGAGAAACTAAGCTAACTAACAATGGTGGACATAACGTAGCGCCGTATGTACACGGCAGTTTAGTGGTTTGGAATCGTCATAATTCTGATGGACAAAAAACAATTGAAATGTACGACATTGATACCCGTTCATACGTATCGGTGCCAGATGCTGAAGGGCTCTCAGTATCAAACCCCCGTATGGTGTTTGTGTTTGACTCACTAACCCCAGAAGGAGATATTATAACCAAGGGATATGACGTCTTGTCGCGTAAGTTTATTGATCTTGATAGCTTGCCAGTAAATCTACCTGACGAGATACCAAACTCTGATAGTACTGGTGAAACTCGGGCCCTAATTCAGTCTAAACCAACAGTTAAAACAGATATTGAAGAACTGACTGAATCTGACATTGATGTGCCTACCGTTGGACCCGAGCCAGAACTCGAGTCCCTTACACTCAATCTTGCTACCAGTACTGTTGTGACAGCAACCACGTCAGAGAGTATAGAGTCATTGATTGAGTATGAGCTAGTAATAGAGCCGTATAACGGAACAACTACTTCGTCAAGTAGTGAACAAACGAGCGAATAATATCTAAGGTGCAAGGTATACTAGTACTATCCGTATGAAATTTCGGGGTTTGTTTTATGTAACAAAAAAAGCTGTCGTATCAGTATTAATGATAGCGATGGTTTTGGAGGTATCGGGTATGACACTCGGGGTTGTTTTTGAGCGCTTGGTTAATATCGTAGAGGCAGCACAGGTTGTAATTGAGGCTAGCCCAAACATCACTGGTTCAGGTCATACCAAAGCTGGTAGTGGCGTGGTGTTTATAGATGATCAGATTGGCTATAAGTTTTATAAAGCTGGGTCAGCTCCTGATAACGGTATGTGTGTCTATAGTAAGACTACTGATGGTGGTGCTACGTGGGGAGCACGAGTAAGAGTTGATAGTCAGACTGACTGTGTGGCCGTGTCAGTTTGGTATGACCAGTGGACTCCTGGAGATACTGGTACCATAATTCACATTGCCACTTTTGATACTGGTAACGATGAAATTTTTTACAATAACCTAGATACTTCTACAGATACTTTGCTGGTGTCTACTAGTATCAGTACCATGCCCGGGGTCGCCACTACCTACGCAGCGGGTACTAACGTTGTCTCGATAACTAAGGGAACAGACGGCACTGTCTATATAAACATAGACGACAGTAACGGCACCCACATTCGTCGTTGTTCCTCTGGTTGCAATGTGAGTGGAGGTTGGTCTGCTACCGGAACACCACCACAAGGTAACGCCAATAGTTGGTCATTGCTCATGCCTCTTTCTGGTGGAAGTATAATTCTTATCAACCGCAGCACCACTAATGTTCTTCGTTCCAGTACTTGGAATGGTTCAACTTGGTCTGGTTTTAATACTATTGATGCCGCGGCAATAGGAAACGCAACCTACGATGTTGGAATGGCGGCAACGGTTGATGTAAGTAGTGGTGATGTGTATTTGGTTTATGCAGCTGATAACAATGAGTTTACAACGGCTGACCATGATATCAGAACTGCTCTGTACTCTGGTGGTTCTTGGTCTGCTACCACCAATGTGTTTACAAACATCGCTGGCCGAGGTTTGTTGCAGGTGGCAGTTGGACGCGACCTCAATAATGGTGATATTTACACCGCATACTCAATACAAGACACCCTTGGTACTGCCGCCAGTGCCCGAGTGTATTCTAGACGATCAACAGACAATATGAATACCTGGGATGCTGAGCAAGGTCCCCTTAGTACCACGGCTGGAGACATGTATGGTATTGATATGAATCTAATGGGTTACGAGCGTCTGTACGCCACTTGGTTTAACTCTACTATCGGCGATATCTTTGGTGATACGGTAGCTGATATTGGCCCACAAATTATACTTACCGGGCTAGGTACACAAGTTGATGAGATTAGAAATTCTGTGACCGACCAGTATATTGGTGGTACATTTAGCTTAGATGCCAAGTCCGCTCAAACTGTATCGTCAATTGTGGTGTCAGAGAACGGAACTCTAGATGCGCAGGGTTCTGTTAGTAATGTACGTTTGTTTTATGACCTTGATACATCCTCTCCCTACGATTGTAGCTCTGAAAGTTATGCGGGAGGGGATACTCAATTTGGCGGTACCGTATCAGGTGGCTTTCCCGGTGCCGATGGTGTGGCTTCGTTTACAGCTTCGCCGGTTTCAATCAATCCAACTCAAACAATGTGTTTTTATGTTGTGTTTGATATAAACAGTAATGCCCAAGACGGAGATACTATAGAAATTTTGGTAGCTGACCCAGTTAACGATATCCTGGTTTCAGGAGGTCTTGAGGTGTTTCCTTCAACTCCAGTACTGCTGCCTGGCACAACTACAGTAGTTGATTCAAACCTTACTCAATTTGCCTATCATTGGCGTAATGATGATGGTTCTGAAAGCGGAGCTACTTCAGCGACTGGCGGAACTGAAAACACTCCGTTAACTTCATTACAAAAAGCAGAATTAATTAGACTTCGTCTAGGTATTGCCAACCAAGGTTCTACCAGCAGCATACCCTCTACCTATAGTTTAGAGTACGGTGTAGCAGCTCCAAGTTGTACAGATATAGTTACTTGGTCAACAGTGGGGGATGTCAGTTCAGTGTGGCAAATGGCTGATTCGTCTAATATTACTGACGGTGCTGATACTACGGACATTATTGTTGGTAACGGCGGACTTACAAACTTACCAGGTGCAAACTATCTAACAACCAACGGAGCTTTTCGTGATAGCAATAATACTACGCCTTCACTAACTCTAAATCCAGATGATTTTTTTGAAGCAGAGTTTTCTATCATGGCTTCAAGTACAGCTGAAGAAGGTTCAACGTATTGTTTTCGCGCTACCGGCGGTGGACAACCCTTAAGTGAGTACACCAACTATCCAACAGCTACCATTAATTCTGACGTTACAGTATCAAGTCTGGGTACTCTTTCTACCAACGCGACTGTTGGAGCAACTGATGTCTATGCCGGAGGCGCTTTCGCTATTATTGAAAATTCCTCTGCGCGTAATATAACTTCTGTCACCATCACTGAATTGGGTACAATTGATGAAGTTGCTGCATTAGATAACATTAGACTATATTACGATTTAGATTCCAGCGTCCCCTATAATTGTTCATCAGAAACCTATGCCGGTACTGAAAATCAATATGGTAGTGCAGTGACTGGAGGGTTCACAGATCCTGGTGGAAGTGCAATTTTTACAGACTCAGTAATAAGTTCAACCACAGCTGCCCTTTGTCTATATGTAGTCTACGACGTTGCTGCCGAAGCCAATAATGGTGACACTATAAGTCTGGCTATTAATTCTCCAGCTACTGATGTGGTAGCTAGTGGAGGGGCTAGTATTGGACCATCTGGCCAAGTGATTATTTCTGGAGAGACAACTGTTGTTGGTCCAATTCTAACTCAAACAAATTATCATTGGCGAAATGATAACGGGAACGAAACAGCAGCTACCTCAGCCACTGGCGGCACAGAAAACACGCTTTTGTCTGACTTTAGTCTCGAGTCACCAATTCGCCTACGATTAGCGGTTACAAATACTGGTAGTGTAACCGGTCCAGAGACTAGATTTAGACTTGAATACGCACCACGTATTACTACTTGTGACATGGCTACAGTCTGGACCGACGTTGACTCATCACTTGATGGTTGGGATATGTTTGACTCAACCTTTTTGACTAATGGTAGTGATACAACTAATTTAACGGTAGGGAACGGAGGAGTCAGTAATTCACCAGGTACCTTCATTACCCCAAATGGTGGTGTGCGTGATACTGAATCTCTTTCAGCCAGTACTAGTATTCCAACAGATGACTATGTGGAACTCGAATATAGTATAACTTCAAC
>CAZBJN010000007.1:0-15879 GCA_964492305.1 uncultured Candidatus Saccharibacteria bacterium | reverse complement strand
TTTGTTACTGGTGTCGCCAACCGTAATGCTTCAAGAAACTTTTATGCTGGTCTGGTGACTGCAGAGTGGGACAGTGTGACTCAGTCCCCGGTATTTAGACGAGGCGCCGCTGGGGCCAGTATTGTAGAGGTTAGTTACGCAGTGGTCGAGTTCGTAGGTGCCAACTGGCAAGTGCAAAGAGTGGAGCATAGTTATGCAGCTTCCGGTGTAACAGAGACAGAAAATATCACAGCCGTAAACAGTTTGGCTCGTACATTTTTACACGTTCAAAAGCGCATGGGAGCTACTACAAACGTCGTGCATTTTGGACACGAGGTGTGGCTTTCTAGTATTGGAGCCATTTCTTTTCAACTAGAATCAGGTGCCAGTGTGGCGGTTGAGCAAACTTCGGTGGCTTGGTTGGTTGAAAATATTCAAAGTGGTTTAGGTGAAATGAATGTGCAGCGCTCAAATGGAGCCACTAATGGTGGAACCGGGCCGTTAACTCTGACTGTAAACTTGCCGACCCCAGTAGCTTCAGTAAATAACACCTCCATTATGGCCAATACTCGAGCGGCTGGCGCCAACACTACTTACCCACGACCACTGGCAGGCTTTGGTCTCACCAGCACCTCAACCTACACCATTTGGCGCAGTAACACCGGTTCCAACATGACGTATCGGGTGGAGTTGATTGAGTGGCCCGTGGCGGATTTGTCACTACGTCAAAATTATTATCGCTTTTATGTAAACAATGGTGAGTTAACCCCTACTGAAGCCTGGCCACCAAATCTAGCTGGCCTTGGTGAGAATACTTCAATTACTGTTTCTGATGAACCGCTTGGTACTGGCGATAGGGTTCGTGTGCGCATGACTATTAAAACCAGTAACGCTACTATGCCGGCTGGCTTTGTGAACTTTAAATTACAATATGGTGTGCGCGCCACTACTTGTTCAGCCATAGATAGTGGTTCGTGGTTTGATGTTGGGGCGATTAGCAGTGGTACGGTCTGGCGTGGATTTGCATCAGCCACTACAACTGATGGGCAGTCATTGTCTACTAATCCACCAAACCCTGGGGACCTATTAATCTCAGTAGCTGATATTGCCGGGTCTTTGGTTCAACAAAACCCTACTGCTGCAAATCCCTATCCAACACTTGATGGTAGTGATATTGAGTATGATTGGCATTTGGAACATAACGGTGCTATTCCACAATCAACTTATTGTTTTAGAGCGGTAAAAAGTGACGGTACTCCGCTTGATGGATATAACAACTATCCACAAATTAGAACGGCCGGATACACTCCAGCTACCACCGTCTGGCGCTGGTATAGTGACATAAACAATGAGACACCAACGACTCCGCTGGCTCTTGAAGAAGTGGCTCCGACCAATATCGCTAACAATGATACGTTGGCACTCCGTATTGCGGTGACTGAACGTCGCAATGTTCAAGGTGACAACATAAAATTTAAACTTCAATTTTCTGAAGACCCAACGTTTGCCACAGCTTATGATGTGGTGGCTACTTCCAGCTGTTTGGAGCGCTCGCTTTGGTGTTATACCGATGGACCTGTTCCTGATAACCAAGCAATTTCCACTAGTGTCCTAAGTAGTAGTGATAGTTGTGTGGGAGGATCTGGGTTTGGTTGTGGAGTTCATAATTCATCAGGTGAGTACGCTACAGGTGATATTCATTATGCTAGTACCACCAAAGAGCACAGTTTCACCATTAGACAGGTGGCAGCTCGAGTGCAGGCGGTCTATTACTTCCGCTTATACGATGTGGCCAATGATGCACCAGTAAATCACGTTGATGGTAATACATTTCCGTCGTTGGTGGTCGAGGGTCCATATTTAAACTTCTCTCTAAGTGGTCTGCCGTCCGGCACTTCAACCGCCGGTGTGATAACTGACGTTTCGTCTTCGCCAGTTGGTATCGGGTTTGGCTTTCTTAGTCTTGGTACAGAGTACATCGGTGCTCATCGCGTCACAGTAGAAAGTAATGCCACTGAAGGTTATCAGCTCTTCAAATTTGCTCGAAAACAGTTAGAGAGCCAAGCTGGAGTCTTTATTCCTCCTATTGCTGCTACTAATCTTATTCCTGACAGTTGGGCAGATGCTTGCGCTCCAACTTCAACCGGTTGCTTTGGGTACCATGTAACTGACCCAACGCTAAAAGATGGTTCAACTCGTTTTGCTGCTTCCGATACCTACGCGGCGCTCGAAACCACCCCGGTGGAGATTATGTATAGTGGAATTCCAAGTTCTGATACTCATGATATAGTGTATCGAATAAAGGTTAATCAGCTACAACCAGCTGGAACATATGAAACCGAAATTGTTTACTTAGCTGTCCCATCGTATTAGTTACTTATGAATTCAAAAAATTTCTTTGTCGCCTTCTTCATTCTTCTAGCACTACCGCTTTCTTTTGTGCGGGCTGAATATTCAGTTTCGCCAATGATTATCGACATCGAAGCTGAGCCACATGACACCTTTACCAAGACTCTAACCATAACTAACTTCGACAGTCGACCAGCACGATTATATGCTTCAGTAAACGAAATTACCGTTGGTGATGAGAGTGAAATAAAAAGTTTTGTACCGGCTTCAATGAGTGAACGTACTACGTCAGTGACTAGCTGGATTGAAATTACCCGCGGACGAGTTGAACTTACCGCAGGAGAAACAAAAGAAATTCCAGTCACAATTCGAGTAAACCAAAAAGCACCTCCGGGTATCTACCATGCTTTTGTTGGTTTTGGTTCTGGTTCAAATCGAGATATAGCCCAGGCAAAAGTGCTAGAAGGGCAGGGAATGGGTGCGGTAGTTCGCATTGTAGTTGGTTCTAAGCAAGAAGAGTTCCTTCGTCTAGTGACGTTTACCACTGATCGTTTTAGTATTTCTCCTGACAAAGGACAAATTACGTATATTCTTGAAAACACAGGCGATGTACCACTGAATCCAACTGGCGACGTGATTATCTATGATTCACGAGGTCGTGAGCTGACCACTGTTTCGCTGGAAGATGAGTCAAAGACTACTATCGCTCCAGGGGAGCAAGTCACTTACACCAAACCCCTTCCTTTTATGAACCGTTTGGGTAAAAATAAGGCTTATTTGTCACTGGAATACGGGGTGCAAAACCGAGCAGCCCTGTATGACACTAACTTCTATTATTCAATACCTTGGTTCTATTTAGTTATTATCATGGTATTATTAGCCATAGTTTTAACCATTTTGGTAATCTTGCTCCGTCGAAATCTGAAACGTACCAATTATGTTGAGGAGGCAGAACCACAAGATGTTCCAATGTTTGTCGGTAAGAAACGTGAGCATAATGAATACGATCATGACATCAATCTCAAGGGAGGGGCGTAGACTTTTTGGAATATTAATCCTTTGTTTTGTTGTCTTTAGTGCAAACTTGGCTCACGCTCAAGAATCTCTCACGCTAAGCATATCTCCATCACTCTTTGACATGTCCGTAAATCCCGGACAGGAGTGGCGTAGTAATCTTCGAGTTATCAACGTAAATGATTTCGATTTAACTGTCTACGTCGACGTCGTTAATTTCTCACCCCAGGGTGAGAGTGGTGAAGGTCGGTTTATGCCTATTGCTCCAGGTGAAGGTGAAGGAGTTACGTTAGCAGAGTGGTTTACAATCGAGCGGGAAGCAATTGTTGTTCCTCGTGAACAGTCGCTTGAAATTCCTTTTGCGGTGCGGGTACCTTTTGATGCTAGTCCCGGAGGTCACTTTGCCGCAATTCTGGTTGGCACAAAGCCTCCAACTCCAGAAGTTGGACAGGCCAAGGTACAAACTTCACAGATGGTCACCTCACTATTTTTTGCTAGGGTGGCTGGTGAAATAATAGAACAGGGTACTATTCGGGAGTTTACTGCCACCGACCGCTTTCTTGGATCGCCAGAAGTGACTTTTGATCTCCGATTCGAAAATAAAGGCAACGTTCACCTTCAGCCACAAGGAGAAATCAAGATTACTAATATGTGGGGAGAGGAGCGTGGACTAATTCCTATCAATCAAACATCACAGTTCGGCAATGTCTTGCCTGAAAGTATCAGAAAGTTCACTTTCTCTTGGAAAGGAGAGTGGTCTATGGCTGACATCGGTCGCTATACGGCGGTCGCCACTCTGGCTTATGGTAGCGAATCACGACAGTTTGCTTCAATGCAAACTGAGTTCTGGGTGATTCCATTTAAATTATTATTTGGCATTTTGCTCGGATTAGTACTCTTCGGGGCATTAATTAGCTGGTTTGTCAGGCTTTATGTGCGTCACATGTTAGTGATGGCTGGTATTAATGTAGAAGAATATCAAGCTGCTAAAAAGAATGGTTTGGTGGTTGAAAAATTCCGCTCACAAAAAGAAGTTAAAATTCATACTCCGGTGGCACGTGGTTATCTCGACTTGAAGATGCACTTGGCGGCTGCTAAGGATGCGTTTGGTTTTCTCCGACAATTTTTAGTATTTATTAAAAAATACCAGCTGTTCTTTATTGGTATTCTTGTAATAGGTGTCTTTATCTTCATTATTGTGTGGTATATCAAAAGCGCTACCACAGACCAGCGTAGTTATGAGGTTGTGTACGAAAATACCGATAGTAATATCACGCTGTCATCAGAAGAAATCATTTACAACCAACTTAGAAACGAACGTAAACTAAGTCAATTTACAATCAGTGAACATTTACCACCAGTCAAAGTCATTAATCGCAGTGGTGTACCAGGACTTGGTGCCGAGGTTAAACTTAAGCTTGAGGCTCTTGGATACAAAGTTACAGAGCTTGGGGCCGAGAGTAGCAATTCTCAAAAGCGTACTGTCGTTATCTATAAGGCCGGGGAAGAAACAGAGGCTCTGCGCCTTAGTTCCACCTTGGATAATGCACCGATATCAACTTACGACACAAACGTAACTGATGAAACTTTAACAGTCTATGTTGGGGAAGATGTAGCTGCCGAATAAGTGGTATACTATAGGCACTATCAGTATAATATTTAAACTATGGACAAAAGAACAATACTTCTAGTAGTAAGTTTTTTCCTACTCATCGTTGTCGGCATGTTTGTTTTTGCGTATCTCAAGCGTGCGGAAATGGTGCAAGCACCTGTAGTTGAGGCTCCTGTTGAAGAAGAGGTAGTACTTTATCCAAACGTTACACGTATTGACGCTAAGCACTTCTTTATCGACGGCGTACATACATTCGCTGGAGAACTAGTACTACCAACACCTTGTGATCTACTTGAAGTTGACACAGTGGTTCGAGAATCTTTTCCTGAACAAATTGTGCTCGACTTTAATGTAATAAACAATTCCGAGATGTGTGCACAGGTCATGACCACGCAACGCTTTATGACACAACCAATTACAGCGTCTGCTGAAGCTACTGTGACCGCCACATTTATGGGCCGCCAGATTGAACTTAATCTCATTCCCGCAGCTGAAGGTGAGACACCAGAAGAATTTGAATTATTTATTAAAGGGTAAGTTGAGACATGAGTAGTTATCACAAAAAAGTATTAGCAGGACTCTTTGTAGTACTAACGATAGGAGCGTTAGCTACCTACCTCTTCATTAACCGTGATAGTAATCAAATAAATGAAGAGACTGTAGCTCTTTTCTCTAATCCAGAAGGTGAGGCTCCATACACTGACTTGCTCGGCAACCCCGTGTCATTGGAACAGTATTTGGGTAAGACTTTGGTAGTAGCTACTTGGGCATCGTGGTCTCCGTTCTCAACTGCAGACCTAAATACACTTAGTGGGCTTAGTGGTGAATTTCCAGATGAAGAAGTAGTCTTTATGGCTATTAACCGTAAAGAGTCTAAAGAACAAGCCGCTCGTTTCTTACAGACTCTTCCGGATATTACTGGAGTAGTTATGGTACTTGATCCCCGTGACGCATTCTACTTAACAGTGGGTGGCTACGCTATGCCAGAAGTTGTTGTCTATAACAAAAAAGGGGAAGTAGTCGAGCATTTCCGCGGAGTGGCAAATAAAGCTGATATCAAAACGGTAATCGAAAGAGCAAACATAGATAAGTAAGACCACATTTGCACAAACGCCAAAAGTGTGCTATAGTAAAAGCAGGTAAGTTCATTTACCAATTGCCGCGCCCCTTTCATTTTACATGATGGCCTTTTTCGAAAAGGGTCTCAGGGTCGCAATACACTTTGTATGCGAAAGGCAATTGGTTTTGTGATAATCCTTTGGGCATTATCACACTTTTTGAACCAGACATTTTCAGCATTGAACTCCGCTGCAGCACAAAGTTTCAAAACAATCGAAACTGCAGCTCGGGTCGCTGAAATTCAACTGATTCAATAATCATATTTAGGACTAGACGTATACCCAGTGTATATGCCTAGTCCTTTTTGTTTTGTCCTGCTATAGTTAAGGCATGTCAATGAGTAGAGTTGTTGAGTACGCGTTCTTTTTTGCATTGCTCGCAGGAGCTGGCTATTTCGTGTGGATCATCCTCTCACCGTTCGTCAGCGCCCTAGCTCTCTCAACTATCATTGTAACCATCTGTTACCCAATGTATGAGCGAATCAAGTCTCGGGTCTACAAGCAAAATAAGACTCTAGCTGCCGCCATTTCAACTCTAGCTGTGGTAGTAATCATTATTCTTCCACTTATTTTTATATCGTCACTGTTTGTAAAAGAGCTGGTAAGCTTTTATCAGACACTCGGAGCTGGACAGGAACTCACTATTGAAAAATACGTCCTCAACTTTGAGTCAGCTGTTCAGAACTACATTCCAAACTTTGACCTAAATATCACAGAACAAATTCGCCAAGGTGCTGAGTGGATGGTGCGTAATATCGGGGCTATATTTGCCGGTACAGTCTCAACGGTCTTTATAATCCTAATCTCACTGATTGGTTCATTTTACTTCTTCCGTGATGGTCGCGAGTTTTTAAAGATTGCCATCAAGATTAGTCCGTTGCCTGACAAAGATGATGAAGCGATTTTTTCACGTCTAGCTGTGGCGGTACGAACTGTGGCGACTGGCGTATTGTTGGTATCACTCATTCAAGGTACTTTAGCAGCCATTGGATTCACAATATTTGGTATTGATAGAGCCGTGCTTTGGGGAGCTGTTGGGGCTATCTTGGCAATGATTCCGGGTCTTGGTACTTTAGCCATTATGGTACCTGGGATACTATTTCTCGCTCTTACTGGTGCCGTGCCAGAAGCTATTGGCCTTGCTATCTGGACCATTGTCACAGTAATTGTGGTAGACAACATCATTGGTCCGCAACTCATGAGTCGCGGCAATAATCTACACCCATTTATTATGCTAACGTCTGTAATGGGTGGTATCTCTACCTTTGGGCCGATTGGGTTTATCGTCGGTCCAGTGATAGTAACTCTCTTTACGGTACTACTCGAAGTGTATAATCAGTATCTTGCCAGAGAGAAAAAACGCGGGTAGTTGTTTGTATTATGATTCAAAAACAAGACATTGAAACAATTTTAAAAATCAACGGCGTTCAACCAACTGCCCCTGATGAGGAAATTCGTTCCGTCTTGCTTAGTGCCCGCTATAATAATGATGAAGTTGATACCGCTATAATGGTTTTGCGTGAAAATAGTACAACTCACCAAACTCGTGTAGATGGCATGCACAAAATTTTTCATACTGACGAGGCATTAAAACCATCTGAAATTTCTTCGCTACTAGGTATAGAGGTTCAACTTGATGACTTTGCTATTCAAAATAGTCGACGTCGTGATATGTCTTTTATTCAAACGACCGTTGTTACCATCGTAGCAACTTTGCTGGCAGTAGCAGGTGTTGCTTTTGCAATGTATTACTACCAAGTTGGGTTGTTCCATCCGACTGTTTCACTATTTGGTAACTAAATCTGTATGTCGATTTGGCACAAGATTTCTCTTATCTGTCTGTTATTAATAGTCTTTCAATTATTTTTTCCTATAAAAGGAATTTCCTTTTTGTCGATTGAAGATGGGGTTATTGGTAGTTTGGATCCTGAAGTAGTGGTTCCGGAATCCATAAATCCAAAAACAGAAGTTTTATTTTTTGGTGACATGATGTTGGCACGTGATGTGGAGAGGAAAATGAGACAGAGTGGTATGAATTTTCCGTTCGCTCAATTTTCAATCCCTTCAACTTCCTATGCGGTGGCAAACTTTGAGTCTGCAGTACCAGAGACACATGTGCCGACCGCCAATAATACTTTCAGGTTTTCTACACCAATCGCTAGCTTGGAAGCGGTGTCTGCGGCTGGGTTTACACATCTTGGATTGGCCAATAACCACACCTTTGATTATGGACTGGCAGGGTACAACCATACAGTAAGTGCGGTTTGGGATAATGAGTTGGTACCATTTGGTCATCCGAGCGTAGTAGCTCTACCGTCTTACACGCTGATTGAGCTCTCTGATAAAACAATTAGTGTACTGGCAGTCCATACTCTTTATAGCTCACCGTCACGTGAATCATTAGCTGCTGTATTTGAGACCATGAAAGATGAGAGTGATGTACAGGTAGTGTATGTGCATTGGGGGGATGAGTATGTCGATACTCCGTCAGTATCACAGCGAAATTTTGCTAAACTTCTATCAGAATTGGGTGCTGATATCATAATTGGACATCATCCACATGTCGTTCAGAGCGTTGAGATGGTCGATAATACCCTAGTTTTCTATTCATTAGGTAATTTCATCTTTGATCAATATTTCTCTCTGGCTGTCCAGCAAGGACTAGTTCTAAAACTGGCGTTGGGGGAGGAAAATTACCTCGAAATTATACCAATTTCAAGCCTGGAAACCCGAAATCAGCCAACTAGTATGAGCGCTCAAAATAAGGCTAAATTCCTCGAATACCTAGCTTCTATAAGTGACCCGAGCTTACGTGAGAATATAATTTTGGGACGAGTTCCACTCCCTTCTTCGCTTGCATTTACCCCTGAAGTCGTTATTATGGCAGAATAATTAAATATTGTATGTTGAGCAAATTTGAAATGGTAGGAATCGGGCTAAGTGTGCTATTTATGGCGCTGGCTTTGTATTTGGTCCGAGTAGAAACCTCGTTTTTGACTGCAGAAACTGGAACCCAGTTTGCGTCAGTGAGTCAAAGTAACGTCGTGGTAGTTGGAGGAGGAGATGATATTAATAATGAACGTGCAGCAGCTCTCAGAACTGCTTCTGATGCACGTGGTAACATCAAAAGTCTTGTGATTGACGATATTGTAGTTGGAACTGGAGATGAGGTAAAAGTTGGGGACACAGTTGAAGTACATTATATTGGTACTCTTCAAGGAGGACTTGAGTTTGATAACTCAAAGAAGCGAGGTGAGACCTTCGAGTTCACTATTGGTGAAGGACGAGTAATTGCTGGTTGGGAACAAGGGCTTGTCGGCATGAAGGTTGGCGGACAACGAATTCTCGTTATTCCACCAGAACTAGCCTACGGTAACCAAGCAATTGGTCCAATCCCGGCCAACTCAACGCTTGTCTTTGCAATTGAACTTATCTCAGTCAACAAGTAAGCAAAAATAATCTCTAAAGTATGCCGGTCACAAGCCGGCATTCTTGTTGTTATATGTCAGCACCAATCTCATTTACAATTGAAAAGAAACTCCCAGGTACACTCGCTAGAGTTGGGGTTATTCATACACCACATGGCGACATACAAACGCCGGCTTTCGTGACTGTGGGTACAAAGGCCACTATTAAAGGCGTGACTCCAGAAGAAATGCAGAAGTGCGTCGGCAATCAAGTGGCTTTGGCAAATACCTACCACCTTTTTTTACAGCCTGGACATGAAGTCATCAAAGCGGCGGGAGGGTTACATAAATTTGCTAACTGGCAACTTCCTACTATTACTGACTCCGGTGGATTTCAGGTATTTTCGCTTGGGGCTGCGTTTGGTAAAGGAGTGACTAAATTCGCTAAAGGCGAGGCTCCTGAACCAGAGTCAGTAAATAAAAAGGGAATTAACGTCTATTCACGAGAAGCCGCCACTGAGCACGGCAAGCTTTGCATTATTGATGAAGAAGGAGTTACTTTTACTTCACATATCGATGGTTCGATGCACCGCTTTACTGCTGAGCGTTCAATTGAAATTCAGCAAGCAATTGGTGCAGATATCATCATTGCATTTGATGAGTGTACTAGTCCTAGTGCTGACTATGAATACCAAAAGGAAGCTATGGATCGTACTCACCGTTGGGCAAAACGTAGTCTTATGGCCCATAAACAAAACTACGAAGCTATAAAGAAGCAAGGCTTGTACGGTGTTGTTCAAGGTGGTCGCTTTACCGACTTGCGCAAGGAAAGTGCTCGAGTGCTTGGAGACATGGGTTTTGATGGATATGGCATCGGTGGGTCTTTTAGTAAAGAAGACTTAGGTGATTCACTAAAGGTTGTAAATGAAATTTTACCTGAAGATAAGCCACGTCACTTGCTTGGTATTGGTGAGCCTGAAGACATTGTGGAAGGAGTCCTCAAAGGCTGTGATACTTTTGACTGTGTGGCCCCAACCCGTATTGGGCGCACCGGTACCATCTACGCTTACACTGGACGCACCAAGACTTCAGCTTGTGGAACTATTGTGTATCCTGAAACAGTGAAGCTAAATCTACGAAATGAAAAGTTCGGTACTGATCATTCACTACTTGATCCACTTTCTGAAGGATATGTAGCACAGACATATACCAAAGCGTACGTCTCGCACCTTTTCCGTGCTGGTGAAATGCTTGGGCCGCAATTAGCATCAATTCACAACCTACATTTCATTGTGAATTTCACCAAGAAGTTACGCGAACAACTACTGCAAAAATAACAAAAAGCTCTCGTTTACACGAGGGCTTTTTCATGACATAGTTCCAGTATCTTGAACCAGTTACAGAAAGGAGGACACCATGCTGGACGAACTCAAGCAAGTTATTTTTGAACATCGGCACCGGCGAAACTTCTTTCGTCTGGTAGTCAGGAGTTTCAAAGAAGACTCTGATGAGTTTAGGCTCATCGTTAAGGCCTACTTTGTAGCCCGGGATCAGTTCTTCACAGTTAGGCGCAGAGACGGTACTCGTTACTTTTATCACAAGGTGGCGGTGGCGGTAATCATAATGGCCTATCTCGGTATCAAAGACGCCAACCTAATTGTAGCCGCACTCCTTCATGATCTCATTGAAGACAGAAAGGGGTGGACTAAGAGACGGATTGAGCGAATGTTCAATACCGATGTGGCAGTACTGGTGGAGGCAGTAACCAAGCCCAACCGAAAACTATATGGCTCCGACCATAAGTTTGAGACGGCAACTTTTGCTAAAGTACGAATTGCGGGTTACCGCGCCATAGTACTCAAGCTGGCAGATAGACTCCACAATATGATTACATTGTGGGGAGCTCCAGAAAAGAAGCTGTTAAAGACAGAAGAAACCATAGACTACGTTCTGCCATTGGCTCGCAAAGTCAATCGGTTGTGGAAAGAGCTTTTACTCGCCTGTACTTTGCACATTGGTCACAACAAAGAGGGTGATTCATAAACAGCCAACGTACCAAAATTCGTTGGCTTTTTTTCTTTATAAATCCAAGCTATACTCATTCTATGGAATTTAAACTCGCAACTGATAAGACTCCTGCCGGAGATCAACCACAAGCAATTGAGAAGTTGGTGGCGGGTATTCGTGGTGGAGAAACCCACCAGACGCTGCTTGGAGTAACTGGTTCAGGAAAGACTTATACGGCCGCAAATGTCATACAGCAAATAGGGAAGCCAGCCTTGGTAATTGCCCACAACAAGACATTGGCAGCTCAATTAGCTCAAGAGTACCGTGACTTTTTCCCTGAGAACGCAGTGCATTTTTTTGTATCCTACTACGACTACTACCAGCCTGAGGCATATATGCCGACTTCAGATACCTATATTGAAAAGGAAGCCCAGATTAACGAAGAGATTGATCGTCTGCGGCATGCCTCTACCCAAGCCTTGCTCACGCGTAGTGATGTGATTATTGTGGCTTCGGTGTCTTGTATTTATGGTTTGGGTGCTCCAGCGGAGTATCTCAAGAGGCATATGAAAATTGAACGTGGGTATAAGACCACTCGGGCTGATATGCTACGTAAACTCATTGGTATGTACTTTGAGCGAACCAATGCTGATTTGTTGCCAGGACACTTCAGGGCGGTCGGTAACACGATTGAAATTATGCCGACTAATGAACGAGCAATATATCGTCTAGGATTTGTGGGTGATGCTGTTTCCAGTATCACAAAAATTGACGCTGTGACTCGCGCAATTATAGAAGAACCAGAGACGTTTTTCTTGTTCCCAGCGAAGCACTTTGTGACCCCTGAGCACGAGCGAAAGATAGCCATTGAAGAAATACAGCAAGAGCTTGAGGCTCAACTAGCTAAGTTCAAATCAGAAGGCAAGTTACTTGAAGCAGAGCGTTTGCGAAGACGTACTCAGCACGATTTAGCGCTCATGCGTGAGGTTGGCTACTGTAATGGAATTGAGAATTATTCACGGCATTTTGACCGTCGTAAACCAGGTGAGGCTCCGTACACTCTGCTTTCTTACTTCCCGCATAAACCAGACGGAACTCCAGACTTCATTACCATCATCGACGAGTCACACGTTTCTATTCCACAAATAAACGGTATGTACGCTGGTGACCGCTCACGAAAGGATACTTTGGTGGAGTTCGGATTTCGTTTGCCTTCAGCGGTCGATAACCGACCACTTAAGTTTGCTGAATTTGAAGCAAATATTGGTCAGCGAATCTATACCTCTGCTACACCTGGCAAATATGAATATGAGAAGGCAACAGAGTCAGGCATTGCCATGGTTGAACAAATCATTCGACCAACTGGACTGGTGGATCCAGCTATTGATATTCGTCCAATTACTGAAATTGGTACCTACCCTGGACAAATCAAAGACTTTATTGATGAAGCGGAAAAAGTAATTAAGGGTGGAGCCCGTGTACTTACTACCACACTGACCAAAAAAATGGCTGAAGATCTGTCAGAATTTTTGACTGAGCGTGGTATTAGCACCAAGTACATTCATAGTGACGTAGATACAATAGAGCGTATTGAAATTTTGACTGACTTCAGACGAGGAAAGTTTGATTGTTTGGTAGGAGTGAACTTGCTCCGTGAAGGTCTAGACTTACCAGAAGTTGAACTGGTGGCTATTCTTGATGCCGATAAACAAGGTTTCCTTCGTAGCGAGACAGCCCTCATTCAGACGATTGGTCGCGCCGCTCGTAATGTTAACGGTAGAGTTATTCTTTATGCTGATGAGATGACACCAGCGCTCGATAAAGCAATCGGTGAAACAACTAGGCGTCGCAATAGGCAGCTTGCGTACAATAAGGAGCATGGCATAACTCCAAAGACTATTGCCAAGGAAATTAAGTCTATTACTGACCAAATGCGCACTGAACACGACGAAACAGTTGATACACTACTAAAGGTGGATATGGATTTGTTCCAGAAGAATCCAAAGGGAGTTCTAAAAGATAAAAAGCGTCAAATGGACGAAGCAGTAGCTATATTAGACTTTGAGACAGCGGCTATTATTCGCGATGAGATTCGCATTCTAGAAGCAAGTGTGTCCAAAAAACCGAAGAAGAAAAACACAGCCAAGTAAGGTTTCCGGTATTGTATACTTAATACATAAAAATATTTTATGATAGACAACAAAGACAAAGTATATGGTAAGAGTTTTGTAATCTTTGGCGGTGACGTCCAAATCATAAATTCTGTGGAGCGAATGTTGTTGTTTGCTGGAGCGACTGTACAGGCAGCTACTACTGCCCGTGAAGGGTTGTCTAGCATTAAGAGTGTTCATCCTGACGCAATTATCATCGACGATACTGTCAGTGATATGGAAATGGATGAAGTGATTGCCGACCTGCAGGCAGATGAACAAACCAAGCTCATCCCACTCATCATGATTACTTCGGTGCGAACTAGCGATGACTACAAAAAGATGTTTTTGGTAGGGGAACAACATTACCTTGTACGCACCGAGTTTGATGCTATGACGCTAGTGCTTCTCGTTGAGTCTATTCTTCGTAATAAAAATAATGATGGTTCAGCTGAGATTTTTGACTTCTCAGAGGAAGTTATTGATGAACCTCACCCGGCCGTTGTTGAAACGGTTAGACTTTTGGTAGTCGAAGACGATCCGTTACTTCGTAACCTTCTCTCTATTAGGTTGCAGAAAAGTGGCATTACACACCAGTTTTGTCACGCTGGTGATAAAGCACTTGAACAAATTCTAGACTTTAAGCCAACTGTCGTCATCCTTGACCTCATGCTTCCTGGCATGAACGGTATGGACGTCTTGGATGAAGTGCGAAAACGTGACGATATTAAGGATTTGCCAGTGATTATTTTCTCAAACAAAGATGATGATGCTGAGCGAATGCGAGCTAAGTCGCTTGGGGTCGATAATTTCTTAGTTAAAGCTACTACTGATCTTGGCACACTCATTTCTCTGATTCTCTCATACGGAAAATAGCCGTTAATAAATTGCCAATTATGGCAACAGATGCGTGTATACTATATTTAAATGGGAACTACTCTTGGTAAAAAAGAGGGGGTAAAATCGTCTGTACGAACCAAAAAGGTCGTGGCTGTTAAGCGTGTATCTAAAAAGACTGTTGACAAAAAAACAGTTGAGACAAAGGCAAAGACAACTCCAAAAGTCGCAGCAAAAAAAGCCACTATTCGTACCAAAAAGCCAACAGAGGCCAAGGTAACAACCGCTTCAGAGGTGGTATTTGTGCCAGGAGCAGCCAGTTTACGACTCTTGGAAAAAGTACATCTCTATACAATTTGGTATGAGCGGCATGTACCAGGTGTGATGACGGGTGTAGCCAAAGTCAGCGGTTATGCTTTTATTTTCTTGGGCGCAGTCTTTGCTGTATTTAGTTACATTGACGCCAAGAACATCATCAGTACTCCGGCTGCCCTAGTTTGTAGTGAATCTTTGTGTACAGATGTTCCTGATGAAGACATGCCACTAACGGCTCCAAAAATTTCTTTTATTAATTCAATTCCAGGTTCACTCAGTAGTGATACTGATTTTAAAATCAGTGCACTAAACACTATAGATCCTACAATTACCTTAACGGCAATAGAAACAGGTAGTACCATACTGCTTGAGTCGACTGAACGTGTAAATGAAACTGAGTATCGGTTTTTGATACCGGCTGGACGATTGACTCCTGCTTCGTATAAGATTGAGGCAACAGCAGAACATGATGGCGCGATCTACACTTTTACTGGGCCAACGTTTGTGGTGGGTGAAAAGCAATTGTCTGAAGCCATTGTGTCTGAGGTGACTTCGGCAGTAATGGAGGAAGCAGCTTCTTCGACGGAGGTTGTGGGGGATGAAGTGATATCAGCTTCATCTTCTGATTCAGTAACAGAAGAGTCTATAGTTTCGGAGGAGGAGTTGGATACTGAGCAGGAGACTACCTCAACAACAACTGAAGATAAACAGGAACAACCTGAAGTCATTTCAGTTACCGGTGAACTCTCACCTATTTCAATTGCACTTCATAAGCAGGGTGCGTCTTCATATTTAAAAATTCTGACTGGTGACTTTACTCCAACCAAAGTCGATGTATACAGTCAGCTCTATGCAACTGGTCAGCCACTTCATCTTGGTCAGGCCACCCTAGTTCAAGGTGAATGGGTCTTTAATATATCGGCACTGAATTTGCTTCAGGCAAGTCATTATCTGTATGCCTCTTTTGTTTTGAATGATAAAACCTATAAATCAGAGGCTGTCACCTATGAGCCGGCTACACAAAGCTACTCTTCACTTACTACCGAGACAGACCTCAATGTATTAGTTCAAAAAATCGAGCTAGCGTTGTT
>CAZBJN010000006.1:0-28281 GCA_964492305.1 uncultured Candidatus Saccharibacteria bacterium | reverse complement strand
CTCCGTATGCTTTGGCAGAAGTTCTAAAGATTGCTACTTAAGACAAACCCCGGCACGCTATGCGTGCCGGGGTTTGTCTATATTCTGGTATAATTTAGGTATGAAAAAATTCTTTACCGTACTATTCGTTTTTATGGGGGTGTTATTTTTGTTGCAGCTAATTGCACTGGCGTATTTATTTATCGTTGACCCTTATAATCTCAAGCCAATTTTATTCCCGGCTGATAGAGCTGTCTCTACCACACCATCAAGTAGTGTAAACGAGAATGGTGACGGGGGAGTGTCTAATAATGGAGAACCAGCGACTGAAGCATCAGGAATGACTGCCGCACAAGCTGAGGCCCTTAATTCAGTTGGGCTAGATGCCAGTGCTGCCCAGTCGTTTACCCCTGAGCAAATTACCTGTTTTGAAACCTTGCTTGGTGCGCCACGTGTGGCTGAGATTAAGGCTGGCGCAGTACCAACTATGGCTGAGTTTTATACTGTACGAGGGTGTATGTAGTCTAAGAACCAATCCACAAATCCCATCTACTTTGTTGCTTCCTGCACTCAAACATTCACCGTATAGCAATACGTTTCATGTTTTTGTTTAGTCGCGCCTCGTAGCTGAGGTTTGTGGATAGGCTCTGGCTATAGGTACTAAACTAAATCAGAATCTGTTAAGCTAGTAGTATTACAAGTGTCTAAATAGTTTTACATGAGAAATATTCTTTTACTGAGTATTGGGGGAGCGGTGATAGTAGGTGGAGTGGCGCTCTATATGATATTTGGAACTGCTCCAGAAGAGGTTACTACAACTGATGGTGGTGAAGTGACGACTGAAGAACAAACTAATGAAGAAGTTAAAATACCAATGTCTGGTAACGGCAGCCTCTCAGCGTTGCTCGCGTTTGGACAAAACCTCGAATGTTCAATTGAATATACGCCACAAGTAGAAGGAGGGGCAGCAACTCAAGGTACATACTTCACAAGTCGTGGCCGCATGCGAGGAGACTTTGTTGTAGATTCTATGGGAACTCAAATGGTCTCTTCAATGATTATTGATGATGAGAGCATGTACTCCTGGTCAGAAATTGATGGACAGAAGTACGGTATGAAAATGACTCTATCTGAACTTGAAACCTCACAGACTGATGATACTGCTCCAGAGGCTAATGAAGCGGTCCCGCTTGATGAATCAGTGAAATATAACTGTAAGCCGTGGGTGAATATTGACGGTAGTATTTTTGAACCACCTACTGACATTATCTTTACTGACTACAGTGCAGTAGTCGATATGGGAATGGAGTTTGGTACTAGTTATGAAGGCGGTGCGGGGGCAGACGCTTGCGCAGCTTGCGACCAGGCTACAGGTGAGGCGCGTACTCAGTGTCGGGCGATGATGTCTTGCGAATAGTACATGACCACACTTTATCCCAAAGACTCAGCTGGAAGACTGATGACAGCGGCGGTACCTGTCGTATCCAAGGAAACCACTGTTGGTGAAATTGAAAGTTTATTGCGTAGCAGTGCACTTACCTTTGAGACGGTTAACTACATCTATGTAATAAATGGTCATAATGAACTTATTGGGGTGGTGTCGGTCCAAGAATTATTTCGGATGAAGAGTTACGAAAATCTCTCTGCCTATACGGACAGGACTTTGGTGACTGTGCGTCCATATACAGATCAGGAACATGTTGCACACCTCGCACTAAAACATAACCTCAAAGCGATTCCGGTAATCTCAAAGGATCATCGTTTCCTGGGGGTGGTGCCTTCAGACAAAATCCTAGAGGTGTTAAACCATGAACACACTGAGGATGTGCTCCGGTTTGCCGGTGTTCGCCATAAACACCAAGGTCATGTCTCGGAAATCCTTTTAACTAATTCTCCGTTGATACACGTAAGGATGCGTTTACCGTGGTTGGTACTCGGACTCCTGGGTGGAGTGGCAGCGGCTTACGTGGTTGGCATGTTTGAAGAAATTTTGGCCACTGAACTTATGTTAGCGGCCTTTATACCGGCAATTGTGTATATGGCAGATGCTGTTGGTTCGCAGACCCAGATGCTTTTTGTGCGAGCGCTTTCAGTGGATCATTCTCTCAAGATGGGTGCCTACTTGCTTCGTGAATCAATTGTAAACGCCCTTCTTGGTTTGTCACTAGCTGTCCTTATATTTATAGCCTCACTCTTTTTTGCGGGGTCAATGATGATTAGTACTATCCTGGCCGTTTCAATTTTCTTGACGGTCGTCTGTACAGTTTTGGTAGCGATTTTACTCCCATGGTTTTTCCATGTACGCGGACACGACCCGGCTATTGCGAGTGGTCCACTCGCCACGGTGGTGCGAGATATTTTGAGTTTGGTTATTTACCTCTCGGTCGCTACTGGTTTTCTTGGTTAAACCCGAGCTAAGACAATCATTAGGACAACAATGCCAAGAAAGGCTCCTGCCAAAAGTACGGCTGCAGCAGCCATGTCTTTACTGCGACCAACTTGTTCGTGCAGGGTTGGGTGAAGATGGTCTAGGGCTACTTCAAGCGCTGAGTTTTGCAGTTCGGTGATGAGAATTAAAAAGTAACTTAGTATCAAAAAAAGTAGCTCAGTTTCGGTTAGTGGTTTTACAAAATAAAACACCACTACTAGTGCGGTGAAAATTCCGTATAACTGAGTCTTAAAGCCAAAGTCAGAACGACCAGCATATACTAGTCCACGTAAGGCGTGAGGGAAGCGACCTAGGTATCGTTTTATCATTACCTAAATTATACATCAGAGTCAACCTACAAACCCTATCTAGTTTGTGGGCAGGCTCTTATTTGTAGCGGTCTTTTTCGGCGTAGATGGTAATAGTTCGGCGTTTCATCGCCTGACCACGGAAGGCGTGTTTGTGGGAACGGTAAATCTTGTGAATGATGAATTTTTCTGCCAAAAAGTCTACCAACTCTTCTTCACTGTATACATATTCAGCCACACCCATAACTGGGTGGATGTAGCTACCTTCTTCTGTTCCAGGGCGTTCGGTGATGAGACGCTTGGTGTGTAGGTCTCCGTCCTTGAGGAAGGTCTTCATAAATAGTAGGCCACCTGGTTCAAGGGTACGGAAGATTTCATCACGAAGTCCGGCTCGTTCTTCTTTGTTTAGGAAGTGAGATGTCATCATATCAAGCACGAGAGCTTGAGAGTCATCAGGAACATCAAGAGTGCCAGCAATACTGCGAGCGGTGTACTTCAAAGGTAGGCCCTTTGAGGCGGTGGCAGCTTGCGAGACAGCTGCTTTGGAGATGTCGTAGCCCACACCCTTGGTACCAAAGTTCTGACTAAGGAAGATTAGGTTTCGTCCGTTACCACACCCAACATCGAGTACTGAAGCAGCGGGGGAGAGCACGTCTTCACGCTTACGACGACCTACCCAACGAGTAAATTTCTCAAGGTCCTCACTTTGTTTGGTAGAGAGTTTGAGGTGAGTTGGGTTTTTGTATTCAGCATCCCAAAAAGCCTCGCCGTGTTGCTTGCGTTTTTTCTTGCGGGTGAAGTTTGGTTTTCGAGCCATAGAAACAGAATTAGAACACAAATACTGTTTTATAGCAACATATTTTGGGATTATGAACAGCGTTCATGTGATACACTATTTGGTATATGAAAAATCCATGGGTAATAATCGGAATTATTGTAGTTATATTATTTGGCGGTTCGTTTTGGTATGCAGGTAGTACTGCTGAGAATAACAACGAAGGTATTACCTTTGAACCACACGTAAAAGGTAATCCCGATGCTTCAGTGGTGCTTGTTGAATATAGTGATTTCCAATGTCCAGCTTGTGCGACGTTCCAACCAGTCCTTGCTGACGTACTTGATCAATTTGGAGATTCTATTCGATTTGAGTATAAGCATTTTCCACTACCAATTCATCCACTGGCTGAGCCTGCCGCTAGAGCAGCAGAAGCGGCCGGACAACAAGGTAAATTCTTTGAGTTCCATGACGTACTCTTTGCCAACCAGCTTAGTTGGTCAAATAGTGTAAATCCAGCCATACCATTTGTGCAGTATGCAGATGAGTTGGGGCTTGATGTGGATACCTTTAAACGACACTACAATGCATCACTCATTCGTGACCGTGTCCGTGAAGACTTAGCTGAAGCACGACAACTTGAACTCACTGGTACTCCAACCTTCTTCTTGAATGGCGAGAAGATGGTTATCTCAACCTATGAAGATTTTGTTAACCAGATTGCAAGCGCGATAAATCCTGAAGCAGCAGCTGAAGCCTCAGCTGCTCCAGCTGTTGAGTTTGGAATTTAGTTTGATACGCACACAAAAAACCGTGTCCACTGACACGGTTTTTTATTTGTCTCTGGTTAAGCAACTTCAATTTTAATTTCGTTAAATAATCTTTTTGAAACCAGAACGACTTGGTCCTGAACTTTGCCATACACAAAGTGTCTAGTTATAACCCCTCCACCGGTTGAGACAGGGCCGGTCACTTTACCAATTTTTGAAATTTTGTCTTCGGTCACTATTGAAGAATCTAGCTCATCTATGGTTCTGGTATATTGTATTTGCTTAAGCGTGCCGTGTTTGGTTGCAGCTTTTTGAACTATACAAGCCGTTCGTTCTCTGGCGGCAATAGTGATTGTTTTTCCAATTCTATTATTGATATCATTCATAAAGTGATCCATGCCGTTATATAGTTCAAAGAGTTTTTGGCGATTACCACCGATTCGCAAACCAACTTCAAAGAATTTCCACTCACCATTATGGAGAACAGAATCAAAGTGCATGCTGGTATTTTTTACCTTGAAGTGAGCAATAATTTTTTTAATTGAATCATGGAGGTTTGTTAAATCAGCAGCAGAAAGCTCGTCGGTGGTGTATTGCAGTGCACTATAGGTATCGTCAATACCAAACTCACCAGGTGTAACTACTCGGACCAGTGGGCAAAATACCACTTCACCTACAGCGTTTACGTATAGGTTCATTGAGTATTGTGGTCCTGAAAGATAAGCTTCAGCTACAACGCTGACTTTTTTATGATAAATCTCGTCGCCGAATCTTGCCATCAATCCACTAAACGTTTCATAGTGAAATTTAAATTCAGCTGCATTGTTTACAATTTTAACCAAGGCACTACCAGCTAGCCCGCTTGGTTTTACTACGAGAGGGTAGGTTAGAGACTCGAGGTCACAGAGTAGTTCTGGCGTTACGGTGTGGATGTCTGGGACTAACTCGGGGAACTTTTTTTGTAATGACTTTTTAAAAAACTCTTTATCTATAAGGGTGCTGTAGTTGTGTGCTTGTTCATCGGTAATCTTCCCACACAGTAATTGTGCTTCAATATACGCCGTCATATCTCTCTCCTGAGTACAGGTTACCAAGAGGATACTTTCAGCATCTTCCTTAAGGCGCTTTTTGTCGGCTGGGTTGGTTAGATCGTAGGTTGAATCAAAAAGTTCAAGATAATTTTTTTTGATATCAGAATTTGATTGTCTGGTGTATGCGCAGGCCAAAATATACTCAGACTCTTTGAAGTGAGTACGAATCTTTTTTAGATAACTATTTTTGGTGTAGCCGGCAATGATAATAATTTTTGACATATCTTAACTGAGTTTAAAGTAGTTTCTGAGGACCTTTTCAATGATGCGGTAAGGTGTTTCCGAATCATTACAACGCCAAGGTAGGTAGTAGACTGCTGGGTTACTATTTAGTTCGATTACAGTGTAACTCGCAGTGTCTTTGATGTCACTGGGTATAAACACATCAATTCCAACAATGGATGATGAAATTGTCTTGGCCAGCTTAAGAGCCCACAATTCAACTTCTCGCGGAAAATTATCTGTAAAGTACACATCTGCAGATGGAATTTTTGTAATGTGGTACTCAAACTTTTCACCAACTTTTAATATTGAATCCATGGTAGTCATTCTTTTCTTGTGTTGCCAATCAATTATTGCTTGGCTTCTTTTTCCTTCGGGTACTTTTTCTAGTAGTTCGCCAATGGATGATGTGCCATCCCCAATAATATCCGGATTTCGTTTTGAGTGAATGAGAACTAGTTCATTGTCTACAACAAGAATTCTATATTCATTTTGACTAATAATTGGTTGAATTAAAAAACCTTGTTGTTCTTCGTAGAAAAACTCACACACTTTTGTAAGTTGATTCACATCCTCACAAATTGTTATGTTCTTACCGTCTTGGCCTTTGTTTGGTTTAACTAGGACGGGGAAACTTTGAGTTTGCTTGCCGACCACGTCTAATAAATCAGCTACAGAAGAATAACTCTCAGTACTGATGGAAACAGTCGAAATAACTTTATAATTAAATTTTTGCAGTATGCGCTGAGTTAGGATTTTATTATTCGTTAGAAATGAATTAAATCTCTTTACGTTAGGATAAAAACCAGGTGCACCAGTACCAATTATAAAGAATGTTTCTTTGTCTGTTATGAGTAGCGACTTCTTCTTGCTGGAGGTCTGTATGTATTCGCAGTCTAAGCCAATTCTTTTTGCGACTCTTTCGTACATCTCAATGTTATTCTCACGAGTTCGCATTTGTTGAATTGTTAATGTATCAATTTGTTGTCAATACTTGATTTTTGCTAATAATGTTATGTTACACAAATTCAGCGAAAAGTATAGTATGCTGTACTCCTGTCTGAAGAACTGTACGTCAGGCCATGTCTGAATATTCAGAATAACGTTTAGAAACATAACGCTATTTATGCAAAAACCAGTGCTTGATAAAAACATTATTGTATACGTAATGAATCTCCCAGAAGGAGCAATCAATAGTATCCGTCACTACGGAAAACAAAACAAAAAGAAATATCGCATCATGCTCCTGTGGGACTCGCGAGTAAAAGATGTAAATAATAAACTCGCTAATCCAAACATAGATATTGCAATTAGTTGTGATATGTCTAAGCCAAATAAGATAGCGGAAGCGCTTTTGCCGTACCAGGATGATCTTTTGGCTATTACATGTCGCTCTGAGCAGAGCATGGCCCGCTTTGCGGCAGTTATTCCTCATGTGCCGTATCTACGTACCCCAACCACTGAGTCACTCAAGTGGGCTAGTGATAAGTACGAAATGAGAAAGCGCATGAAGTTGTTTGATCCCTCTATTACACCGATTTTTACTCTAGTTAAAGAAAATACTAAAGCTGAACGCGCGCGGGTGGTAGAGAAGGTCGGTTTTCCAATGATTATCAAACCTACCAATTTGGCCGCTAGTTTGTTTGTGTCTATTTGTTACCACGAAGAGGATTTGGAGAAAACCCTAAAAACTACCTTCAGTAAACTTAGCACCGCTTACAAGAATGACAATCGACTAGAAGAACCAAAGCTGATTGCGGAACAATTCATGGACGGTGATATGTACTCCGTTGACTCGTATGTTGGAGCGCGTGGCAAAGTTGAGCATTGTCCACTCGTCAAAATTAAAACCGGGAAGATGATTGGTCACGATGACTTTTATGGTTACCTGCAAATTACTCCACCAATTCTAAAGCGGACCACCGTTGAAAAAGCACAGTTGGCAGCTGAGAAAGCAATTCACTCTCTCGGGCTTCGAAGTACTATCACGCACACTGAACTAATGAAGGTAGATGATGAGTGGAAGGTGATTGAGATTGGAGCTCGTATGGGCGGGTTCCGACATGAGCTTCATATGCTCACTTGTGGTATCGACCACTCACTCAATGATGTGCTGGTGCGAATTCCTGAAAAAGTACAAATGTCTAAGAAGTGTACTGGCTACGCGTGTGCAATGAAGTGGTTTGCAACTAAAGAAGGAAAGATTTCAGAAATGAAAGGAATTAAAAAGATTGAACAACTAGAATCATTCCATCGAATTGAAGTAAATAAAAAAGTTGGCGACCGAGCGGTCTTTGCCCGTAATGGTGGTCGTTCAGTATTTAACCTTTTCCTTAAAAATACCGACCGTTCAAGTCTACTGGCAGATATTCGTCGGGTAGAGCAAATGGTGGAGGTTAAGGTGGCGACTCGAGAGACTGTTAAGTAGTCCAAGCATTACCTCTCTTTGTTTGCTATGATGCATAGATATGCCGTTTAGAACTAGAGATTTTACGCTGTTTTTGCTTGCTGTGGCTTTTATTGTGGTTGGGATTACCGCTACAGTTGAAGAAGACTTATCTAGTCGCGGTCAATCCGCATCAGTAGCTTCGTTTGTATCAGATGCAGAAAGTATTGAGTACGAGGCGGTTGTACCTGGGGGGCGTGAAGTACCGCGCGCTAGCAGGCTAGCTGAGCTACGAGCCAAGATTGCTGATTTTGTATTTCCTGAAGTTGCAGTAGTGGAGGAAGAAGTGGTGGAGGAAGAAGTAGAAGAAGTGTCAGTTGAACCCGGTACTATTACACTTTGTGGTAATTACCGCACTATAAATCCTGTCTGGTCTCCAACTGGTTTGCAGTTTGAAATTGTTGAAGGCGCTCGTTTAGTGTATCGCGAGACCGAAAAGGCGGTAGTGGACGAGTTTGGAGTCTCGAGTGTTATGCCAGAGCGTGAAGTAGTGGCGCAATTACCGCTACGTGGAGCACCGCAAGCAGCTAAGTCATGTATTCCAACTGATGTTGTTGGTATTGCGCTTGATGGGTCACTAATACGCAACAACGAGTATACGCTTTACCGTGTATTTGGAGAGGAGACACTTGTTGGGTATGCGCTCGATGGTTTCCCAATTTATGGACTAAGTGCTCGAAACGGAGATGAGTGTGGGGGAGTAGCGATGGCAACCGGGTATGGCTATGTTCTATCAGCTGAGCGGGAAGGGGTGCTTGGTTGCTTTAGCGGTGCGCCTATTTCCTTATAGTTCCCAATATATCTGATAGTTTTTAAATAAAAGTATTCCGATTGATTGGAATACCAATCAAAACCTTTCGGTTAACCGAAAGGTTTTGTTTATTAGATCTCCATTTAAATGTAAATCTAAGTATTGATTTTTAACACAATTTATTGTCTAATATAAAAAGATTAGCAACAAAAAGGAGTTCTCGTGAAAAATGCAGAAAAACGGCGAAATGGGAAGAAAGGACGACCAGTTCGTTTGCTGTTCCCGCCCTTACCGCTACATCGGCGCTTGGCTGATTGGGCTATGACACCATTGATGTACCTGGTGCTTGGCAACTGGCGTGAGTGTCCGCAAGAGACGCATGCGTGGAATTACTTCACTCTCAATCCCGGAGAACACTTTTGGATTGAGGACGCACCTAAGGTCGCTGTGAAGGGTATTCCGTCGGCTCGACCGACCAGATTTGGTTTACATCACTTGACTTGGCTCGGAGGCTGGAAACAGTTTGTGGTTCTGCGGCCACCGCTCCAACAAGTTCATGCAGGAGAGAAGTGGTACATTGGCTGGCGCTCGGGTGATTCGTGTGGGGTTTCAATGATTCCGCTCTGGGGTCCGGTGCGGATGCTGGTTGGCCCTGGGGACGTTGAGTTTTTTGCCTTGAATCGTGCTCATAAGCCGGTTGGGCTGTTAAATATCGGCAGTGGCTGCCTCGGCCGGGCTGGTTACAACGCTCGCTATCCACTGCGCTAATAGCGCTTAAAAGCTGCACTTCGGTGCGGCTTTTTTCTTTGCTATACTAAGTTACATATATGACTGAGAAAAAATTTCCGGATGGTTTTTACTGGGGTGCAGCAACAGCGTCATACCAAGTAGAAGGAGGTATTTATAATACAGACTGGGCAAAGGCAGCGACTGAAGGTCGAGTGCCAGAGTGTGGCGAGGCATGTGATCACTATAACCGGTATGAAGCAGATTTTGATATTGCTAAATCTCTAGGACATACGGCACATCGCTTATCAATTGAATGGTCACGGATAGAACCAGAAGAAGGAAAGTTTGACCACGATGCAATTGAGCATTACCGAAATGTGCTACAAGCTCTTAATCGTCGCGGAATAAAACCCTTTGTGACACTTTGGCACTGGACACTTCCATTATGGTTGTCTCATTCGGGAGGGATTGAACGCAAAGATTTTCCTGAAGTATTTGCTCGTTATGCAGCCTATGTGGTTAAAGAATTAAAAGATGAAACAGAACATTTCTCTACTTTAAACGAACCTTATAGTGTAATTATTAATGGGTGGTTGCAAGGTGAGTTTCCTCCATTCAGAAGGTTTTCACTATTAAATTTTTTGAAAGTAAGAGGTGACGATGTTGATGGTAAGAAGACAAAAAATGATTGGTTGGCTCCAATTAAATTCTTTACCTTAGCAAATGTTTTGGCTAGGGCTCATAACTTAGCTTACAAATCAATTAAGCAAGTAAGTCCACAGACTCAAGTCTCAATTGTCTTTCAAATCCACGCTATTAATGCAGTTGGAGGACTTTACTCAAAAATAGTTTCATACCTTGAAAATTGGCACCGCAATCACCGTTTTCTTAAAAAGGTCTATAAACAATGTGATGTCCTTGGGATAAATTACTATTTCAGTACAGATGTTGGTGGTAGCAAAGTCTATCCAAAGACAGATATGGGTTGGGATAGTCGGCCAGAAGGAATTTATCAGGCCCTCATGATGGCTAAGCGTTATCAAAAACCAATTTTTGTGGCTGAGGCAGGATGTGCTGATGAGAAAGATGCCTTTCGAGCAGAGTACATAACTAAAACTGTTAGAGGTATCCATCAGGCAATAACTGATGGTGTCCAAGTAAAAGGATATATGTACTGGTCATTGCTAGATAACTACGAATGGGCACATGGTTTTTCCAAGCGTTTTGGATTAGTTGAAATAAATTACGAGACACAAGAGCGAACTATTCGTCCATCTGCATACGTGTATAAGAAAATCTGCGAACAGAATACAGTGTTAGAATAAGACTATATGTCTTGGATATTCCTGGCAACAATCGGCCAATTGCTGAACGCAATTGTGGCGTTTTCGGATAAGTACATTGTCTCTGATGAAAACGCACTGCCCCGACCTTTTGTGTATGCTTTTTATTCTTGCATCCTGACTGGCTTTTGGGGTGTTATCTATCTCTTTGGTTATATTCCCGGATTAACTGATTTGGGAATGCCGTCGTTTAGTAATGTTGAGAGTCCAACCATCCAAGTAATTGGTATGTCCTTCTTGGCGGCGTATACCTTCTTTATGGCACTGGTGTCCATGTACGATGGACTTAAACGTGCAGAGGCAGTAAATGTCATCCCGGTCATCGGTGCGGTATCTGCACTAGCCACTTTTGGAATGAGTCATCTCTTCTTGGGAACTCCATTTACTGCCAACTTCATGTGGGGCGTGATTGTGTTGTCACTCGGTACGTTGTTGGTGGCGCAAACAATTCCCAATCGAAACATTGTTTTAAATGTCCTGCATAGTGGTGTATTTTTTGCCCTCCACTTTGTAGCTATGAAGGGACTTTTTGTTCAGACTAGTTTTGATGACGGGTTCTTCTGGTCACGGGTTAGTTTTGTAGTATTTGCATTATCACTACTGATGGTTCCTACTTATTACGATAAGGTGTTTAGTCAGAGCCAAAAGACCACCAAAAAAACTGGTGTCATTGTAGTGGCTACTAAAGTCTTGGCAGGTATTGCGGCGTTCCTTATCCTCAAGGCAACTGATATGGGTGATGTGGCGGTAGTGCAGGCACTTGATGGATTGAAGTTCGTATTTATCTTGGCTATCACCATTGTGTTTGGTGCTTTGCTCCCAGACTCAGCTGTTAGTCACGAACCACGGCCGAAGGAAGTAATGCGGCGGACGCTTTATGTAGCTGTGATTGCAGTTGGGTATTTAATTTTGTTTTTGTAATATGCCTTGGTGGAAAATTATTCTTATAGCATTGGCCGTGAAAATCACGTTATTGTTTTTGATAATTGTGTTTTTGGCGCAGAAGGAAGTACCGGCTGAGATTACCTATGGTATGTCTTTTAATACTATGTACGCGACGGAGCTCGGTCTTGATTGGAAGGAGACGTATGATGCTTTGCTAAATGACCTTGGAGTCAGGCACCTTAGACTAGCGGCGCACTGGCCAATGGTTGAGCCAGTTGATGGAGTATACAACTTCGTGGAGCTTGATTATCAGATTGCTGAAGCCGAGCGGGTGGGAGCTGAGGTAGTCTTGGCGGTCGGACGCCGGCTACCTCGTTGGCCTGAGTGTCATATACCAGAGTGGGCGAGCAAGCTCGATGTGATAAACAATAATACCGCTCAGCTTGAATACGTAACACAGGTTGTAGAGCGTTACCGAAATAGTCCGGCCGTTAAAATTTGGCAAGTAGAAAATGAACCGTTCCTTGAAGTATTTGCGTTTGATCATTGTGGTTTCTTGGATACCGATTTCCTTGATAAGGAGATTGCGCTTGTGCGTGAACTTGATCCATCAAGGCAAATTCTCGTGACCGATAGTGGTAATTTGGGCTTGTGGTATGGGGCTTACAAGCGTGGCGACATATTTGGAACTAGTGTGTATGTTCATTTTTGGAATCCAGAGATTGGACAGTTCCGAACCCTGCTTCCGGCGTTTGTGTACCGAGTTAAAGAAAATCTCTTGGCACTCATCTATGGTGAGAAGGAAACGTTTTTGATTGAGTTATCAGCTGAGCCGTGGCTCATAGCTCCGATTGCAACAGTGCCCATTGAGACACAGTTCAGTAGAATGGATTTAGAAAAGTTTGAGGATATTTTGGAGTATGCTAAAGAGACTCGTTATCAAAAGCAGTACCTATGGGGGGCTGAGTGGTGGTATTGGCTTGTGAAGCAAGGTCATCCGGAAATGTGGGAAATGGGTAAAGAGCTCTATCGGTCACCCGAGAATATCGCAAAATAATATTTTGTATGAAACCAGCATTCATTAATCTTGGCCGACGCATCAAACATTTTTTTGGTGGTGACGTACTAACCACCCTTGAGACAGTTCAGACTAAGACCATTGCAGTTACTAAGACTGTCGATGGTTATGTGATGCCGGTACGGGAAACAATCTTTAAACGCTTCCCGGTACTCTTCTCACTCTTGGTGACGTTTGGAGTAACTGCGACGTTTTTGGGAATTGAGCAGGTGTTGCTTCAGTATGAATTATTACGCGATCGACCTGAACTTATACTATTGGCCGGGATAACGGTTTTAGTTTTTACTGGTAGACTATATAAAAAGTTAGGTTAACACTTATGACATTCTGGCGTTTTGTATTTTCGTTTCTATATGTACGAAACTGGCACACGGGCAACATGGAGCTTTCCCGGCCCCGAGTGGCGCTTCTATTTGCGTCACTGTTTTTACTTATTTTGGCAATTACTCTTATAACTTTTTTGCAGACACCAATTGCTTACTCATCTCATTAGAAAGTTTTTTATATTTGGATTATATTTAAATTAACTATGAAAAAGTTCTTAATTGCTGCTGGCTTATGTATGCTTGTTGCCATTATTGCAATATTTGCGAGTTATTTTTATATTCAGCAACTCTTAGTGTCGCCGTCTTAAAGTGGCCAAAAGTGAAGAACAAGAGGAATTGAGACGGCAAATTCAATAATTTCAAGCGGCAAGCCAACTCGAATGTAATCAGTAAATTTATACCCGCCGCGATGCATTACTAGAGCGTTAGATTCGTGGCCGATAGGAGTTATGTAAGAAGATGAAGCGCCGATAGCAACAATCATCAAGAATGGATCGATTGAAGCGCCGATAGTGTTTGCAATCATGATTGCAACTGGCGCCATCACTACTAGAGCTGCGGTCGTGTTCATGAAGTCTGATAAGACTGCAGTAGTAAGGAGGACAACCATAAGAATAACTACCGGACTAACATAGTCGTTTATTGATAAGAGAAAGTTAGCTATAGTTTGGTCAGCTCCACTAGACTGAATGGCATCTCCAAGCGAAATCATACCCGCTAGCAGCATCAGAACCGCTACGTCAATACTCTCATAGGCTTGTTTAACAGAAATGAGATTAGTTAACACCATCAGAATAGCGCCGGATAGGAAAATTACTGAAACTGGCATTACTTCAAGGGTGGCAAGAATAATGGCTGTTAAGAAAATAAATAGAGTAGAAATGACCGTGCGGCTACGTCCAAGAGTAAGTTCTTCATCAGACACAATCATACAATTCATGGCTGTGAGAGTTTGCTTAATTGAAGCCACACGACCTTGAAACATAAGTATGTCACCGGTGTGTAGTTTCGTATCCTCAATTTGTTTTACTGGCGTAAAATTACGACGAGCTAGGCCAATAAAATTTACTCCATAACGTTCTTGTAACGTAATTGCTGTCCAGGCTTTACTGATGATGGTTGAGTACGGTGTGACCACTGCTTCAATGGTGCGATAGTCATCGTCACTGGCGATGTTTTTTTCTACTGCCCGCAATCCTGTTAGTTCAAGTTTGTATTTCTCGACAAATTCAGTCAGGGCATCAGCTGAGCCTTGAATTTGTAGAATGTCACCTGGCCTGGCTTTATAGTCCAGTTGAACTGGATGTAGTTCATTGTCAATAACAAGATTGAGAATGCGGATAGTCTGGTTGGTGGCCAATTCAATCTTATTAAGAGTACTTCTTGAAATTTTGCTGCTTTCAGGTACCTCAACTTCGGTTGTAAAAATACGGACTGGTGCATTAGAAATTGTTTCCTTATTACGAATAGGAATAATTCTCCAGCCAACCAAGATAAGAAATAAAGCGCCGAACCCAGCAATAAAAATACCAACTAAAGTAAAATCAAACATCTGGTAAGGGATACCAATGGCTTCTTCACGAAAATTTGAGATAAGGATGTTGCGGGGTGTACCTATAAGTGTTAAGTAGCCACCGAGGTGTGAAGCGAAGGCTAATGGAAGAAGGTAGAGTGAAATCGGCGTGTGGTTCTTTTTGGCAATATGAATAGCAATTGGTAGCACCATTACCAGTGCACCAACATTGTTGACGAAGGCAGAAATGGTGGTGACCAGGATAATTAACAGAGCCAGGGCTAGTATTGGTCTGTGATGTAGAAAGGTAAGTCTTCCAACAATGCTGTCGACTATTCCCGACTGGACTAGGGCGCGCCCCATTACAAACATAGACCCAACAATAATCACTGCCGGGTGCCCAAAGTTAGAAAAGGCCGTGTCGAAAGAGAGAACTCCCGCCAGAATTAATGCTAGCAGGATTAAAATAGAGACAATATCGTAACGCCAGCGGTCTTGGATGAACAAAATTAGGGCAGTACCAAGGATAAAAAGAACTGTTACTTGATCAATAAACACTGAATCAATGACAAAAGGGGACATAAGCAGGGGACTTCAATTATGTTATACTAAACGCATTATTATATGTGTACTATAACACCCGATAAGCAGCGCTTTTGGGAGTTATAAATAAATATTAAGTTGTAACTATATGTCTCGTTTTGCCGCACTACTTGTTGTGATTTTGGCTATACCGTCTGTTGCACTGGCATCTTCGGTAATGCGGACTGGTGAAGCTGTCTCAGTAGCAGCAGATCAGGCGGTTGAGGGAGATTTCTATGGTCTTGGCAACGACGTCACAGTCTCTGGTGAAGTGACAGATGATCTGCTTATTATTGGTGGCAAAGTAAAGATAAACGGTAAAACGGGAGCAGATTTAGCGGCCCTGGCTGGGGATGTCCAGATTGACGGTGTGATTGGTGATGATGCACGCGTTGTGGCCGGTGAGGTAACTGTGGCTGGAGAAGTACAGGGTGATTTGGTGGTACTTTCAGGTACGCTTAAGGTGTTATCAACTGCCAAGATTAGTGGCGACATCCTTTTCTTTGGAACAGACGCTGAAATTAGTGGAGAAGTAGGGAAGTCAATCTTTGGAACTAGTGAAAGAATGCGAGTTGAAGGTAAGGTCGGTGGCGATATCGATGTAAAAACTGGCACTCTTACGCTCGGTGAACGGGCTGACGTAACCGGAATGGTTAAATATGCCAGCAGTAATGAAATTGTCCGTGCCCAAAACGCCCGGGTGGCCGGCCAGGTAGTTCAAAACGAAATAGTAGTTGAAAAAGCTACTCCTAAGGATGTGCTAGTACCACTGCTCGTCCTATTGTTTGCAGCTCTAGTGTGGCATTTACTCTTTGGTCGCTTGCTCGATCGAGTTTCAACTCAAGTAGTGGTGCATCCGCTTAGGAGTATGCTGATTGGATTTGGGCTGTTCTTCTTGATTCCAATTGCGGTTGGTATCTTGATTGCTAGCATGCTTGGAAGTTTGCTTGGGCTCACTCTCATGTTTGCTTACGGCACTCTCTTGGTGGCTGCCATCACTATCTCTGGTGTGGTTGCTGGTACCTATCTCTTTACTCTAATTTCACCAAAGAATGCTACCGGTATACCAAGTGTGCTCTTTGGTACCTCGGTAGTATTCTTGTTCCTGTTTATACCAGTCATTGGACCGGTTCTAATTATTGGTCTTATCCTAACCACCATGGGTGCGCTCGCTACTCATCTTTACAGAACTATCCGTTTCTCCTAGTTTCCTAATCGAGGAATTACCTCACTCTATGAATACCTTTCTGGAAGTTATAAAAGATTTATGGCAGTTTGCCCTAGAGCAGCTTTCTTTTAGTGATTCAACTGAAGTGGTGTCTGTAACTACCCAGACGGTGAAGGAATTAAAACCAGCCCCAGTTGTCCAAATTGCACGACCAGATACGGAAAAGCGCATAGCATTACCACTCCACACCGCTGGAACGGGTGTGTATGTATCAGTGCCGGAAGCTTCGGTATTTTATCGACCGGTGTTGACCTATGACGGGGTGGTGAGGAGACTGCCATATGCTACAGGACTGACAGTCCTTGGCTTTGAAGGTAGATTTGCCCGAGTAGTAGTTGGAGACACCACCGGATTTGTCCTCAAAGATGACATCACAGAGCAAAAGAAAGATATTTTTCCGGAATTTTTGTCTGAAGAAATTTATTCAAACAATCATCCCGATACAAAAAAAGTTCGAACGTATCTCAAGGATGAGTTTTTTGCAGAGCCATTATACTTGCCACTTCAGGCGGTGGAGTTTGTTCTGTACCGACTACGATTCGAAGGTCGTGATATCTCTTGGCCTAGTGAACGACCTCGCCTAGCTGGACGGTGGCAAACCATACTCAAGGGTCGTATCGGAATTCAGATTGGAGTGATGCCCAAGGCTGGTGCGGTTATGGAATTCTTGAAGCCTGACGGTACTGGGTTTGTCGGATACACCAAGGCGGTCCACGTGGATGATTCGATTGTGCTTCAAGGGGTCGGACGTTTGATTGAAGGAGAGTATCGAGAGGAGATTGTCAGTAAAGAAGTGTGGCATGAGTGGCGGCCAGTCTGGATCTCGGTTTCGTAACCTCCCACACCTCCCAACTACAGCGTTATGGGCACCCATGATTTTCCTCCGCCGTACGTCACAGTACGTCTACGAAAAATCATTTGCCCATGCCTTGTATTTGGGTGGGTGTGAGGGGTTACTCGGTTTCTTAATCACTCAATTTTGTAATGTGGTACGATTAACATATCTATGCAGAAAATAGCCTTTTTTGATATCGACGGCACCGTCTTTCGCTCCAGCTTACTAATTGAATTAGTGGAAGGTCTTATAAAGAGTGGTCACTTTCCACCTGAATCTAAAGAAGAGTTCCGAGCAGAGCATGAAGCTTGGCTTAATCGGGAAGGAACTTACGAAGATTATATTGATGCTGTGGTGCAGACTTTTCGTAGTCATTTGCAGGGTGTGCATTATGGCGATATGGCTGATGTTGGTCGTCAGGTAGTAGCTGTGCAGCGCAGGCGGGTGTATCGCTATACCCGCGACCTGATTACAGATCTTCAGAAAGATAATTACCACATCATCGCTATTTCACAATCACCAAAGACAGTGCTCGATGATTTTTGTATGCAGTATGGTTTTCATAAAGTCTATGGGCGTCTCTACGAGATCGGTCCCCAAGATAGATTTACCGGAGTGGTGACTGATGAACATTGGATTAAAAATAAAGCCAATATTGTGAAGCGGGTTCTAGATCATAACCCAGAATTTACACTCAAAGACTCAGTGGCTGTCGGTGATACAGAAGGAGACATTCCGCTTCTCGAGAGTGTGGAGCATCCAATTTGTTTTAACCCAAACCAAGCTCTATACACTCATGCCAAGCGTATGAAGTGGGAAGTGGTCGTAGAGCGCAAAGACGTAATTTACCACCTCTAAAAACATACAGACGGCTGTCGCCGGACTCTTCCTACGGAAGGTGTTCAAGGTCGCCAGCTCTTGTTAATAGTTTCCCTCTGTTTAGATAATGATGGTGCTATATATCTAGGGTGCATGGCTTTAAGGATAAATTTACTACGGCTCTGGCTAAGAAAATATAAAGTATATCACTATATAAAAACAGCACTGTTTTAAAACAGTGCTGTTTTTATGTTTATAATCCTAGTTAAATTTACACTAAGCTAGAGAATACTGATTTATTATTGACAAGATGTTGATGGGAAACCACTATTTTGATTAACCCAGTAACTAGTTGGTTGACTATACGTTCCACTAAAAGGATCAATTCGGGTCCCAATACTTGTACTGCTCCATAGTTCGAAGTGTAAGTGATTACCTGTAGCTGAACCTGAGCTGCCTACTCCACCAACTTTTGCTCCACATAATATGCTTTGGAGACCTACAGGTGTACCTAATTTCATATGAGCATAAACTGTAACCTTATTATCAAGATGCTTTATACGAACTTGATTTCCAAAACCTCCACCACAAGTTGAATTAATTGACCCAGCATTTGGGCAGTTGTCTATCCTGTAGTAAAGCTCTCCGTGCGCACCGGCATATATGGAAGTCCCAGACGATTTAGGAAAATCTGTCCCGCTATGTATGTTTTTGGGATAATCCCAAGCTGTGTAACCGTCGTATCTTCGTTCAGCAGAACTAGAATCGTGATCATACCAAGCATTAATAGTCGAAAGTGATGATAAGGGCAATCTGTATCTGACCACGCTTTGAGCAAAGCTGCTCTGAACACTAACGAAGAAGAATGTTAATAACACCGCTCCAAAGACCTTTAAAATTGAAGCTCTATGTTCATCAAGAAATATTTTATTTTTCATGTTATTGGACACTTAATTCTTGAGAAATAACTTGGCCATCAATCTCGGTAGAGATTTTGATTTTATTATCTAGGTTTGACCATCTAGGAGATGTACCTGACGCAATCTTTCTTGCATTTACTAGCATTCCTTTGTCATTAAAATCAAACCGCCATATGCCTGACTCGCTATCAGTTGAAGAAATTGCTGTTTTGTTATCTGAAGACCATAATGCTCTAACATCAAGTGTTGGGACCATTACTCCTCGCATAACAAGTTCCTCGTTGGTATTTGTTAGTCGTGTTACTTTCTTAGTTGTAAGGTCTACCATCCATAATGATGCGACCCCGTTACTATATCCATTCTTTGTAGTTGGGTAAGGTCTAGTCGAATTGAAGTACAGCTTTGTCATATCATCTGAAAAAGCAACTGGTTGGAAGTCGTCACTACTTGTAGTAACGATATCTTCTTTATCTGTTACCAGATTATAAACAGCTATGCCATGAGGGGATGTTTCTGATAGCTCATGTAAATCAGAACCTGTATTTGCCAGCTTGTTGTAAGCGATGTAATTTTTATTTGGGGAAATGATTGGAGAGGCACCATGGACACCTATACGCCGCATTTCTTTGCCTGTTGAGTTAAAGAGCTTAATTTGATTGTCAGAATTCCAAGCAGCTATTAACAACCCATCATCTGAGAGATCAGCGCTCATAATATTTCGCGCAATTAAAGTTCTGTCCTCTTCACCATCGGACTTAATTACAAGTTCGCCACCGTGAAAATGCTCATCCTCACTCCCAGCCAGTTCAATCAATAGTGTTTTACCTGAAGTCGCTTTATGGTCAAGTTCAATAATGGTTTGACTACTGTTACCAGAGTCAGTAATTGACTGTGGCGCATTTGCAAACACAATTGATGTTGAGAGAATTATTGTAAGAGCTGATAATATCAAACCATAGGCACGGCTTGAAAAAAGTTTAATTGATTTCATTTTATTATAATTTTGTAACACCAGCATTAATTACTAATATCAAAATTATACAACTACTCTACTCAATGCTATCTACTATAAACTCTGTATAAGCTTAGCTGTAGGGCTAGATTATTTTAGGTATTCCTCAATAATTTTTAAGTAATAACCTTTGGTATCAGGTTCACTCAAAGAGTGTAAGGGTTGAAAAACAAAAGAAATTACAGCGCTATCTTTGAAAAAATAATCTATCTGAGCGTCGTCACTAACTGTCCTGGTCGCAATGGTCAAGTGTCTATACTCCCTAAACGATTTCCACTCATGACTTATTACTAGAACATCGTCTAAATCAATTTGAGAACCGACCCATTCTTCTGGGCTAAGTTCTGTTGTGTAACTTGAAATAACTATTTGCTGGTTTTCAAAGCCACCACCAGATAGTTCCACTTCCCTTGAGAAAATAGTATTGTCAGATATTTCTTGAGAACTTTCTTTCATCCAGCCATATATAAGTTGAGTATCGCCAGTATTTTTTGACGGCATGATTTGATTATCTGATATATTTTGCTTTAATAAATATACGCCAACTATTAAAAATAGTACTACAGTTACCGTCAAGATAATGCTGATGCTCGATAAATTTTTCATGGTTATAGTATATAGTTATTTATATATTCAAGATAGCTAAAATTAATTCAAAAACCTCCCGTTATGCGAGATTTTTTATAAGTTGAGCTTTGGTTTCCATGGGCTAGATAAAACTCTTCTGAGGCAGTTTGGAGCCCTTTAAGAGGGTTCTTGGACACAGGCCTGCTATCTAGTATCAGCAATGCGCAGAGTACTAAATGCACCGATAGCCATGATTAGCGCAAGTACAATAAACGCAAGGTTAAACGGTACAAAGAATAGAGTGATACTAGCTACTAATGTACCGACCAAAATACCTAGTGGTCGAGTAAGTCTAAATAGACTAATGAGATTTGAGTCATGTCCTTTTACTTGTTTGAAGAAATAACTTTCGGTAGTAACTTCAACTAAGCTGGCACCAAAGCGACTAAAGAACATAACAACCATCCAAGCCACTATACCGGCAGAAGACATGGCGTAGATGCTGGCAGATGCAATTGCCAAAACCACAAACCCAAGGGCCATCATTTCTTTTTCACCAATATATCGATCGGCCAAGATGCCGGTTGGATATTCAAAAATCACAAACGCCAACAGACCTGCCGCAATGATTTTGCTAATAGTTTCCCAGTCAAAACCTACTACCGTTGCTAAGAATAGCGGGATGTAGATAATCGCCCAAGTATAAAATATTTGAAGTAGAAATTGGGTAAACATCACGGTTGAAACATTGCGGTTTACAAACGCTGCTTTGATAAGGTCTCTGACGCGGATAGTGACGTACTCTGGGTCGTAGAAGTGTCTAAATTTGGATATTAGGACCCCGATAAACAAGAACCCAATGGCCGCAGAAATAAAGTAGACTCCAGCCAGGTTGTTGCTGTCACCGATGATGTGACCCATGGCAATTGGCGAAAAGAAAGCCGCTAAACTCATTAGGGTTAAGATTAGGCCACGCTTACTGCCGGTAGTGCCTTCATCCACGCCAATCAGAGTTTCAAGAAAAATGTCGACGTTAAAATAAATTTGTGGAAAGAGGGCTGTATAAATTATGAAGGCAATAATGGTGATGGTTGGGTCTGGGGCCAAGCCTACCACCGTGAGCATAAGCATGATGATAACCATCGTCAAAATAGTGGTTGCCACGTTACCAATTAAACGCAACAGTCGTGGTAGTAGCAAGGTAATCAAAATAGCCAAAAAGGCGGACACAGCAAACACAAAACCAACGAACTCTGGCCGAATAAATTGTTCCAGGTAGGTAGAACCAACATAGGCCGTGACTAGCGACTGGAAGGTAAAGATAATTGATATTATGTACACCAGCGTAAACGATATCGCTTTGCCAGGTCCGTCATTGGTAAAGAGGTGACGATAAAAATCCATAGTACTAGTGTACTATGGATTTTTATCGTCTTTATTTACTGTCGGGGGAAACTACACGCCGATAAGTACTGGAATCACCATTGGTGTTTTCTGAGTCTTTTGCATCAAGAAACCACTTACAACGTCGGTGAGTTGGTCCTTAACCATATCAAGGTCAATTGGATTCATTCCCTCAGTTTCTTTCTCCACTGTACGCTTGATGAGTACACGTGCTTCAGAAAGTAGTTGTTGGTTTTCGCGTAGGTAGACAAAGCCGCGAGAGATAATGTCTGGAGATTTGCGGAGCTTACCAGTCTTGCTGTTTACTGTCGCAATAATCACAAACATACCATCTTGGGCCAAAGTTAGTCGGTCACGAAGTACTACTTCTTGTTTGATACCTACAGTAAAGCCGTCCACCATCATGAGTTCAGTTGGAATCTTCACTGTGTGTCGGATTAGTTCAGTTCCGTTCTTGATATCAATGATAGTTCCGTTATCTGGAACAACAATGTGATCTTTCGGGAAGCCGTTTTCTACAGCGGCGTACATGTGACTCTTGAGGTGGTAGTGGTGTCCATGAACTGGTACCAAGAACTTTGGCTTAACTGCCTGGTGTACCCAAACAAGTTCGCCGGCGTTACCGTGACCAGAAGAGTGAACGTGTGAGCCCTTGTAGTTAATTACTCGGACGTTCTTGCGGTAAATATTATCCTTAAGCTTTTGCACAGCAATTTCGTTTCCAGGAATAATTGAAGAGGAAAGCACAACAGTATCGCGTTCAGTGAGGATAATTTGCTTGTGCTTGTCTGTAGCCATACGCATAAGCGCAGCAAACTCTTCTCCCTGAGCACCAGTTGAGAGTACGACAATTTTATCACTTGGGTAATCACCAATATCGCCAGCGTTGATGAAGGTGTGTGGTTTTACTTCAAGTAGCTTGGCCGCAATCGCAATGTCGATGTTGGTCTTGATACTACGTCCTTCCATCACTACCTTCTTGCCAGTCTCTTCACAGGTCTTGATGATACTAATGAGACGGTCGAACTGTGACGCAAAGGTACCAATAATGAGACGTCCAGTAGCAGCACGGATGATGGTGTCTAGAGTTTCATAAACGAGACTTTCTGAGGCTGAGAAGCCTTCACGGTCAGCGTTGGTTGAGTCACAGAGAAGAACAAGGTTGTTGTTTAGACCAACCTTCTCCCAAGAAGCACGTTCTTCAACGACAACTTTGCCGCCTTCATGAACAAGCTTGATGTCTCCAGTGATAACTACGTCACCCCACTTGGTTTCAATAGCTACTCCCATCGCATCTGGAATAGAGTGAGTTACCGGGAAGGTCTTTACTTTCATGCCACCAACAGTAAAGCTTTCGCCCTCCTTAACGACTTGCATCGTAACTGGGTCCATGTGTGGAAATTCTTCCTGACGCTTCAAAATCATCAGTGATGTTAGGTATTGGGTGTAAATTGGTGGATTACCAATTCGTTCCATAATAAATGGAATACCACCAATGTGGTCGAGGTGACCATGAGTCACGATAAGGGCTCGCAACTTATGCTTACGCTCTTCGATATATTGTGTGTTTGGAAGAATATAGTTAATACCAGGGGCATTACTTTCTTCAGACACAAACTGGAAACCAGCATCGATAACAACCATGTCATCTTTGGTTTCGACAATAATCATGTTACGACCAATTTCTTCTACTCCGGAAACAGGAATAACACGTACGGTGTTGTCATCAATTACCTCTGGGAGGACTGGATTCTTTTCGTTGGTCAAGGTCATGCGATGAGTGAGCGCAGGTGCAGTATTGCTGCGACGACGGTGTTGTTGTCCGCCACGGCGTTTGCCGCGACCACCTTCTGATTTGTTGCGGCCACCAGTGCTTCCACCGGCGTTTGGTCGGCCAGTGTTTGGTCGGCCGCCTTGTGTGCGGGTCTGTGGCCCATAGCCACCACTGCGCTGTGTTCGTGGTCGTCCGCCATGCTCGCGACGAGCAGGTGGTCGACTACCAGTTGATGGTGTGGCTGAATTTTGGGTTGGTTGTGTATTTGGGTTCATATGTTTAATTTATTTCGTTAATTGTATCGGTTGAATCATTTTGAAAAATTGGCCACACAACCTCTGTTTTGGCGTACCAGTTTGATACGTTCATAAATCGGTCTGATGGTTTGCCGAGAGTACTCATTGGTGTCGTCGTAATCGTCTTGTCTATCACGTACGCAATGCTTGGGGCAAACAGGAATATGGCTGGGGTCTCGGCGTTTATGGCAGTACTGACTTCGTTCTGTAACTGAGCTCGTTCGGCAGAGTCCTTAGAATTTCTAGTCTTCTCAAGTAGTCTGTCAACGGCGATGTTGGTGTACTGTGAGATGTTTAGTCCAGGGTCATCTTTTTGGGAAGAGTGCCAAAATGGATAGAGATCTTCGGTTCGGTTGGTGTCTAGTCCAAAGAGTACAGCTTGGAAATCACGAGAACGGATAACGGACTGAACTAAGCCAGTCTGTTCATATTGTTCTACTTGGATTTCAACCCCAAGTTCGCGCCAGGTGGCGGCAAGACGGGTTGCGGTTTTATCAAATAAATCGCTATTGCTTGTCTTTAAAGTGAAACTGAGTGTTTCAACAGTATCGTCTATTTCCTTTTCCCAGAAACCAGCTTCATTTTGTTCCCATCCTCCATCTATGAGGATGTTACGAGCTTGATCAATAGGAGAGATGATGCCTTCTTCTGTCTCAGTACTCTCTGATTCTAACTCACTACTACTTGATAGGGTAGGCTTGGTAATGGGGACACCGTAGCCGTTAAGGATTTCTTCTACTAGTGCATCACGGTCGATAGCTACATTAAGAGCTTGGCGAGCAGCTTTGTCTCGTAGAGAAGCAGAGCGGTTTTGGTTAAAAAATACACCAAAGATTCGTGGTAACGGCTCCGTTAGAACGCGAGTATCGTTATTTATAAAGTTCTGAATCTCAGCTGTTGATAGATAGACAGTGGCGCTGATTTCTTTATTTGTTAAGGCTGTCTTGAGTTGGCTTTCGTTTTGGAAAAATCGTAATTCAATTCCTGAGAGGTTTGGATTGTTTTGGCTGTTTGGTTCCGGCTTCAAAGAATAACCACTGATGAGACCAGAAGCGTCGCGTTGTACTTCTTCAATACTAAATGGTCCTGAACCAATTGGTTCGGTGTTGTACTGACTAAATGGTAATTGCTCAATCGGGAGGTTGCTCCAGATATGGCGCGGCATGATACCGAGTGTGAAGTTCTCAATAAATGGAGAGTAAGCTTCAGCTAAGTTAACTGTTAGCTCGTATTCACCAACTTCAGTGATTGTGACATCACTCCAGTTGCCGCGAAGAGGACTCTTGAGGTCAGAGTCTTGTACTAAAGTGTAGGTGTATACCACATCACGAGCAGTAAGAGGTGTTCCGTCATGGAAAGTGCGATCTTTGCGAACTACGATTGTGTAGTTTTTGCCGTCTTCAGACAAAGTGACACTCTCAGCTATGTCTGGCACTAGTGTACCGTCTACGTCGATTTTCATCAGACCACTATAGACAAGAGCGACAGTGTCCTGGTCTGCGCGAGTGATGGCGAGCGCCGGATTAATGAAACGGGGAATTCCTACGATCCCTTCAGTCAAAACACCGCCACGGGCTGGTGTCGGATTAGAGTTTTCTTGATTAATAGAGTACAGAAAGAAGATACCCGAAAAAATAGTCAGGAAAAACAAACTACGGAGGAGAAGCCGGTCGCTTGGTTGGCGCCGTTCAATTAGTCCAAATAATCCATCAAGAGTGAGCATAAATGCGTGCAAGCTATGTAGAGCTAAGCCCTACTTATTTTAGAGCTTATCCACAAACCATCAGATACGAGGCGCGACTAAACGAAAACATGAGACGTATTTGATATACGGCGAATGCTTGAGTGAAGGAAGCAACAAAGTAGCTGAGGTTTGTGGGCAGGCTCTCGGGAAATAACATCAGTTAATAAGACTCTGGAAGACTTATACAAGTATGTTCAAGAAAGTAGCAAAGACAAAGAGAACAGCCATTCCTGCTGCAAATTTGAAGAGGAATAGCTCTGCTCCGCGACGCTTGTGAAAAGCGGAACTAAAGTTGTCGCCACCGAAAGCTCCTCCTAGACTTGAGCCGCGTTGCTGAAGCAAAATAGCAGCCACAAGTAGAATAGAGAGAGTTATCTGAACGTAAGGCAGTGCCGGTTGCACTGTTTGTATGATTTCCATGTGAGGCGATGATACCAGAAACCCTCCTTTGTGGCAAGATGAGGCGTAGATATGATGTGAATGGGAGTTTCTGGGTCTATGGCGGACCACATACCTCATTTTCTCCCTTGGGGGTCGAAACTAAGGTTGTGTCTGCCTAAGCAAAACATAGTCGAGACTTCGTCTCTCGTTGTTTCTGCTTTATACTATATGACGAATGACTATGAAATCTGCACTATCCACTTTTGTTACCAAACTTCAGAATAATCCTTGGTATGCCGCTACAATGGTGGTCCTCGCTTTTGTCGGGGCTGGACTCTTGGCATATGAGTTCACTGCGTACGCTAGGCCTGAAATTGTAGCGATTACCGTCCGTCTCGACATACTTATTGCCTGTATCTTTATGATGGACTTCTTTATGGGGCTTTTCTTTAATACTACGTATACCAAAGAGGAATACTGGAAAAAGAATTGGCTCGACTTCATTTCGTCTATTCCAGTGACGGCTGACATGGCCCGAGCTCTGCGTATTTTGCGTGCCTTACGTGCGCTACGTGTTATCTCATCCGCGCTTGATGTGTACTTCACACGACGCAAATATTTGAGTATTAAAAGTAAAAAATAAGTTCATTGGCCGCCGCTGGTGGCCTTTTTTGACACCCCTGTTGGCTGCACAGTATAATACGGACATCACGTGGGAAAGATAATGGCTGAAACGGATTTTTTGCGTGGTCAAATCTAGATTAATGTTAATAACGTAAAGTATTTATAAAAATATGTCAGAAAATAGTAAGACAAACGAAAGTCCAATCAAGCCTCTTGGAGATAAGGTCATTGTCCGACCGCTCGCTGAAGAGGAGTTTGGTGCAGTATCTCCTTCAGGCATAATTATTCCGGATACCGCCAAGAAAGATAAGCCAGAACAGGGCATTGTGATTGCTGTTGGTCCAGGTAAGTGGGACGAAGACGGTGAAAAGCGTCTACCACTTGATGTAAAGGTTGGTGACCGAATCATCTTTTCAAAGTACGGATACGACGAAGTGAAGATTGATAAGAACGAATATTTCATTGTCGGAGAGAACAGTATTCTTGGAGTGTTCCTTACTAACTAACATCTATTATGGCTAAACAAGTAATTTTCGGAGAAGAAGTAAAGAAGAAGCTACAGAAAGGTGTAGACACGGTAGCAAATGCAGTGAAAGTCACTCTCGGCCCCCGCGGACGAAACGTCATTTTGGATAAAGGTTATGGTGGTCCAACTATCACCAACGACGGTGTGTCTATTGCGCGTGAAATTACTCTCAAAGACAAGTTTGAGAACATGGGTGCTGAACTCACTAAAGAAGTAGCTAACAAGACTAACGAATTAGCTGGAGACGGTACTACTACCGCTACTGTGCTCATGCAAGCGCTTGTGACAGAAGGACTCAAGCAAACCACCATGGGCCTCAACTCAATGGCTGTCCGCACTGGTATGGAGCATGCTGCCGCTGATGTGGTAGAGGCACTCCGAGGTATGGCGACCAAGATCAGCTCAATTGATGAAATCAAACAAGTAGCTACTATCTCAGCTGAAAGTGCTGAACTCGGTGAAAAAATTGCTGAGACTATCGACCGGGTTGGAAAGGATGGTGTGGTGACAGTTGAAGAGTCACAATCATTTGGAATTGAAACTGAGTTTACTGAAGGGATGGAATTTGATAAGGGTTATGTCTCACCATATATGGTGACAAACCCAGAACGAATGGAAGCTGAATACAAGAGTGTCCAGATTCTCCTCACAGACAAGAAAATTACTTCAATCCAAGATATCCTGCCTCTTCTCGAGAAAATCGCTGCTACGGGCAAGAAGGAGCTTGTGATTGTGGCTGACGATGTAGACGGGGAAGCGCTTGCGACCTTTGTAGTCAATAAGCTCAAGGGAGGCTTCTCAGTCTTGGCAGTAAAGGCTCCAGGCTATGGCGACCGTAAGAAGGAACTTCTCGCTGACCTCGCTATCACAACTGGTGGACAGGTTATATCTGAAGATCTCGGACTTAAACTCGAAAACACTGAGC
>CAZBJN010000005.1:0-31463 GCA_964492305.1 uncultured Candidatus Saccharibacteria bacterium | reverse complement strand
AGTTTTATGAAGCTCTCAAAGAATACCCAGAGGTATTTAGTGATTTGTATGTAGCGATGATTAAGTCGGGTGAGAAGAGTGGAAACCTGGCTGAGTCACTAAAGACCCTTTCAGTCCAAATGGAGCGAGCAAGTAACCTAACTAAAAAAATTAAAGGGGCGATGATTTACCCAGCGATTGTGGTTACAGTTATGGTCATCATTGGAGTTTTGATGATGATTTACGTGATGCCACAAATCACTGGGGTGTTTAAGGGTATGGATATGGACTTGCCGGCTACCACTCAGTTCTTGATTGCTACCAGTGATTTCTTTGCGGCCCACACTCTTCTGACTTTGGCAATTATGATTGGTTCGGTCATCGGGGTAATGTATTTTTTGAAATCAAAAGTTGGTCGAGTGGCAACCTCTTGGGTCATTCCTCGATTGCCAGTAATTGGAACAATGGCCAAGGAAACCAACTCAGCTCGGACAGCTCGTACCTTGTCTTCACTTCTTAACTCCGGCGTAGATGTTATTCAAGCCATCGAAATTACTGAGGAAGTGGTTCAGAATGTGTTTTATAAAAAAATACTTAGAGATGCCCGCATGCGAGTTGAAAAGGGAACCGCGCTTTCAGAGGTATTCATTGAGCGAATTGACCTATATCCAATTTTGGTTGGAGAAATGATTCTAGTAGGGGAGGAGACGGGTCAGATATCTGGCATGCTAAACGAACTCGCTATATTTTATGAAACAGAAGTTGAGCGTAAAACCAAAGACCTTTCAACAATTATTGAACCGCTCCTGATGGTGGCCATTGGTGCTGGTGTGGGATTCTTTGCACTAGCTATGATTGCTCCAATTTACTCAATCTCTGACGGACTCAAATAACCTATGTTTTTATCGCGCTACAAAAAGCATGATGAAGGGTTTAGCTTGGTCGAAGTTTTAGTGGTAATTGGAATCTCTCTAATTATATTTGTTGGCTTATTTGCTTCTTTTGAGTATTCGCTAAAATTAATTGCTCAATCTAGAGCCAAGATGACGGCTCTGACCGTGGCAAACGATCAGATGGAATACATTCGGTCTCTCTCATATGACGCTGTGGGTACAGTCTCAGGTATTCCGTCAGGATTACTGCCGCAAATAAGCACTACTACTTTAAATGGAATTGATTTTACTAAACGTATATTAGTCGAATACATCGATGATGATGCTGATGGTGTTGGTGCCTCAGACAGCAATGCTATTACTACTGATTACAAACAAACCAAAGTGAGTGTGTCGTGGAATATTAATGGTAACGCCAATGAGGTGTTTTTGGTAAGTAATATCACTCCCCGTTCAATCGAGACCAACGTTGGTGGCGGTACATTACGTGTAAACGTATTTGATGCAGATGTTCAGCCTTTGCCAGGAGCTAGTGTCAGAGTAGTAAACAACACGATTGTTCCAAACATCGATGTAACTAGAACTACAGATGCTTCTGGTATAGCGTTGTTTGGTGGCGCACCAGCTGGTCCAGATTATGAAATTTTTGTATTTGGTACGGGCTACTCAAGTGATCAGACCTACATGGCCACCACCACTTTACCGACCCCTTCCACTCAGCCAGTGGCCGTAGTAGAAGCTGATATATCTACAATGAACTTTTTTATTGATAGAACAAGTGAATTAACGGTCCGTACTTTAAGCGGAAAAACCACCCAAGAGTACACTGAGACATTTACCGACATGACTGGTATCGTGGAGTTTACTGATGTGGCTCTTGCAGATGGTGCTATGGGCCTAGCTACTTCTGGAAGTGCTTATGTATCTTCTGGTGATCTGTTTTTAACCCCACTGACACCGTCCCCATTAGATGCTTGGGAGTTTTTGGTGGCTAGTGGCACTGTGCCATTTAATACCGCTGCCACTATCAGATTTTACACTTCAACTTCAACCGCTGACCTTATCCCCGATAGTGATTTACCAGGAAATGGTATTGGATTTTCTGTTGGAACGGTTGATATATCAGCTCTCTCAAAGGACACCTATCCGTCAATTGTGGTTGGAATTACTTTAGAGACCTCCGATACCAGCATTACACCAACAGTTGATGAGGTTCAGCTCCTATATCTTGAATCAGAGACTGGTTTAGCTGGGGTAGATTTATACATGCAGGGGTCTAAGACGATAGGTACCAATGCCAGTGGTACTGATATTTATAAAACTACTAACTCAATAACTACCGACAGTAATGGTGAGTATGTTTTTCCTGATCTTGAGTGGGATGCGTATACCTTCACTGTCTCTGGTTACGATATCGCTGAAGCTTGCTCAAATAATCCCTTAGACCTTAGTCCAAACACTACTGAAACTATGGACCTGGTCTTGGTTGCTGATAGTGCTAGTACCCTTCGGGTGGTGGCAGAAACTATTTCTGGAACTAAATTAATTAGTGCAGAAGTAACGCTAGAGCGCCCAGGTTTTTCTGAAACTATCGACACCAGCACCTGCGGACAAGTTTTCTTTACTGGACTTAATAGCAATACAGACTACGAGCTCACTGTTTCTCCGAGTGGATTTGCTGCGCAAACAATTTCTGCAATAACTATCACTTCTGATGAGGTGATGGTGGTAAAATTTTAGTAATGTCTGATTATATGAATAATCGTGTCCAGTCAGGATTTACGCTAGTGGAAATGATTGTGGTTATTGCTGTCAGTACAATGCTGATGCTGGCAATAACTAACAGTATTTTAAGTCTCTACAAAAACCATGGTTATACATATGCCCAATCTAATGAAATTGATGCTGCAAGGAGGAGTATAAGTGACTGGATGCGTGACGCTAAAGAAATGACCCCCGCTGCTAATGGAGCCTTCCCGATTGTGACTGTAGAGCCTCAGCGCTTTGGATTTTATAGTGATATTGATCGTGATAATGGCGTTGAGTATGTTGAGTTTGCAGTGGTGGGTACTGATCTATATAGATACACTTATAATCCAATTGGTTATCCGGCTACCTACAATACCGCTTCTCCTGACGAAACACTTTTGTTGTCTGAGTATGTACAAAATATCAGCCAAGGAATAACGACCTTTAGTTATTATAATGGTGCGGGGGCACTTATGGCTTCACCAGCTGCTATGATTAGTGATATTCGATATATCGAGATGCAGGTAATTGTAAATATTGATCCACTGCGGGAGCCAGGGGAATTTATGTTAAAGGGGAGTGCAGCACCACGTAACTTGAAGGATAACTTATAGTATGTCACTCATTAATTTACAAAAGAATAAACAAGGCGGTTATCTATTACTATTAGTTTTAGTTTTTTCGGCAATTTTCTTTGTAATTGTAAGTTCATTTGTGGCGTCTATTGTTACTCAAAGTAAAGTCATTACTCAGCGGGTGCAGCTTGAGGAGGCAGGTCATATAGCAGAGGCTGGTTTAAATTATTATAAATGGTTCTTGGCTCACTATCCGGGTGATGTGACAAATGGTACAGGTCTGCCTGGACCATATATTGGGGTTTATAGTGATCCAGAGGGCGCCGCTATTGGTGAATATTCACTTGAGGTAGCTAGTACTACCTATTGCGGTGAGTTGGCGTCTATCGATGTAAATTCCACTGGCCATACCTATGTTGACCCATCTGTAACGCGCACTGTCAGTGCTCGTTACGCTCAGCCTTCTGTAGCTGATTATTCTTTTATCCTCAATGCTGATGTATGGGTCGGTAACGATGTGCAAATTACCGGACCTTACCACTCCAATGGTGGAATTAGAATGGACGGGACAAACAACTCAAGTGTAACTAGTGGTCAGGCAACTTGGAATTGTACGAGTAGTTTTGGATGTTCCCCTGGCGGAACTCGAGATGGGGTGTTTACCACTACCGCTAACCCAAATACCTCTTTATTTGAATTTCCGTCAGCCCCAGTAAACTTTACAGGTATGACTGTCGACCTCTCGCTTATGCAGTCCAAAGCGCAGTCGCAGGGTCTATATATCGGTCCCTCTGGAAAGGCTGGCTACCACCTTATTTTCTTATCTGATGGTAGGGTCGAGGTTAGAAGAGTTAACTCTAAGGTCAATGAGCCTAATGGTTATGCGTGGGGATATTATATGAATATTTTAAATGGAACCAGTCTTGTGGGAGTCTATACTCTACCAGCGAGTTGTCCGCTTATCTTCGTGGAAGACCAAGTGTGGTTGGAGGGAGAGGTGAATGGAAAATTCACTTTGGCTGTGGCCGACGTTGACTCTTCCGGAGTAGATCCTTCAATTATTTTGAACAACAATATCACATATTCAAATACCGATTCTGGTCTATTGTCTATTGGAGAATATGATGTTTTGGTAGGCCTGGTAGTGCCAGATGATATGGAATTGAACGGTATTTTTATTGCTCAAAAGGGTCATTTTGGTCGCAACCATTATGACACCTCTATGCCAAATGCCTGGGAAGAATACATTAAGCGAAATTCTCTCACCATTAACGGTACTATCGTCTCTAATGGAAGAGTGGGTACTAAATGGGTTAGTAGTGGTACAGGCACATATTTATCTGGTTTCAATTATCGGTACAATTCATATGACCGTAATTTGGTGCTAGACCCACCGCCCTTGATACCGCGAACTTCCGATTTATATCAGTTTTCACAGTGGCGCGATGCTAACTAAGCTTTGTCTGATAAGGTAGGGAATTAAGCCATTTCCGGCGTGCTACAATTTCTTGATATGAAACATGCGCATGCCCTCGTGATAGGTAACTGGAAACTAAATCCCGGCAATACCCTTGAAGCCAAGACGTTGTTTGCAGAACTGAAGAAGAAGATTCCAAAGACCACTACTGCAAAGGTGGTGGTGGCTCCACCGTTTTTGTTTATACCAGAGCTGGCTAAGGGAGCTGCGTCAGTTATCAAACTTGGTGCGCAAGATGTGCACTATGAAGAGCGAGGGGCGGTCACTGGTGAAATTGGTGCAGGCCAGCTCGCGTCTTTTGGGGTTGAATACGTTATTGTTGGACACTCAGAGCGTCGAGCTCTTGGCGAGACTGATGCGGAAGTCAACAAAAAAGTGCAGGCACTATTAAAACGTAAGCTTGTACCTGTCGTTTGTATCGGTGAACGTTTACGTGATTCACAAGGGCAGTTTTTTAATCACATCGCTGCTCAAATAAAAGCTTTGTGTGAAGGTTTGACCCCCGCACAACTTCAGAAGGTCGTGATTGCCTACGAGCCAATCTGGGCCATTGGTACCGGAGCTACCGCTACTGCCGAAAATGTTAAAGAGATGCAATTGTTTATCGTGAGCACTCTCACTAAATTATACGAACGGAAAGTCGCAGAAAAAGTACGCTTGATTTATGGAGGTTCTGTTAAAGAAAGTAATGCACGAGAACTCTATGAGCAGGGCGGTATGAGCGGCTTCTTGGTTGGAGGTGCGAGTCTACAGGCAGGCGAATTTGCAGCAATTATTAAAGCAACTGAATAATTTACCGTATGGAATTAAAGAGTATTGTGGAAGCAGGCGAGCTGCGAGGAAAGGTGGTACTAGTGCGTGCGTCGTGTAATGTGCCGCTCATTGATGGTAAGGTTCGTAACTCATTTCGTTTACGTCGAGCGTTACCAACTCTCAAGTATTTGAAGGAGGCGGGAGCCAAGGTAATTGTGATTTCACATATTGGTCGTGAGGTGGAGGAGACGCTACTCCCTGTTTATGAAGAATTGGCAGCCAGTATTGATATGCAGTGGGGTGGCAAAGTCACTGAACCACTTTTTGCGGAAAAGAAAGCAGCATTAGAGGACGGAGATATTTTATTTTGTGAGAACTTACGTCAGGACGTTCGTGAAGAAGAGAATAGTCCTGAGCTAGCAGCGTTACTGGCCGAAGGAGTTGATATTTATGTAAACGACGCCTTTGCAGAGGCACATCGCGAACACGCTTCTACCTATGGCGTAGCTAAGCTGCTTCCGGCCTATGCTGGACTAACCTTACTTGAAGAAGTGACTGAACTCCAAAAAGTAATGCAGCCAAATCACCCGTCACTGTTCTTGCTTGGTGGTGCGAAGTTTGAGACCAAGATGCCACTAGTTGAGAAGTATCTTGCTCTTTATGATCATGTTCTGGTGGGTGGAGCATTAGCAAACGACGTACTCAAAGCCCGCGGGCTTGAAGTTGGACAATCGCTAGTCTCAGAGATATCCCTCAAAGACGCCTCATTCTTGTGGAGTGAAAAAATGATTGTTCCAGTTGATGTAGTAGTCGAGGGACCGCGAGGAGTGGTTACAAAACCAGCTGATCAAGTTTTGCCTGACGAAAAGATTTTTGATATGGGGCCACAGACCGTGGAACTCATTACTCGCTATATAGCTGAAGCCAAGACAATTCTCTGGAACGGACCATTTGGTAATTATGAAGCTGGCTTTGAAGAGAGTACTGAGGAGGTGGCCAAGCTCATTGCCGCATCAAGCGCCTTTAGTGTTCTCGGCGGTGGTGATACTGTCGCCGCAGTTGAGAAGCTCGGACTAAATGAACGGTTCGGTTTCATCTCAATTGGCGGTGGATCTATGTTAACTTTTATGGAGCATGGTAGTACGCCAGTACTTGATGTATTGAAAAAGTAATGACTTAAATAAAAGGGCCGTGGTAAAACCCACGGCCCTTTTATTATTCTGCCAAGGCAGATTTCAAGCGTTCCTTGGTTTCTTGGTATGTTTCAGTAACAACGTTAACATGCTGCGGTTTTTGAAATGAATGGTCTCCGGTCAGTCGTGGCACAACATGGAGGTGTGCATGAAAGACCTCTTGTCCTGCCTCTGCTCCATTGTTCATAATTAAGTTAACTCCTTCGGCCAAGCCAGCTGCTTTTAAAGCCCGGGCTATTTTTTGTCCGATTTTCATCATATGAGCAAGCGTTTCAGGGATCGCGTCAAAAGCATTTACGCATGGCTCTTTTGGGATTACGAGCGTGTGTCCATAATTTACTGGTGTGATATCCAAAAAAGCTAGTACTACCTCATCCTCGTATACAATATCTGCCGGAATCTCCCTGGCAATAATCTTTGAAAAAATGGTTTCCATAATAGTTAGAATCATTCTCAAATAGAATGGCTAGAAATAATATTCAAAATCCGAGCGAAAAACAAGCTGGAGTCTGAGTCGAACAAGTGTTCGACGAGGACGAAGCGTAGTTTTGCAGCCGGATTTTGAGTATTAGTTCAGCCAAGCAAGTCTTTAGTAAATTGGGTGAAATAACCCCAAATTTACTAAAGACTCTGTTTTGCGCTTCTATTTGAGACTGGTTCCAGTATACCGCAATAAGTCACCGTGCTACCATACGCTCATCTATGTCTTTGTTTGAAGTATTTCCGGTTGTTTCTGACGAGGCTGCCGCTGAGCTCGGTGCCTATGGCCCGCACCTACAAACTCTCCTTTTCAACCGCGGCATTACGACCAAGGCCGCTGCGGAAGTTTTTTTGAGTCCTTCGTATGAAACTCAACTTCACGACCCTTTTCTGCTACACGATATGGACAAAGCGGTAGAGCGAGTACTTTTGGCCATCAAAGAAAATCAAAAGACCATCATCTACAGTGACTATGACTGCGACGGTATCCCAGGAGCGGTAGTCCTCCATGATTTTTTTACCGCTGCTGGCTACACCAACTTTTTTGTACATATTCCACACCGTCACTATGATGGGTTTGGTCTTAGTGTAAAGGCGGTGGAGACTCTCAAGAGTGAACAGGAGCCAGCTCTCATCATTACTATTGATTGCGGTACGACCGATATTGAAGCCGTAGCCAAAGCGAACGAGCTTGGTATTGATGTCATTATCACTGACCATCATGAACCAAAAGATACTTTGCCAGCGGCCGTGGCAGTAGTTAATCCAAAAGTAGGTACCACCTACCCTTTTGATGGACTTTGTGGCGCGGCCGTTATTTTTAAACTAGTGCAGGCACTAATCGCACGTGGTGACTTCGCTATTACACCTGGCCAAGAGAAGTGGTGGCTCGATATGGTCGGTATTGCGACAATTGCCGACATGGTGCCACTGCGTGATGAGAACCGGGTGCTCGCGCACTACGGCCTTACTGTACTGCGAAAGTCACGTCGCCCAGGACTTCAGCAACTACTTCGCAAACAAAAAGCTAGCCAATCACATCTGACAGAAGATGATATTGGTTTCACTATTGGTCCGCGTATTAACGCCGCCTCACGGATGGATACTCCTGAAGATGCGTTTTTCTTGCTAGCGACCAAAGACGAAGGCGAGGCTGGAGCCAGACTTATTCACTTGGAGAAACTCAACACTGATCGCAAGTCGGCGGTAGCGCAGATGACTAAAGAGCTTCATGTGCGCATGAAGGCAGTTGAAGAAATGCCTGATGTTCTTGTGATGGGTAATCCAGATTGGCGGCCATCACTGGCTGGACTCGCTGCTAACAAGTTAGCTGAAGAATACAACCGCCCGGCTTTCTTGTGGGGACGAGATGGGAATGGAGTGTTTAAGGGTTCCTGCCGTTCTGGCGGAGGGGTGAGTGTCGTGAAGCTCATGAACGCTGTACCAGAACTTTTTCATGAATTTGGTGGACACCATATGTCTGGAGGATTTTCAGTGCGAGACGAACATATCCATAGACTCGCCGCTGGACTCCAGGAGGCATATACCAAACTTGGAGCAGAAGCTGCGATAGTCGAACCACTCCTGGTTGATATGGAAATCATGCTAGACAACATCACGCATGAGCTTGTTCGTGCTCAACGTCAGTGCGGCCCATTTGGTTGTGAGAATCATAAGCCACTTTATCTCATCCAAAACGTGACTCCGCGAGAAGTGGTGGCTTTTGGTAAAGCTAAAGAACACACCAAGCTCGTCTTTGCGACTACCGGCCTAACTAAAGAAGCGATTGCGTTTTTTAAGACCCCTGAACAATTTTCTAAAGTTCCATCGATTGAGACACCATTGTCACTCTTGGTACACCTAGAAGAAAGTTTCTTTATGGGTCGCTTGCAGACCAGACTTCGAATTGTCGATATTATTTAAATAGAAAAGTCCCGCACGTGAGTGGCGGGACTTTTGAAACGAAGGGTACGGTTGCTCTACCTGAAGCAGTGTTGCTCTCTTGGCGGACGTGCGAGAGCGAGTTGCTTTTTGCTCGCCTGAGTTGTGGTTGTCTTCTTGGGGTGACGGCGCTTCACTTGGACTGTTGAATCTTTCAGGATACGAACTTTGACCATGACGTGCGGCCGACGACGAGTGGAGGTCTTGGTTTCGATGATTTCGATTTTTCCGGCAATAGCTGCACCGGACAATGCTGAACGGTCACTGTCTGTTTTCATTGGTATCCAGTGTCCACGATTTTGGCTTCGGCGACTCATTAGCTTCTCCAGGTTTGTAGGAACAGGGGGAACGAAATAACGACTTTCTACCCTACAGTAGCCACCCTTTAAAATCAAGGGTATACTCACTTTATGGAATCCATCATTACTCATGTAGCTGGGAGGTCACAAGGCAACCCTGGGCCAGCTGGTGTGGGCATCTATATTACTGAAACAGACGGCAAGCTTGTACACGAAGCCAAGCAGGCAATTGGTAACGCTAACGAAAACTTCGCGGCGTATTATGCTGTGATGGCAGCTCTAGACAATCTCAAACAAATCTTTGGCGATATTACGCGAGACATAAATTTTGAATTACGTCTTGATAACGAGTTTGTTAAAAAGCAGCTTAACTCTGAAATCGAAATTAAAGAACCAGGCTTGGTTCCGATGTTTATTGAGTTTCACAATAACCGGGTGGCGAGCTTTCCAAATATTACTTTGACATTTGTATCACAGACGGAGAATAAGGCAGCCGATAAATTGGCCAACGAAGCGGTGAGTGGGAAGTAGTAACTTTTTGCTGATATGGTCAGTTTAATAAGGTAGAACAACAGTACCTTGAAAGGGAAAAAGCCATGCTTCAAGCAACTAGAATCGAAAGTGCTCCATCGGCAGAAGTGTACTTCTTGCCACAAGCTCATCTCGAAAAAGCCAAAGCGCTTTTACTTGAGCTGCAACAACTCAAACGTCAGACATTGGGTTTGGCCATGCTCAGTATTTACCACCAAGAATTGGACCGGGCAGTCAAAGACTTTCCCGCACAAATTCATGGTCAACACATTCTGCCTGAACTCAAATCACGACGCCTCGCTTTTGCTTGCACTATTGAACGCATGCAAACACTTCATCCCTGACCCATCCCTACCCACCTCTAAAAAGCCTTGAGAACTTTCTCGGGCTTTTTCTTTTGTATACTTAAACAGTCATGACCATCGCTCACTTTTATGTCTGCGTGATTAGTTTCCTCTTTGGGGTGTTTGTGGCTACGGTGGTTCCGGTATCTCTTCCAATTATCACGTGGCTATTTTTTATGGCAGTGGTGAGTTTGCTCATTTGGAAACGCTCAAAACTACTCATTCCTAATCCTGCTTGGTTAATGATAGGCCTTGCACTCTTCGCCTCATCGCTTGGTACGCTACGGTTTGAGTTTGCCAATCAACAGTTCGGAGTGAGTCCATTGGCTCCAGAAGTTGGTGAGCAGGTTGTGCTTCGTGGTGTGGTAAAGGCTGAACCAGAACAGCGGGAGTCTGTACAGTATTTGTATCTAAAGACTGAGGATGACTTGGTACTGGTCTCAACTGATCGTTACCAAAATATCTCCTATGGCGATGAGGTTGAAGTGAAGGGTAAACTTGAAGTTCCTGAGTCATTTGAAACTGATCTCGGTCGAGTGTTTGATTATGAGGGATACTTAAAAGCTAAAGGGGTCGAGTATAGAGTGTCTTTTGCAACTGTTGAAGTGCTGGGTGATGGATATGGTAATCCTGTCCTTGGGGTACTCCTTCGCGGCAAGCGAATATTTATGGATAAGGTCGAATCACTGGTGCCTGAGCCAGCTGCTGGACTCAGTGAAGGGTTACTCCTTGGTGTGAAGCAGGCACTTGGTACTGAACTTGAAACCGCTTTTAGACAAACCGGCATCATTCACATCGTGGTGCTTTCTGGCTACAACGTCATGCTGGTGGTGGTTTTTATCATGTATGTACTTGGGCAATTTCTAGCACAAAGATCGAGAGTGGTAGTAGGGGTCATGGCGATTATTGCCTTTGCATTTTTGGTTGGACTATCAGCGACGGTGGTGCGCGCTAGTATCATGGTGTCTCTTCTCTTGGTGGTACAAGCAACTGGACGCACGTATCTAGTACTTCGTGGGTTACTCTTGGCTGGGGCCATCATGGTGCTTCACAACCCACTCCTATTAGTCTACGACATTGGCTTCCAGTTATCGTTCTTGGCTACCTTGGGGCTAGTACTAATTGCGCCACATCTGGAGCGGTATCTCAGCAAGGTTCCGACTTTTGCTGGCGTTCGAACTTTCTTAGTGGCAACCGTCGCTACACAGATTGCTGTCTTGCCACTCTTGCTCTACCAGATTGGTGAGTTTTCGGTGGTGTCTGTTTTGGTAAATGTGCTTGTACTGCCAATGGTGCCGGTAGCGATGTTGCTTACCTTTGGTGTAGGGATAGCTGGATTTATCATGCCTGCCTTAGCTCCACTACTTGTATACCCAGCTGTTTTTTCATTGCAGTACATCATAGAAATTGCTCGTTTCTTTTCTGGTTTTTCTTTTGCATCATTTGTAGTGCCGGTGTTTTCGATTTGGGTTGTCCCTCTGGCATACACGCTTATGGGCGGAGTACTTTGGTACCTATACCGACCAGAGGATGAACTTGGGTACAGTGATTTAGGTCAAGGATTGCTCACTAAACCAGTTGTTGAATTAGATGATTGGATAATCGAAGAAGAGTTTGACGAACTGCTTACAAAAGCAGCGGTCGTCCCAAGGACAACCGCTGCTAAAGATTAGTTATTTATCTTTTCTTTAAATTCTCGCTGCTACTACTTCCCAGTTGAGATTGCGGAAGAAAGCGTCAACGTATTCCTTCTTGCGACTTGGTGGTACATCGAGCATGTATGAGTGTTCCCACATATCTAGACCAAGCACGATGTCGAGGTCAGCTAGCTGTCCAAGTTGTTGTTCGTCTACCCAAGTCTGAACGAGCTGATTAGTTTGGCGGTCGATGTACATCATGGCCCAACCCACGCCGCGAGTCATAGCGATTTTGGTAAACCGTTCCATCCAGGCTTCCACTGATCCCCACTGTGCAATCATCATTTCTTTAAGTGCTCCCTCAGGTAATGCTTTCTGGCCACCTTCAAATTGGGTGAAGTAGTATTCGTGGTTACGCATACCACCAAATTCAAAACCAAACCGCCGCTGCATTTCAGAAATCGCGTAACTGTTGTTTTCGGGGTCAGAACTAAAAGCCGTGATTTTATCAAAAATTAAATTAGCGTGCTTTACATAGCCGTTATAGAGACCAATGTGTTCCTCAATAGTTTGTTTACTAATCCCGTCCAATTCTGGGATATCAAATGTTTTTGGTGTGTAGTGCATATGAAGAATTATTTAGCCGTTAAGTAGAGCAAGTATACCAGATTCTTTGGTGGTCGATATAGTAGAATTAAAGCATGACAAATAATTCTTGGTTTCCAAAGATTTTGCTCGGGGTTTATGTGGTGGTGTTTACTCTCTTAGCTATTAGTCCATTTAGTCGTGATGTGTGGGTGGCAGAGAATCTACCAATTGTTTTAATTGTTTTGTATTTGGTGTTCTTGTATTGGCGTGGGATTCAGTTTTCAAACACTGCGTATGCTTTGATGTCAGTGCTTATATTCATGCATACAGTGGGTGGACACTTTACGTTCGAACGGGTGCCGTTTGATTGGTTCAATGACTTGTTTGGCTTTGAGCGCAACATGTATGACCGTGTTGCACACTTCTCGGTGGGATTTTTTGCTTATCCATTAGCTGAGTATCTACAAAAGCGTCAGCTGGTGGCCAGTCGAGTACTGGTCTATCTCGTACCACTACTATTTATTATTTCAGTTGGAGCGGTATATGAAATGTTTGAGTGGTGGTTCGCTGTTACTTTTGGCGGCGATGCCGGTATTGCCTTCTTGGGTTCACAGGGAGATATTTGGGATGCCCAAAAAGATATGTTGATGGATACACTCGGAGCAGTATTGGCGCTGACGGGATTCTTTGCTCGGTATCGCTAGTACAACCATAGCGATATGTCGTTTTCACTGCTGCAAATCCGCGCGTTCACTCTAGGATTGTTATTGATACTGCTAGCGTATGAGGGAGTCGAGGTGTTTGCCAAAGACAAATTAGTGGCGGCAGTGACGAGGTCTGGAGACGTTTCGTACTTAACTGTTGCCTTTTTGGATGTAGGGCAGGGGGACGCAATTTATATTGAGACTCCTGATGGTGTACAGCTTCTAATTGATGGTGGGCCAGATAGCAGTGTGCTGCGTGAATTAAGTTCGCAGCTGCCTCACTTTGACCGGACTATCGATATAGTACTGGCGACTCACTCAGACAAAGACCATATTGGTGGACTAGTTGATGTGCTTAATCGGTACGAGGTAGGTAGTATCATCACAACCAATAATAAAAACGATACGAGTATAGCCGAAACTTTTTCAGAGTTGGTGCAACTTGAGGGAGCTGATTTATATACAGCACAAGCTGGGCAGCAGTATCAGCTTGGTGCTTCCACTACCTTATTTATATTGTCTCCGCTTGGAGACCCAACTAATTGGGAAAGTAACAGTGCTTCAATTGTGGCGTTACTACAATATGGTGATACGAGCTTCATGCTAACTGGTGACGCTGGACTAAATACCGAAGAGTATTTAGTTTCATCTTACGGAGAGTATCTCCAAAGTGACGTGCTCAAGCTTGGACACCATGGTTCAAAGACTTCTTCTGGAGATGACTTTCTTGATACGGTCAGGCCGGAGGTGGCAGTAGTATCTGCTGGTATTGATAACAGCTACGGGCATCCTCATCCTTCAGTAGTTACTTCCCTTGAGGAGCGAGACATCAAAATTCTTGATACGTCTAAGCAAGGCACTATTGTATTTAAGAGTGACGGGACAAAACTGTTGCTGGAAGAATAAACAAAAAGACCGGCACCCTGGGGTGCCGGTCTTTTTGTTTTACTTACACGAGCTTTGCAGCCTTGAGTGTCTTGTACGCGCCGTTCTTGGCGATGGTACGAAGTCCCTTGGTAGAAACCTTTACGGTTACTGACTTACCAAGTTCAGCTACGTAAATACGCTTGCGCTGTAGGTTTGGTGCTCGCTTGGTGATTCCAGACGGATTGAACTGAGTAGCACGAGTACGGTTTGAGTACTTGCCGCCTACTTGAGTCTTCTTCCCGGTAATGTCGCATTGTTTTGCCATATCGTTGATTTAAGTCCCGCTATACTAGCACGCATACTTGATATTGCAAGCTTTTCTCCGTACTATATGCCCATATGGATCCATTAATGATTGCAATGATTGTCGCGCTGGTACTATCTGTCGTTTTTCACGAAATGGCTCACGGCTATGCTGCCAATTGGCTTGGTGACCCAACCGCCCGTCTCCAAGGCCGTCTTTCAGCTAATCCGCTCGTACACATCGACCCTCTAATGTCGGTTATTTTGCCCGGTTTGCTCATTATGACAGGCTCACCGTTCTTATTTGGAGCCGCCAAACCAGTTCCATACAACCCATACAACTTTACCAACCAAAAGTGGGGTGAGGCGATTGTTGCCGTCGCTGGTCCAGCCGCCAACGTTTTCATTGCTATTGTTTTCGCGGTTTTGGTCCGATTATCTGACGTTTTGCAATTTTCTGAGAATTTTATCCAATTGGCCATTCAGATCATTATCCTCAATATTTTCTTGGCTTTATTCAATCTCGTCCCGATTCCGCCGCTTGATGGCTCAAAAATCCTACCAAAGTTGCTGCCATTTGGCTTGGCCATGAAATATGCCACTTTCCGAGACATAATGGAACGAAATCTCGCCTTATCGTTTGCGGTAGTGATTATTGCTTTTATGGTCTTTCTGGGTGCTCCACTCTATGCACTTACTCGCAGCGCTACCATGTTCCTGATTGGTGGGTAGAGGGAGCTCCTCCTAGTTGCAAAAAAAGCTAGATATAGTATTGTACACGGGCTTTATGGCAACAATACAACAATTAACAAGAAAGAAGCGAGTCAACCCAGCTCGGAAGAGTAAGACTGGTGCGTTGCATTCTGGATTTAACAAAATCGAGAATCATCCAAACTACTACAACTCTCCGTTCAAGCGTGGCGTATGTACTCGCGTGACCACTAAGACTCCGCGAAAGCCGAACTCTGCGATTCGAAAGATTGCTCGTGTTCGTCTAAGTAACGGACAAGAAATTACTGCGTACATTCCTGGTATCAAGCACAGCTTGCAGGAACACTCAGTGGTACTTGTACGAGGTGGACGCGTGAAGGACATTGGTGTGCAATACACTATTGTCCGCGGTAAGTACGACGCTACTGGAGTTGCTGAGCGACGAATGGGACGTTCACGTTACGGTGCTAAGAAGCCGAAGGCGTAATCCCATAAAGATCATTACAAATAGTTTATATTCGCTACAGATAACGGATGCGATTCAAGCCCTAGGCTTCGGAATCAAATTATGCGAAGAATGAAGAATGTCATAACACTCCTCATTCTTAATGTGTAGTAGCAAAGACCTTTAAGAATTATTAAAACAATTATATGCGACGACCAATTAAGAAGCGTCCAGTCGTTAATCCTGACGTGGTATACAAGTCAGTTGACGTTGAACGTCTCATCAACTACATCATGCTCCGCGGTCAAAAAGAAACCGCTCGCAAGATTGTGTACGCAGCTTTTGAAGAAATCAAGAATGCTAAGGAGTCACAAGATCCACTTGAGGTCTTCAATACCGCAGTACGAAACGCTGGTCCAATGATGGAAGTTCGCTCACGCCGTGTTGGTGGAGCAAACTACCAGGTACCTCGTGAAGTACGTCCTGAGCGCCGAATGGCTCTCGCCCTACGATGGATCATCGCTGGTGCCCGTGGACAGAAGGGTGTGCCAATGCACAAGGCTCTAGCCGCTGAGCTTAAGCTCGCAGCTAAGGAAGAAGGAAACGCTGTGAAGAAGAAGGAGGATACGCACAAGATGGCTGAGGCCAACCGCGCGTTTGCTCACTTCGCTTGGTAATTTCCATTTTGAACGAATTACTTCGTTAAGTACACAAAAAAGCCGCTCGTCGTACGTTAAGTACGCCTCGCGGCTTTTTTGCTACTCGCCTCGTACTTCATTTCAAAAATGGAAATTACTAAATGTAGAAAAAGACCCCTCGGATTATTTCCAAGGGGTCTTTTAATATTTGGTTACTTCAGTCTTTCCCAGACGGCGACACTGGGTTGGTGGAGCGGGAGTGTTCCGTGGATAGTGTCCACGGTTGGGTTAAAGTCAGTTTTGGTAAAGTGAAATGAGTGTTCGGGATTCAATTTTATTAACTCATCACGAGATAGAGTTAGGTTGAGGGTGTAGCAACACATCGCTTCCAGAATAGCGTCATACATAAACAAAGAATGAAATTCTAGGTTAGTGAGGTATGTCTTTGCGATACCAAAGTCTCTAGCGACTCGGTCGGTAATGAAATCATCAACTGAGAGAACACCATTCTGTATGTTTAGAGCTCGCAAGAATCCGCCAGATAGCTCAATACTATGTGGCCAGTCTCCGGTGTCTCGTTCTTGCCAGACTACGAAGTTGTCACTGGTCACTACTTTGGCGATAGCTGTCACAACATAAAAAGGAGCTGGCTTTGCTGCTTCAGGTTTACGAAGTCCGACTACATCACGGTAAGTAATATCTGTCGCTACTTTGATAGCCATGGTTTGCTCATCAAAAGATAGAAATCGAAGTAAGATAGCGTTGTCTGAAATGCTCCGAGAGATTTGGAAGTTTGACCAGAAGTTTAAAATCCGATCTTGGAAGTTGTCTAAATTTATTTTCGTGGGAGAGAGATCATTCAGACAAATCATATGCGCAAAAATTATAACAGACGACAGCAAAACCTCATATTTTTAACTACATAATATAAAAAAGCGGCAGAAACCCGGGTGGGTTCTGCCGCTTTGTTGTTGGCGACATTGCTGTCGCTCAGGTCGCCCGCTGTGCTGGCGGTATGGCTCCCAGTATGTTTTCCAATCTCTGGCAGTTGTGGTGGCTCACACGCATGAGTTCGCTTGCTGGGCAGCCGTCGTTTTCCTGTATTCCTTGGAGAACCCGACGACCTTCTTCTTGGCGCATTTGTGTGACAATTTCCCGGAGACTGTCCGTGATAGCTCCTTTGGGAAGGTTGGACAAGTGCTGTTCCTGTCCAATGGTGCCCTTCATAATTTCCACGTATCGCTTATAAAGCACGCCTTTTTGTTCTTTTGAGAGGGTTACATCGGCTTCGATTTGTTGAAGCATCTTGTACAACACTTCCTCGAAATCAGCTTTGATGTTGTAGTGCAGATGCAGTTCTGAGGTGTTGACACGAGAGAGGGACAAGTAGGTCAGCCAGAAGGTGGTGATAACGGACGCTACCAGTGCCACCAGATATGCGATGGTAATTGGTTCTTTCGTGAACAAATGGTACGCCACCATAGTGAGCATGAGTACGGTGGTAAAGAACATTGCCGCAAACACAGTCTTGCGAAAAATCTCGAAAGGACCAAGATTCAACACTTTGACTCCATCATGTGGGTACATAACAATCTCCTTGGGTGTGTGAAGGTACAGGGATGAACGAAATACCTGGCAATAAAACTATAAAAAGCTTTATGTGTCAACAAATGTCGCTATTTTTTGCTGCGTGATACAATAGATATTATTTCGGTAATGTTGTGCGTATGGAAAATTTTGAAGCAACAAACTCAACAACTGTATCTGCTGAAGCAGGTGTTGAAAACGGTGGCTATAGTCGTGAGGCTGTCGCTGAGGCAGCGATGGAGCAAGCACTCGTCATGCTTGACGAAAAATTGCCTGGGGTAATGCAGTTACCAACGGCTGAAAAAGTTCCAGTACTTAGAGAAATGATTACTGAGTTGGGTGCTACCATTGAAGGGACAGATATTCCGCTTCATAACGAACATCGTGATGTGGTTGAGTCGCTCGCTAGACTGCTGCGGGTTGAAGAGTCCCGACTTGAGTTTGAGTCAGTCTTGGCTCAACATCCAGAACTCGCCTAGCCCCCCTTACTAAATTTGTTCCTTCGTTCTTTATGTCCTCATTTGATTTTGATGTAGAAATCCAGAAACACCTTGATGTTTTGCGTTCACTCCAGAAACCGACTGGTGTGTTCACTGCCTCCGCTCACGACGTACAAACCGGCTACGATAAAGCCTGGCTCCGAGACATTTACTTTATGACCTTGGGGTTTCTCGAGACTGGAGATTTACCGGTGGTGCAGAAAGCCGCCAAGGCTTTCCTGACTCTTTTTGTAAAACACAAAGACAAAATCAATTGGGCCATTGAACACAAGCCGCACGAAGCGTGGCAAATACATCCATGCTCGCTTCCATCCAGAAACCTTTGAGGAATATTGGGAAGAGTGGGGGAACAGTCAGAACGATGCAGTTGGCGAAGTACTTAACTTGGTTGTTGAGCTTGAACTCCGTGGGGCGAGTGTGATTGAGACAGATGAAGAACGTGAGATGGTACAGAAGATCGTCGACTATCTTGTTGCCCTTGAATACTGGCACGATGAAGACAACGGTATTTGGGAAGAGAGTATGGAAGTCCATGCTTCATCAATTGGTTCCTGTGTGGCAGCCCTCAAGAAAGCCAAGCAGCTCTCTTGGCTCCAGGTGCCGGACGACGCTATCACTCTAGGTGAACAGGCTCTGCGTGACCTTCTGCCACGTGAGTCTGTCACCAAGTTCGCAGACTTAGCGCTCCTATCACTCATCTATCCATTTGCGGTCACAACTGAGGAAGAGACCAAGAAGATTTTGGAAAATGTTGAATACCACCTTACACGCGACCGCGGTGTAATCCGTTACAAGCTAGACCGCTACTACAACCGCAACGAAGATGGATACAGTGAAGAAGCGGAATGGTGTTTTGGGTTATCTTGGCTCGCTATCATTTACGCGGAGAGAGGAGATAAAGACAGGGCGTACTACTACCTACGCCAAGCACAAAAGACCGTGACCCCTGAAGGGTTGGTGCCAGAGCTCTACTACTCACACACTGATAATCCAAACGGTAATACGCCGCTAGGTTGGTCTGAGAGTATGTACGTCGTCGCTCTCAAGAAGGTACAGAATATGAATAGTTAGATAAAAAGCCACCGAACTACGTTCGGCGGCTTTTTTGGTATACTTATAGATATGACAAAACTTATTTATGTGTTTTTAGGTCTAGCGGTCTTAGCAGTAGTTGCGCAGTTTCTACTGACGCCAGTAGAAGTAGTGGCCCCAGGTGAGGATGAGCCAGTCGCCTGTACAATGGACGCTATGCAGTGTCCTGATGGTTCGTACGTTGGTCGCACTGGTCCTAATTGTGAATTTGTTTGCCCCGCATTGCCTGAGGTAGCGGATGACTTACAAGCTCATATCGATTCTAAAGCTGATTTAATTCAACTGGCTTCACCAGTACCAAACGGTGTAATTGGGTCACCTCTTACTTTAAGTGGACAAGCTCGCGGGTATTGGTTCTTTGAAGCCAGTTTCCCATTTGTACTCACTAACTGGGACGGACTGATTATTGCGCAAGGCATCGCAACTGCTGATGGTGACTGGATGACTGAAGAGTTTGTGCCATTTACAGCCAGTCTTGAGTTTACTAATCCATACGAGGCAGGACAACAGGACTTTATGAAGAGAGGTTCATTAATACTACAAAAAGATAATCCTTCAGGACTACCTGAAAATGACAATGCACTTGAAATACCCATCTACTTTGCACCGTAAACTACATTCTTGATATACTAGAGGTGAGTTAATTAGTAGAGTAAGTACAACACTATGGCCAAGGGAAACGACATGCGTAAAGAGAAGAAGAAGCCAAAGAAAGATAAGGAAGTAAAGAAATAAATTACAGCGGTCCTTGCGACCGCTGTTTTTATATTGTTTTTCATAAAAGAAAGCGCATACTAGTAGAGTATGAACATAATTCAAGAATACATCGAGTATTTGAAGGATAATCCAAAAGGTTACTGGTTTAAAAGAAAGCTATACGGTTGGGGTTGGGCACCAGCTCGAACGCAAGGTTGGCTCACACTAGCCGCCTACATCGCGGGAGTATTATTTTTTGCAGTGAAAGCTGAGGATGGTGTTTCCTTGGTAGACGCCAGTCGTAGTGTCATCGCTCCAATTATTATTCTAACCATCCTACTTTTAGTTGTTTGCTACGAGACAGGAGAAAAACCAAAGTGGCAGTGGGGTAAGCGGATAGATTAAGAACAGATTATAAAAACTCCTCACTTAGGTGAGGAGTTTTTTGATATCAGCTTGCGTATAGTTCGGCCCCTTCACTGCTTTATATTGGCCAAAGTCTTTGCTCATGTTTGAGCGGTGTACTTCTGCGAATATCTCGGGCATCTTGTCTTGCAGTCCATGCTCCAGAATAGTGCCATAGGTGGCATAGAGGATGTCGGCAATTTCTTTGGCAATATTCTCTAGATCTCCTTCCGCGACACCTTCTTTGTATTCGGCCACTTCCTCTGACATGAGATGGTGTCTAAAATCTGTACGGTCTTTTGATATTAGTGTGGGAGAGGTTAGGACAGGGCTACCAAATTTTTTGTGAAATTCTGCTACTAACTCAAGTTCTTTTTTCATACCAGTATTAAAGTACATATTTCAAATTCTGGCAAAATAGTGTATGGTACTGTCCTATGTCACGAAGTGATGGAATTATTGTATTTAAAGATGTGTCGTATGAGTACGACGCTACTCGCCCTATTCTAAAAGAGGCGAGTTTTGTAGTTCGCCGTGGCGCCAAGCTTACTTTGATGGGTCAAAACGGTGCTGGTAAAAGTACTATCTTTTCTTTGATTACCCGCGACCGTCATCCAGACGAAGGAGATATTAATATTGAGCCCAGAACAACCATCGCTATTTCTCGGCAGATTATTCCTCGGTCTGAACTCACCCTCACTGTCCGTGCTTTCTTCGAACAGTGTTTTTCTGAGAAGGTTTACGATATCGATCCCAAGATTGAGGCCGTGTTGGAGATTGTAAACCTGACTCCAACGGAGAAGCAGCGGGAGACTTTCAAAGAACGAATTATCGGTAGTTTTTCTGGTGGACAGCAAGCCCGTCTTCTCCTCGCTCAAGCTCTCATCCAAAACCCAGACGTACTGCTTCTTGATGAACCAACCAACAACCTCGACGTAGCTGGAATCGAACATCTCACTACATTCCTTAAAGAGTACCCAAAGACCGTATTGGTTATTTCCCATGATGCTGATTTCTTGAACTCCTTTACACATGGCGTTCTTTACCTCAACACTCAACGTCGCCAGGTAGAACAATACAACGGTAACTATCATGCTGTAATTAAAGACATTGCTGCTCAAGTAGAAAAAGAACAGCGTGAGAACGCTCGTCTCGCTAAAGAGATTCAAGCCAACAAAGACAAAGTAAACTACTTTGCTAGTAAGGGAGGTAAGATGCGTCTGGTTGCTAAGCGCATGCGTGACGATATCGAAGAGGCAGAAGAAAATAAAGTTGATGTTCGTAAAGAAGATAAGACCATTCGTCCGTTTACCATTGAGCCAGCGGGAGATGTGCCACTTGAAGTAGTGAAGCTGACCTCAGTTACTGTTATCAAAAACCACGAACCAAAAGAAGTAGAGTGTGACGTAGTTTTGAAGCGCGGCATGCACCTACAGATTATTGGTCCAAACGGTATTGGTAAGACGACTCTTCTTGAGAAGTTGGCTTCAGGTAATGCAGCAGGGGAGCACGTAGCACCAGGGGTCACTATCGGATACTACCGTCAGGACTTTTCTAACCTAGATTTTGATAAGACTGTATTTGAGACCCTTATGGACTCAATGCAGCGTAAAGTTGAAGAAGAGATGCGCTCAATTGCTGCCGGATTCCTCCTCTTTGGAGATGTGATGAAGACTAAGGTGGGGAACTTGTCCGAAGGACAAAAGGGTCTAGTAGCTTTTGCTAAGCTCACAATGGAGCGACCAGGTTTACTCATTCTCGACGAGCCGACCAACCACATCAACTTCCGGCACATTCCAGTTATTGCCAAAGCTCTCCATGATTACAAAGGCGCTATGATTCTGGTGTCCCACGTTCCAGACTTTGTACAACAGATTCACATTGACGAAGTCTTCGACCTTGCTAAGAAGCGATAATAAAACTTAATCACAAACAAAAAACCTTCCAATCAATTGGAAGGTTTTTTGTTTGTGATTCAATTAGTCGCTGGCGAGGAGGTTGATGGCTTCGGTAATCTTTTCCTCTCGCTCCTTTTTGGGGAGGGTCTCGCAGCGGTGGATGTGCGCCAGAATATATTGCTCACTGGCTCGCTTAAGCGCAGCCCGGGCAGCTTTGATTTGAATAATAAATTCACGGCAGTTTTCGGCCTCGTCTGTTTCAATGAGTTGGCGCAGTGCACGAATTTGCCCCTCAGCTCGATTAAGGCGATTGGTGATGTTTTTTCTGGTGTCTGTTTCCATACTAAAAGGATAGCATAATTTGCGCATAAGACTTTACTGGTGTGTCACAGCCATCCTGAGCGTGAGCGAAAGGATGGAGGTGACGTTAATTCTGTACCGTCGGTGGACGGTTCTCCTGCCAGCAAAGAACCCAGGTCCCGACAGCAGGAGGGGTTCTTTACATTATATACCCCCTGGGGTATATTGTACAGCATGAAAAATACAGTCCGTACACAATTTATCAATCGCCGCAGCACCGTTCTCGGTGTCATTGTTGTGGGGTTAGGGTTTATTGGTTTTAATTTTATTCAGGCAGAAACTGTTTCAGAAGCAACGTCTTCGGTTGTGGCTCCGGTATTTTCTCCAGCTAAACCAACTGGGGCTATAGCCTACCCGGTGGCTGGATTAGTTGAAGCTGGAGAGTCGGTAACTCTATTTGCTAAGCGTTCAGGTTTTGTTAAACAGGTAGCAGTAAAGGAAGGTGATGCAATTGAAGCTGGGGCGACTTTAGTGCTGGCGGTAGATCCTGTGACTAATTCTCGTCTGGCTGTTCAAGATGAGGCGGGGGTGGTCAACAGACTGAAGGCTACAAGTGCATTTATTGGTGCAAAGCAGCAACAGTCGGTGTCGACCGTTGGCTATGAGCAGTCGGTAGCTCTCTTTGGTCTCACTAATGCAGCCAGTGGCGCTCGTACGGACGCTGCCCTTAAGCAATTAGTGGCGACGCTCACTCAGGTAGAAGCGGTAGTGCCTCAAGCACTCAGGTTTGTACAAGATAACAAACCACTTTTTACTGCCGAGAGTATGAATCTTTATACTGAGGTGGTGGAAGCGTTTTATAAACAAGAACCAAGCTATTTACGAATTGGAGTTACATCTTCAGGTGATGATACTGCGCTACTAACGCAATTGGCTGAGGCAAAGAATGCTTCACCTGCTGAAATGCTTTTGGTGGCTGAAGCTGTACAAACTGAACTTGGTACTATTATCGATTTGTACGCACGCTCAGAAAGTGAATTTTTTGATAGGGATCAATTAACTAGTGATTCAGCTGAACTGGCTACTTACTCTGAATTCCGTGCGTCACTATCAGAACTTTCTGTAGGGCTGGTTGCGTCTATTGATGGGGTATCGGCACTTAGTAGTGGTCAGGTTATAAATGAAGTTAACTCTACTTCCAGTGTCGCCCTGGCTTCAATCAGCAAAGATGCCGCCACCTCACTTAGTGATATTACTGCCGAGATCGAAAGTGCTACTAGTCGACTTTCGTCAGCTGAGCTTAATGTGCTTGCTACTGAACTTAATCTTGGATTAAGTGAAGCCCCGTTTGCTGGAGTAATAACTGAAGTGTATGTAGAGAATGGTCAGTATGTTGAGGCGGGTCAGCCACTAGTCAAGCTTTCCGGTAGCGGTGCACAGGAAATGAAAGTAAAACTAAGTGGAGCTGCTAGGAGTATGCAAGTTGGTGATGTCTTCATGGTCGGAAGTGAAACTGTAGGAGTGGTTGACCGGGTAGTTCCAGTCTTGGAGGCTGGTAGCGCTACTGCCTATATCTCATTTACTGAGTCACAAACGGTCGGTGAGGTGGTGCGAGGTGTGCTTATGGTAACTGCTGGCGCAGGCTTTCATACCATCGGTCGGGAGTATATGTATTTTGACGGTACTGGACCGTATGTCATAACTCGAGCTGGAGAAAAAGTTCATATAAAAATAATTCATGACAATGGGAATGAGTTGGTGATTGAAGGTGAGCGTGAACTTAATGAGGACTTAGTACCAGCGTTCGGTATTCGTTTATAGAATTTTTGTATGGTAAATAATTTTATTGCAGCCATCAGTCATTTCTTCGCAGAAAACAAATCTTTGTCGTATCTGCTCTTGGTATCAATCGCTGTCTTTGGAGCGGCTTCATTTATGGCCATGCCCAAGCAGTACAATCCAGAAATTATCCGGCCAGCCTTTGTGGTCTCTTTTGCCTACGAGGGCGCAATGCCGGAAACAACTCTCGACCGTGTTGGTTATGAGTTGGTGCAAAAATTACAGGTAGTGCCAGGAGTGGAAGATATCTACACCAAAATCACAGACGGCTCTTTGGTGATGAGTACCGTGATGTTTGAGGTGGGATATGACAAAGCGCAAGCCAAGGTTGATTTACTGACCCAATTGCAAAGTCATAGTTATTTGGCTAGCGGAGCAGTCACGAATTTACAGATTACAGAAATTAATCCGGAGACGATTCCTGTAATGCAGTTGGTATTTAGTAGTGCAAAGTCAACTCCAGCCATGGTGCGTGAACAAGTGCTCTCATTACGTGAGGCGGTGTTGACGGTGCCGGGTGTGAGTGAACTTTCTGTAGTGGGCGGAGAAGATTCTGTGGTAATGGTAGAGGTAGATCCGAGTGCAATGCTGGCACGCGGTGTCTCGCTCGATATGGTTGAGGGCGCTCTCACTTCTGCATCACTCCGTGTTTCGAGTGGTGAGGTGGAAGGTAGTACTGGAGCAGTGCGAGTCGTGCTAGAGGCGTCAGCTACTACAGTTAGTGAGCTCGGTGAGCTGCCGGTTGCTCCAGGTGTGACTCTGCGTGAAGTGGCATCAGTGTTTGTCGGTGCTAGTCCGCAACGTTCTTATACTTGGTATGCGAGTAAAGATGTGGCTCCAACTGAAGTTGTGATGTTGGCTGTTTCCAAGCGCGAAGGTAGTAGTGCACCTGTAGTTACAGCTGAGGTAAAAAAAGCAATTGATGCAAAACTTGCACTGTCTTCATTCAAAAATTTATCGTACGAGATAGTGAGTGATGATGGAGCGGTAGCCGCAAGTGAAATTAGTGGACTGACCTCAAACCTCATCAGTTCAATTTTGATTGTAGGCGTGGTGCTATTTTTATTCCTTTCTACTAGAGCAGCGCTTGTCGTCTTGATTACAGTGCCGCTGACATTCTTGTCGGTCCTTGGTATCGGACTATTGGCTGGTGAGAGCATGAACCGCATTACACTTTTTGCCCTCATTCTTTCGCTAGGTCTTCTTGTCGATGCGGCGATTGTGGTCGTGGATAATATCTATGACCATCTTAAACGAGCTCACGCCGCTGGGCGAGTAGTGAGTCTACCGGCGGTTGCAGCTGGTGCAGTACGCGAAGTGGGGGTGGGGTTGGTGCTTTCTGCACTAACATCAGTTGTGGTGTTTTTACCGATGAATTACATCACAGGCATGATGGGTCCGTACATGGGACCAATTGCATTTTTTGTACCGATGGCGCTGATTGCTTCGTTGGTGATTGCTGTTGTGCTCACTCCATTTATTGCAATTAAGTTACTCAAGCATGATGAGAAGGAAAACAAGCTAAGTGCATTTTTCAGACGGAAGCTAGATGGACTAACTCAATTGTATGTACATCTACTTCACAAAATAGCCTACCAAGAGCGCTTTCGAAAAAAGTTACTTGGGTCTGTGCTGGTAGTTTTTCTACTTGTTCTTATTCTGCCTGCCTTTGGTTTGGTACATTTTCAAATGTTGCCTAAAGCTGACCGTGATCAGTTTTATGTGTATGTAGATGCACCAGTCGGGACAAGTCTTGATGAAACAAATAACTTCTCTAAAGCAGTGGCTGGAGTGTTAACTTCACACCCTGAAGTGGAGACGGTGGAAGCGTTTGTGGCCGGGGCACCGATTGTCGACTTTAACGGACTCTTCAAAGGAGCGCCGGGACGAGTAGAAAAAGACCAAGCCACAATCAGAGTTGACTTAACTTCAACTGATGAACGTTCTATTAGTTCGACTGCCATAGCTGCCGAAGTGCGCGAACTATTTGTAAAAGAACTTGGTCCAAGTGCAAGCTTGGTGCGAATAATGGAAGAACCACCTGGACCACCAGTGGCCGCTACCTTTGAGGCGAAGCTCGGAGCTGATAATAGTGAAGTGCGCGAGAAGTTGCGCCTTGAGTTAGAGGAATTATTGGCTGGTATTGATGGCGTGGTAGATGAATATACTAGCGCTGATGCCGAGGTAGAAGAAGTGGTATACACCCTTAATCGTGAAGCTGTCGCTTTAAGCGGAGCGTCACAGGAGTCGGTACTTAATTGGTATTTGTTGGCTAATGCCCCAAAGCAACTCGGTGAGTATGTAGCGTTGCCATCTGCGGAACGTATTGGTCTGTACCTAACGGTACCAATCTCGTATCGTGATTCACCAATTGGTCTTGAAACAATCCCGTTTGCGACTACGGGGGGAGATCATACTTTGCTCGGTGCGTTTTTGAGTAAAGAATATATTCCACGTACCAGTGCCTTGTATCTAGAACAAGCCAAGTCAGTTGAATATGTCACTGCCGAAATTGAAGGACGGTCAATTGTCTATGTAATGATTGAATTGTTGCGTGGGATTATTGACGGTGGACTCCCATCATTTACGGTCACAGATTGGGGTCTGTTTGGAATGACACTTGAAACCGAAGAAGGTGAAGCAGTAACTATTGCATGGGGTGGAGAGTGGGAGATGACTCTGGAGAATTTTCGTGACCTTGGTGTAGCTATGTTAGTTGCACTCTTCCTGGTGTACGTAGTCTTGGTAGCACAGTATGGTTCGTTTGCTACCCCGGGCTACATCCTGATTACTGTTCCGCTTGGTCTCATTGGAATTTTCTCAGGCTTCTTATTCCTCGATCAGCTGTTTGGTATTTACCTAACGGCCACCGCCCTTATTGGTTTCATTGCTCTCATTGGTATTGTGGTCAATAACGCCATTATTTATCTTGAGTATGTAGAGCAGGCTTTAGCTGAGGGGACCAAATATGCTGATGCCTTAATTGCAGCTGGGGCTGTGCGATTACGTCCGATTCTACTTACTTCACTAACCACCGTGCTCGGTAGTCTCACGATTGCGAGTGATCCGGTGTGGTCAGGTCTGGCTTGGTCGTTTGTCTTTGGACTCTCACTATCCACCCTCCTTACTCTCGTAGTCTTTCCAGCTGTATTGTTGCAGTTTAATCAAGGCGCCAACGGCGAAAATTAATTAAAATCTTAAATCACAAATATGTTTTTGTTAACTTTAAAAAACCAAGCAGAAAAAGTTAGATTAGCTGACATTACTTCCCTTAGAATTTCGTTTGCGGTCGCTAGTCTATTGATAATTATCGGCGTCACTTTGGCGCACTTTGTACATGTTGGATTTTTGGCTCTGCCGTTGTTGGTAGCTGGTGGGTTATCTTTCTCAGCACTGGCGGGATGGTGTCCGATGTCGATAATTATTGAGAAATATTTTATGAGGAAATAATATTAAAAACCCCTTCAGTTAACTGAAGGGGTTTTTGTAGGTTAGTAATTTTTGCCGTCTACTTTTTTGATGGTTAGAGTATCAGTATCTAAGTCCTCAAGACAGTTGAGGTTAATTGCTATCGTGTCGCCACTTTGACCAAATGGTTGTACCCCACAGGTTTCACAGAAGCGGTGGTCGATTACCTTTTTGTTGAACTGGTAGGTTTTAAGTTTGTCCTCGCCAGTGAGGTTGGTGACACTGGTCTTTGGTACAAAAGCCAGCAACATCCCTTTACGCTTACAGTGACTACAATTACAACTGATAGCTTCTGTAAATTCTCCTTCAACTTCAAACTTCACCGCACCGCAGTGACAACTACCGTGATATGTCATAGGAATATAGTATACGAAGAAATTGCTAGTTTGCATATTAGGAAATAAATCCGCACAATTACTCTATTATGACCATTCACCGCAAAACCGAAAAACTATTTCTACTTAAGGACATGCTGTTTAATGAGGCTAAAGTTCGAATGTTAGCCGCTGAAATACAGGCGGTGTACCCTAACTTTGCCAAGACGGCCTTCATCAAAAAAGTTGTTTCGGCGTTTCCTGGACAAGAATTGATGGAACGTATTGCTGGCATCAGGGATACTCTTTTTGAGTTCCTGCCCCAGGACTACCCACAGGCTATAGAGGTTATTGTGGCTGCTTTACCGCCAGCTCTTGATAACTCAAAAGTTGACGATGACTTTGGTGACTTTATATATGCGCCGTATTCATACTATGTAGCTAAATATGGCTGCAACAAAAAGCACCTAGCTGTTTCACTGCAGGCGCTTGAGGAAATCACTAAACGTTTCTCGTGCGAAGCTGCACTTAGAGACTTTATTAATCAGTTTCCCAAGGAGACATTGGTCGCCACCAAACGCTGGGCCAAAAGTTCTGAGTACCATGTCCGTCGCTTGGCTAGTGAGGGTACTCGCCCCAACTTACCGTGGGCCAAAAAAATTCAATATGATGCTCCCTCCACCTTATCAATTTTAGATATTCTGTATACCGATAAAACCAGGTACGTCACTCGCTCGGTAGCTAATCATCTCAATGACCTAAGCAAGATTGATGGAGGACTAGTGGTGCACACCCTCAAGCGCTGGCAAAAAGAAAATAAGCAGTCTGCTCCGGAGTTAGCATTTATAACAAAGCACGCTCTGCGCACTCTCATCAAAGAAGGGGACAGTGACGCTCAGGCCTTGTTTGGATTAACTACACCCAAGGTTGTAGTTAAATCGACAATTGATAAAAAGAAGCTCACGGTCGGTGAGACTCAAACTTTCTCGGTAACTATTACCAATGACAGCAAAGAACCTCAGTTGCTGCTGATGCACTACCTAATACATTTTAAAAAAGCGAATGGCTCCCTGTCTCCTAAAGTTTTCTTGCTAGGTAAAAAGACCATTCTGCCCCAAGAGACAATTATCCTTTCTAAGTCACACACTCTAAAGCCTATGACTACTCGTGTTCTTCATAGTGGTGAACATCAACTAGAAATAAAAATAAACGGCACCAGTTACGGTGTTCATACTTTTCTGCTTCAATAATTTAGAATGGTCTTTAGTTGGTCGGTTTATTGTTTACAACTTTTGAGACGACAAGAGATAATGCAAAAATAACCGCTGAGAGCAAAATAAACTTTCCATCAATTGCCTCGGCTGTGATTCCGTTTTTAATAAATTCTTCAACACTTAGTGAAGCGCCGATTGAGACAAAAGTAGTGATGCCTAGCAAGGTGCCCGTAATGGTTCCGAACAAGAATGGAGTATAGGGAATTTTTAATAGACCAGCTCCGTACGCTACTAAATCAAAAGGGAAGAAGGTGAGTCGCATAGTCAGAATTGCCATGAACGGACGTTCATGCAAAAAGTTTATCCAGTGACCAAGTAGTTTTTTAATGCCGTTTAGATTTTGACTAAAGAAGCGTCCAACGAAATATGCCACTGTTGCCGAGACACTGGCGCCGATTATTGTATAGATAATACCTTCATAAATACCAAAGAAAATACCAGAGAGAATAGTAAGTATGGTGCCGGGGAAGAAAGTGAGAGGGCGAATGGCATAGGCCAAAATGTAAACTAGTGGTCCCCATGCAGTGCCGGAGATAAAGCTAAATAAGCTAATTGCTATATCGGTAAAGGATAAATTATTTACCATTTTGAAATGGTAGAGCGTATAGAGTGCAATTGCCCAAATACCCAAAGCCAATACTTTTGGAGCTAAGCTTTTTGCCACATTTAGCAAATCATTTTTTATCGTAGAAATTTGTTTGGCCAAAAAGTAGTCACCGGCTTTTTTAATAATTAGTGAATAGGTTGGGTAGGCAAAGATAGTACTGCGCAAACGATAGAGTGAAATGTTGTTCTCCATAGCTAGTGTACATGTGCCAATGAGTTCACCGGCGCGTGGGCCAATTATATGTGCACCAAGAATTTGCCCTGAGAGACGCTTGGCGATGACGATAAGAAGTCCGGTTGTGTCGTTGTCAGTGCGAGCGCGGTCATTTGCTCCGAATGGAACTTCGATGCGATGTAGATTGTCTTCCCCGTGCATATCAATAGCTTCACTCCAAGAAAGTCCGACCTGCGCCATTTCGGGTTCAGTATACGTAACCTTTGGAACGAGTTTAGTTTTTACTGCAGTGAGTCCTTTGCTTACGATATGAATAACTACCTGACGAGCAGTATCGTCCGCAGTGTGGGTGAACTTAAGTCGCGCAGCGACGTCACCAAGAGCGTAGACGTTTTTATTACTCGTCAGCCAATTGTGATTCACGGTGATTCCGTGCTCGCTGCTAGTCACCCCAGCTGCTTCTAGTCCTCCAGGAAGATTCGGGACTCGTCCGATGGCGATGAGTACTTTATCAAATACGACTGTTTTGTTTTCAGTTACCGTTCCTTCAGAATTTTTAATTGTTATGTAGGCGGTATTTCCGTCCACGCGGAGAACTCCGGCATTTTGTAATACCGTGATACCAAGGTTAGTGAAGACTTTAGAAATAATTGGACTGATAGCTTCATCCTCAAGTCTAGCCAAACGTGGGCCGTTATCGATGATGGTTACTTCGCTCCCAAGCAATGCCAAAGCTTGTCCCATCTCGAGACCAATTGGTCCGCCACCAATGATGAGTGTGTGCTTTGGCGTCTCATTTAAGTCAAACAGATTTTGGTTGGTCAGGATAAGTTCACTTTTCAGACCTTCAATTATGAGAGGGCGAGGACTGGAACCGGTCGCAATAACAGCTTTTTTGAAAGTGTAAGTGTCTCCAGCTACCGCGATTGTGTACTTTCCGGTGAACTTAGCTTCGCCCATAACGACATCGATACCCTGTTTTTTGAAGTGCTCCACAGTTTCGTCTTGTAGGACACCCGCAATTACTCTGCGCACGTAGTTAAAAGCATTTTGACGGTATGTTTCACCTTGTTTGGTCACCCCGGCTATTTTCTGTGCAGAGTGGTAAGACTTGGCGTGATGGAGGAGGGCTTTGCTAGGGATGCAGCCAGTATTTGTGCATTCGCCGCCCAGATGTTCGCGTTCGACGAGTAGGACCTTCT
>CAZBJN010000004.1:33856-34397 GCA_964492305.1 uncultured Candidatus Saccharibacteria bacterium | reverse complement strand
CAGGAATTGGAATACCCCAAGCGATTTGGCGGGCAATTGGCCAGTCTTCGATATTAGTTAACCAGTGGCGGAAAACACGCTCATCACGTTCAGTTACAAAAGTAAATTTACCTTCATCAAGGGCGGTGAGAGCTTTCTCGGCTAGTGGCTTCATGTTTACAAACCACTGCTCTTTAATTTGTGGTTCAATCTCACGGTTACACTTGTAGCAACAGGGTACGGCGTGTTCGTACTTCTCATCAATTCGTACGAGTAAACCTTTAGCATCAAGTTTCTCGACAATCTTTTTGCGAGCGTCACGAATATCCATTCCAGCGAACTCTTCGGCAATCGGGAGGAGTTTGCCTCGCCAATCGATGATTTGTTCGTAGTCTAGGTTGTGGCGCTTGGCAATTTCAAAGTCGACCCCAGAGTGCCATGGGGTAATAGTCATCACACCAGTACCCATTTCTGGGTCACCAGCTTCGTCTTTGATGACAGTGGCGGTAATTGGGCCATTTATCCATTCAACTTCAATTTGCTGCCCATGGGTAAATTCTTT
>CAZBJN010000004.1:19746-33846 GCA_964492305.1 uncultured Candidatus Saccharibacteria bacterium | reverse complement strand
AAATTCTTTATATCGTTCATCATCAGGATGCATCACTACATACTTGTCTCCAAACTTAGTTTCTGGACGAGCCGTACCAATTACAAATGGTCCATATTGGAAATAATAAAAAGGGTCAACTCGTTGTTCATGTTCTACTTCTAGGTTTGAGAAAGAAGTTTGGTGTTTTGGACACCAGTTACTGGAGCGGGCACCACGATAGAGAAGTCCGTCTGTTTCGAGTTTCTTAAAGGTGCTGTAGACAATAGTTTTGACTCGGTCATCAAGAGTAAAGAGTCCGCGTGACCAGTCACACGAAGCACCGAGGGAACGAATTTGTCCTTCCATAAATGATTTATTGGAAAAAGTAAATTCGAGAATCTCAGCGTAGAGTTCTTCGCGTGTCATTTGGAAGCGAGAGCGACCTTCTTTTTCTAGTTTCTTTTCGTACACCACTTGTGTCTCAAAGCCGGCATGGTCAGCTCCAGGAATCCACAAAGTTTTTTTACCCTTCATTCGCTCATAGCGAATCATAATATCTTCTACAGTCACAAAAAGAGCATGACCAGCATGGAGAGAGCCGTTAGCATTTGGTGGAGGCATCACAATAGTGAAGGGTTCGGTTCGGTCACCAGGTAGGTTGTCTGGATTAAAATACCCTGAATCCTCCCAGAGCTTATAAATAGCCGCTTCGTGGGTTTCTGGGTTGTAAGGACTCTTAAAGAGTTCCGGGGTGTTCGGGTTGCTTTGTGGTGTATTGTCGCTCATAACTAAAAAGGTTAGTTTTTCCATACTACCACAAATAAGCCTTATTTGAAGTCTTGCTTAGAGAGATTGGTTGCCATCAACCCGGACTGTGTTCATGAAGTTGGTTGGGGTCTCTGCATTCGCTAAATGGGCGTGGCCAGCGAGTGCAATCATCACACTGTTATCAGTTGAGAGGGACTTTTCTGGTAGAAATACCTGGAGGTCAGGGAAGGATTGTGGGGTAGCGAGGCCAAGGGCGGCATTGCGCAGATATGAGTTCGCGGATACTCCGCCTCCGAGGATAAAGCTTCGAGCCGAGTGTTGCTCTATAGCTTTGATCGATTTGTGGATGAGTACTTCAATAGCGGCATTTTCAAAATCACGCGCCAGTGCAAACTTCTCATCTTCAGTGAGGGTTTTGCTTTCGATGCCGTAGCGCACAGCAGTCTTGAGTCCTGAGAAAGAAAAGTCCAGGTCACCTGAGTGCATCATTGGTCGTGGGAGAGCGAGGTATTCAGGTAGATCAACTTCGCGTGCATGCGCGGCTATTTTACTAATCTCTGGTCCGCCAGGATACGGAAGTCCAAGCAGGCGAGCGACTTTATCAAAAGCTTCCCCGACAGCGTCGTCGCGAGTCTGTCCGATTTTTTGGTATTTGCCCCAATCCTCCATCAAAATAATTTCGGTGTGTCCGCCAGAGACGAGAAGGGCAATAGCCGGGAAGTGTACTTCGGCTAGGTGATGTCCATCAAAGATTGAGGCCAATACATGACCTTCCATATGATCAACTGGTACCACTGGTACGTTCCAGAGGTGGGCGATGGCTTTGGCAAAATTAACGCCTACCCAGAGGGCTGGCTCGAGGCCTGGTCCGCTTGTGACCGCAATAGCGTCAATGGCTGGAATGCCAAAGTGGGAATAAAAACCAAGGAGTTGATTGGCAAGACCTGGTTCGCGGTAGAGGATAGTCTGTACTATCTCGTCTATGTCTGGATTTGTGTTGGCTGGTTCTCCATCTATCCCTGATTCACGAATAGCTTTCTCGAGCATTGGGAGGATAGTCGCTATATGTTCACGTTTGGCGATAGCCGGAAAAACCCCACCAAACTCACGGTGAATTTCGATTTGGGAGAAGAGGGCATTACCAAGTACTTTGTATGTGGCGTGCGGGAAATCTCCAACAATTTCTACAATACTAATAGCGGTCTCGTCGCAGCTGGTCTCGATAGATAAAAGAATCATATAGTTTGGGAACTATACAAGAGAAAAGAGGGGGTGTCTACAAAAGCACCACCTCAAGTTGAGGTGGTGCTTTTCATTTAAATAAATTTGAATGGTAACTCTTCAAAACTGCCTACCTTTATGCCAGCGGCATGTTTGTGTCCGCCACCACCGTACTTTTGGGCTATCTCGGCCACGTCAATGTCACCTTCACTGCGAAGTGAAAGGTTTACAGCGCCACCACTGTGATAGTACACAATCGAGAGAGGTACCCCTCCTTCACTTTCATTTAATTTGGCCAGTTTGTGACCTAAGATAGAACGGTAGACACGAGAGACGTTTAGCACCCAGATATCATAGCCTTCAAAGTGGGCTCGTTCTTTGTACTTAAGTAAGTCATTAATAAGTGACTCTTCAAATTGTTTGATGGTTCGGCCGCGTTCAATAAAGTTAGCCCTAAATTCTGAGTTGGCTAGATTTGAAACAAGTTCATTCCAAACTTCAAATGAACGCTCATATTGACCGAGGGCGGCATTGAACTCAAGGTTCTCAGGTAGAGCAAACTTCCAGATATCATGATCTTCTATGTACCAAAGCAATTCTGGTACGGGAATGTCTTCATGAAAATATTGCCAAGCTAGAACAGCGCCAGAGTGGTTCTGGTCAAAGACGTTTTCCGGATGGGCGGTTACCACATCCTTGGCGGTTTGATGATGGTCAATCACGACAAGTTTTTTGGCTTCACCCCGAACCCGTGCATCTACCTCAGCGTTGAAGCTGTAGTCTACGACATATACTTCCTTATCCTTGAGATTTAGGTCAACTTCTACTTGAGTCTTGAGTGGGATATAGCTAGCAGTGTCTTCAAATTTTTTCCAGGCTGCATAAGCCGCGCCGAAACCGTCAGTACAGTCTGCGTGGTAGATAACTACAATATCTTTAAGAGTGTTTTCCATAGAGAGACTATAGCGCTTTAGGGGAGTGGTTGTCTACTTGGTGAACTTAGATAATAGACTAGTCCTAAGGAATGATGCACTGACATCATTCTTATCGGACACCTGTGGTCCAAGTCACTAATTAGAATTGTTAAATCGATACAGGCCGGACACGTGTGGGGTCCGTTTAATACGATACAGGCCTTGGTCACGAATCACTAAGTATATTTGTTCACTTCGTTCCAAATCTACTAAGTGTTCTCGACCCCGGCTCGCTTGCCTGCGGCATCGCTGTGCCCTTCAAGTCCTGGCGGGAGACATACAGATGTCTCCCTTATCGGACACAAAAATATCAACCCCCGCCTTGTGGCGGGGGTTGATATTTTTGTGTCCGATACAGGACTTGAACCTGTGACCTCTACAATGTCAATGTAGCGCTCTACCAGCTGAGCTAATCGGACATATTTCTGTCGCACGATAATAGCATAATTTATGGGTAACTGAAATATTAAGTTCTTGGTAGCTGGCTGTAACTAAAACTGTAAAATTAGAGTAATATTAGATATATGTGTGGAATATTTGGATACATAGGAACTGAGAAAGCAGCACCATTTTTGCTTGAGGGATTACGCACCCTTGAATACCGCGGCTATGACTCAGCTGGTATTTTTGTTCACGGCCATGGCGTCATTAAAGCCGCTGGTCCAATTAGTAGTCTGGAGGCTAAGCTCCCCAAAGATATATCAGGCACTGCCGGTATAGCGCACACTCGTTGGGCTACTCACGGTGCTCCGTCAGAGAAGAACGCCCACCCACACCATGATATGAGTGGACGGATTTGGTTGGTCCATAACGGCATTATTGAAAATTACCGTGAACTAAAAGAAGGATTAGCTGTGCAGGGAATTACTTTTTATTCTGATACTGATACCGAAGTTTTAGTTAAACTCATCGGTTCGTTTTATAAGGGTGACCTACTCGAAGCTACACGCTCTGCCTTGCGGGCGGTGCGTGGTACCTATGGTTTGGCAGTGGTGAGTGAACACGAACCAAACAGAATCATTGTAGCGAGGATGGGTAGTCCGATTGTGCTCGGGCTCGGCAAGGAGGGAAACTTTATTGCTTCAGATCCTTCTGCGCTCCTGGTGCACACCAAACGGGTGGTGTATTTGGATGATGGTGAAATTGCGAGTGTAAGTAAAGACTCTTACGAAGTAACTACTATCCAAGGCTTAAAGAAAACCAAAAAATCTGAGATAGTGGAATGGGAACACGAGGCTGTTCAAAAGAATGGCTTTGCTCACTTCATGTTGAAGGAAATGTTTGAGGCACCAGAGGTAGTCTTGAATACCCTGCGGGGCCGACTCAATGTGGAGGAAGGTACTGCCAAACTCGGCGGACTGGAGATGGTTGAAGAACGCATCAAGCATATTCAGAGACTTCATATCATTGGTTGCGGCTCTGCGTACTATGCTGGAGAGGTGGGGCGGTACATGCTAGAAGAATATGCTCATATCCCAGTTGAGGTAGAGCTTGGTAGCGAGTATCGCTACAAAAAGACTTACCCAGATAAAAAAGCGGCAGCGTTGTTTGTGAGTCAGTCTGGGGAGACTGCTGATACTAGAGCTTCAGTTGAAAAAGCCAAGAGTATGCAAATGCTCACGCTTGGCATGGTAAACGTTGTTGGCTCAGCTATTGCGCGTGAGGTGGATGCTGGTATCTATAATCACGCCGGTCCAGAGGTGGCGGTAGCGTCGACCAAGGCCTATATATCACAACTTACTGCTTTTGCTCTCATGGCTCTATATTTAGGGCGACAGAGGGGTATGTCTAAAGCAGAAGGTTTGGAAATTGTGAAAGCCTTACAGTCTTTACCTGAGACAATGCGTAAGGTGCTTTTGAAGAACGATGAGATTGCCAAGGTGGCCAAGAAGTATGCACAATATCGAGACTTTATGTATATTGGTCGGACGTTTCATTCGCCGATTGCGTATGAGGGTGCACTCAAGCTAAAAGAGGTTTCATACATTCACGCTGAGGCGTATGCAGGCGGGGAATTAAAGCATGGACCAATTGCGATGCTCGATAAAGATTTCCCAGTACTAGCAATTGTGCCGCAAAACGACGTGTATGAAAAAATGATTTCAAATATTGAAGAAGTGCGTGCTCGTCTAGCGCCAGTAGTGGCGCTGGCTACCGAAGGGGATCTACAAATCTCAGCAGTAGCTGACGATGTCATCTATATGCCGAAGGTCCATCCACTACTACAGCCAATTGTGGCGGTGTTGCCACTACAGCTCTTTGCTTACCATGTTGGTGTGGCAAAAGGACTGAATGTTGACCGCCCAAGAAACTTGGCTAAGAGTGTGACGGTTGAATAGTCTGTTTATATCTTAGGAGAAGCGTCTCTCTAGGCGGTGTAGAATAATGGTAGAGTTTTAAATAATCACTATGAAAAATATAACTACAGACCAACTCGTTATTTGGGCCATTACACTTTGCTTTGCGTTTACGGTTGGGAAGTACTGGGGTGGAATTGTGGCATAAATTAATTTATTCAGTTTGAAATAGGCGCTGTAGGCGCCTATTTCTTTGTCTTAAGGGTAGGCTTGACCTGGGGCGCTATTAGGAGTTATATAGCTATAGATTGTCCTAACCTACGGAGGTGTGCCATGCACTCACTTGACGTGATTGAAACTTTAGCTCGCCTGATGGTAGATCAGTGTGAGCGCACCGGACGCCTCTTGTTACTTCCTCGTCTAACAGAGGCGGATAAGCTGGGGTTGCAAGCAAGTATTGTTTACGAACTTGATAGTCTCGATTTGGTCTTGCGTTCAACTGAGCGAATAATGCTTGGTGAGCTCGATCAGGTGGCGGCGTCATTTTCACTCATGCAGGAGTCAGAGTGCGAGTTACTCCAGGTGGCTGAGCAAACAATGTCACCGGCACAACAAGAAAGGCCTTTGAGTAGGGTAGAGCCAAGGTTTGTCTTTGCGGCCCAGCTGTCTGGCCTTGAGGCCGAAGTGGCTGAGACGCGTCAAAACGTGATTGACAAGATAGCTGAACTTCGGCAACTTGTGACTCATACAAAGAAGTTGCTGCCTTAATCAGGCGAGTAGATTTTCCAAAAAGCCGAGCTTTATGCTCGGCTTTTTTCTTGACAGAGTACCAAGACAGGAATTTAATAAGCACAGAACTCCCATTTTGGAGAGGGTCTTTGAAACCGCGGAGGTGTGTGATGGTAAACATAGACAAATACTTCTGTGCTTGGAAACAGCGACTTGAGGACCTTAAGATAGGCTTAAGTGAAATTAAGTCACTGCCCAAGGAAGCTCACTTCAGACAAGCTATCGCTGTGCGCAATGCTTGTCTGAAATTCATCAAAGAATTGGAAGAAGCCTTTGAGGAAATAGTGACTGACCACACAAAGCGGAAAGAGGAGCTCTTTTTGGATGAGGTGGATGTCATACGTTTGGCTGCTTTCAACAGAAGGCCTGATCCATTTGACATAGACCTGAGAGAGCGACTGATGGAGCAGAAAAAGACCCTAACGAAAGACGGGAAGGACTGGGCCATTGAAACGGTTGAATTCGAAAGAAGTGTTGAACGTGTACGGGACATATACATTGGTGTGGTACATTGGATACTAGGAGAACTTGCTGTCGCATACAACGTGTCACCGCGGATTAAAAAGAGGCGTTGACTGAGCCCTCACACAAAAAGCTCGACCCCTGGTCGAGCTTTTTCAATTTTAATGTTATAGAGATAGGAGGGTGTATATAAATCATTGTCTTAATAATGCAAAGTTATATACTCATACTTAAATATGATTCAAAAACTAAAGAATCTTTCAATTACTCAGAAAATGATTCTGGTGATTTTGTCATCAATACTACTTTTTGCATCAATACTATATTTTATTGCCTCTAACATACACTCGCAAAGTTATTTAAATATAGAACATGAAGCAATTATTAAAGATCTCAATCGCGCGGATGACGCTATAAAAAGCCTACTTCCGAAGATGGCAGTACAGGTAAAAGACTGGGCATCATGGGACGATACTTATCAATTTGTCACTGATTTAAATCAGGAATACTACGACTCCAATCTTGAATTCAATAACCTCGTAAATCTCGAGATAAACGCGATGATATTTGCTAATCCTGAAGGGGAGATAGTGTTTATTAGAGTCATTGACAGCGTAACTAATGAAGAAATTGACCCTACTGCAATAAAAGAGTATTTTGAATCACATAAGGAATTAGTGACTCATTTGGACACTGAGAGCTCTGTCTCTGGAATCTTACGGTTTGACAGCGGGTCGTTTCTATTTACTTCACTCCCAATTCTGACCAGTGAGGGAGAGGGGCCAATTAACGGCAGTCTTACGTTTGGAACGTATATAGACGAAAATCTAATTGATGAAATTGGAGCACTTACACATCTATCATTAGAAGCTTTCCCTTACGGTAGATCAACTTCACCTGCTGATGTTATAGCAGCAGAGCTGTCTTTGACGGCAGAGAATAATGAGTTTGTTATTCCGCTCTCTGAAACCTCAATTGCTGCCTATAGAGTTTTAAATGATTATTATGGTAGACCGCTCCTCACTTTGAAGATAGAAGAGACAAGAGATATTTATCTTCAGGGAAAGTCCACGCTCTCTTTTTATATGATAGCGACGAACGCGCTGCTAATTTTGTTGGGTATTATTCTTACAGTACTCCTTGAACAATTTGTGGTCTCGCGCTTTACTGGGCTCGAGAAACAAGTAAGGGTAATTGGCGAGAAAAAAGATTTATCTATTCGCATTAAGGAAGGAGTAATGGATGAGATAGGCGAGCTGGCATTATCTATAAATGGCATGCTCGATAAAATAGTTGCAGCCAAAAAAGCCGAGGATGAGTCAAATGAAAAAATGAGAGCCATTGGTGAAGAATTAAAAATGCGTCTTGAAGAAACTGAAAAAATGAACAAGATGATGATTAACCGTGAATTAAAAATGGTGGAGCTGAAGAAAGAGTTGGCAGAATATAAGAAGAAGGAGCAGTAGTAGAGAAAAATGCCCTTAAAACAAGCCCGACCATGTTCGGGCTTGTTTTAATTTGAATTATGGTAAATATAGGTGTTAAATAGGTTTAGAACTCCCATCTTGGAGCGGTACCTTGAAACTGGAGGTGTCTATGGACAAAACATTCACTCTCAATGAGTTTGTGTTTATCGCTCAGCATTTCCTCGTAATTGAAGAGGCGCTGTTTAAAAATATTCACCAAGGGAAACCTGGCTATAAAAAAGAGCTGACAAACATGCTGGACAGACTTGAGAGACTCGAACAGTGGTTTGAGGTCAGGCAGGTGGAATATCTCGTAAGGATTGGAATTGAGTTTTCCATGTTGGAACAAGAGATGGATGAGTCCTTGACTGTGTCAGCAGATGAGGAACTCACTCATGAGCAGATGCTCATCTTAAAAAAACAACGCCTGGCACTTATAAAGCGTAACTTGAGGGAAACTCAGGAAGTGGTCAAGGTAAAGTTTCTTGAATTGAACGGCTATGCCTTAAATTTGAAGCTCAAAGCCTTTGCGATGTTTTAACTCTGGGTGACAAGCCGTTGCAGTTTTTAAATCGTCCTTCGGGACGATTTTTTGTACTAATTTGAATTATGGTAAATATGGTGTTTAATAGGTTTAGAAACTCTAATGTTGGAGCTGTCTTTAAAACAGGAGACTGCCATGAAGACATCTACTCTCTATGAGGTTGTGTTCTTTTCTAAGCTATTTCTTGAAGTAGCAGAAAAAGACTTCGAACGTTTGTGTGACTATGTCATCATAGACGACGGGAAAGGCGTTGCTGCCTTGAGCGCCCGACTTGATAATTTTGTACTGTGGCTTCACGAAAGGGAGAAGCAGTTCATCAAACAGGCACAGAGCGAGTCAACTGCGCAGGAGGTGGCGCTCGTGCATCCGCTTGATAAGTCGCTCGATGAAGGGCTAACAGAGGAGCAAATTTTTGGTGAAAAAACCAAGTGCATCATCCATCTACGTCGACAGCTCGAATATGATTGGGAGGACATCCAAGTAGCATTTGATGAGCTGCATAAACGCGCCAAGGTGCTGAGCGACAAAACTTTAGAAAAGTATAAACAGAAACGGTAGCCGCCCCCAATTGATAACTGCCCTTCGGGGCGGTTTTTTATATAACAGAAAAAGTCCCTTATTTCTTTTTAGAGAACCACTTTTGCGCGTTTGGCCTTCGGTGTGGGCAGCCGGGCCAACAACAGGGTCGACGTTTTCCTCTACGGATGTCTTCGCAAAGGCGTACAAGGTGCTCTTCCCGAGTCTCTTTCTTTTTTACAATAGTCACCCAACAAATCCACTCGTTATGAGCTAGGGGAGTGAGTGTGTCCCAGACTTTTAAAACATCCTTGTTCTCATCAAGAACCAAACGCATGTCTTTTGGTAAGCGGTGAAGGGGACCAGTTATGGTTGTCTTCTTAGGCATAGGGTAAGTTTAGCATTATGCAGAACAATATTGTTCTAACTCTCAATTGCTTTTATTTCGTGTAGATATGAAAAATCATCGGGGGTAATCTTGATTTTCCCCAAAGGAATTACCCCTACTTCACTAGCCCATTCATCGATTGGATTGCCCTCATTGTCATGTCCTTGGACAAAAGTTTCTCTTGATAAAATATAGACAGCCCCATCTGACCATGGGTTTTGAGCGATCAGGTCTTTGTCTATAGCAAACTCATACTCTCGTACTGTATCTTCTCCGTCCACGACTTCAGTAAAACCACTTCGTGCCATGCCTGTAAACTTGGCTCTGTCTTTTATTGCATAAAAAGTTGGCAATACACAATCCTCAACAGCATATACAGCTTTCATATTACCGAACTCCTTTGAGGCGCAATTAGCTTGCCTTGGTTGTAAGGTGTCAATTTCTTGATTATTAGAACCATGAAGTAAAAATCCCTTTTCTTTCACTAACCACTTCAAGAAGTCTATTTTGGAGACTCCTTCACTTAGTTCTATAAAGCCATCAGCACCACTACCCATTAGCATGTTTGTGTATGCTTTAATGTATATCTCGTTGGGATTTTTTTCTGCGTTAAGTATCTTTTCCATAATAGTTAAAGTATAGCAAAATTTGGCAGAGGGGACTGTTGTGGTAGCTAATCACTAAGTATATTGGATTGTCTTTGGCTTCCGGAGAATCGTCCTGTTTTTTTAATTCACTATGTTCATAAAAGATGCCTTCGCTCCGCTAAGTTCTGTATTTGTGACACTAAGTATTACGAATTGGAACCAACTTGTTAAGGAGATGAAGTCTTGGAGGAATTTGGGAAGTAGATAACAATTACTAATACTCTAGACTATCTATCATATTGGCTACAATTTGTTTAGCTTCATTATTATTTGGAACAACAATGTCTAAGCCATACACCTCTTGATATCCAGTATCACTGTAACCTTCGTGGACATAGTATTTTTTTGTCTCTTCAAGCAAAACTGTCTTTGTAATTCTTTCTTGTACTTTTTCCACACCAAACATCAAAGGTACATTAGCTAAACGGAATCCGTCTTCATCTTTTGGATTTATTTCTTGTATTCTCTCCTCTATACGATTTCTTATCTCTGGTGAAATTGGATCTGGTTCAATATATATGTAGTCTGGTTCTTGAGTAAGCATTTTACCTTCGTTTGAATATGATATTGCTCTACTTATTGTCTCTAACTGCTCTTCTGTTGTGTCAGGTGAAAAGACAACAATTTCTGCTCGTTGGATATCAAAAACTTTGTCTTCATATGTTATAGATCCTAATTCAAGGTCTTGATTAACAAATTTTGTATATTCTTCAGCTACTTCATATCCATCTGGTAAAACTACTGAATAACCAAGTAAATTATTAGTGTAGGTAACCTTTTCATTTGAGGGTAAATCATTATTTTTTACATTTGTATAAATAAATACTCCTACCCCCGATAGTAGTATCAATAAAACTACAATGAATATATTTTTCATATATTAAGTCTACACCACAAAAATGATTCCAGAGTATTCTTTGGGTATATAATAGACGTCTTATTATATAGCTCAAAAAAAGTGTGACCCTAAGTAGTGCGAATTGGAGCCGGATTTTAAAACAAGTATTACACTTCAAGGTCTAATCTATCGCTCGTTGGTATTGACAAACAGTTATAATTATACTACAATATAAAGGTTCTTTATTGTTTTTTGTTAAGTCAACCCCACTACCCACTGAAAGGAAGCCACATGAACTACGGCCGTGAAAATGAGCCCAACTTCTGGACCAGCTACAAAAAGCGCATCATCGGTGCGATCTCCTTCGTCCTTTTCATCACCATCATGGTTTTGGTCACGAAGCGAGTGCAGGTCGAGGCCGGGAATGAAGCCGTCCTCGTCGACAAGCCGTTCTTCACCATTTTCGGCGATGGCGGGGTTCGCCCTGAACCTCATGTCACCGGCTCCAAGTGGCTGTTCTACACGACGGACGTCATCATGTATGACATCCGCCCTGTTCAGTTCACGGAAAGCTTCGATGATGTACGGGACGGCACCATCACTGTCGACAACATCCCGATCGACTTCAATGCATACATCAAGGTTCGGCCGATTCCCGGCAAAACCCCTCAACTGCACTCGTTGTTTGGTCCTGATTGGTACAAGCAGAACATCAAAGAGCTGTTCCGCACCTCTGTTCGTGATGAAGTCGCGAAGACCACGATGACAGCGCTCACGACTCGCCAATTCAACAGCGAAGGGAAAGACATTCTCGGAGAAATCCAGCGTGTCGTTCTCAGCGAGATGAGGGAGTTCGTGAAAGCCAAGAACATCGACGCAGAAGTCATGGAAGTCATCGTTGGCAAGGCAACGCCACCCGAAAAAGTGCTCGAGGCCTTGGCAGAAACGGCCTCGCAGCAACAGCGTTCGAAGACTGAAAACGAGCGCAAAGCTGCGGAAATCAACCGCAAGGGTGCGGAAATCGAGCGTGCCAATGCTGACAATGCATACCGCAACAGCATCGGTTTCAGTCCCGAGCAGTTCCTGAAGCTTGAGGTTGCCAAGAAGCAAGTCGAAGCCGTGAAGGAGTGTGGCGCGAAAGCGAACTGCACAGCCATCATCGGCGAACTTGCCGCACCGGCAACCATTCCGCTCAAGTAGCGCCCAGACCAGATCCGGTCGGACCCCCAAGTCAAATGACAATGTCATGCGAGCGGGGGTCTTTTTTATTTACTAGGCTGATTAATTAAATTTGTGACCCTACGGAGACCGGCTGCGCCTTATCGATCCTTACAGGATTAGTACAGGTTGTCAGTATTTTGTTCACAAGTTCCAAAATACTAGTCAACCTTTTCGATTCTCACGTAAACCTGCTCCCAGCAGGTTTACTCGTATGGTCACGAACAAAAATGGCATCGTAAGTTGTTTCTTTCAGTTAAATCTAAGTGCCGAGTTCGTGTGGTCACAAGTTACTAAGTATAATCTTGCACTGCGTGCAGATTCTACTAAGTACTTGTCGACCTCGCCTCGACCGTTTTCATTTCTTGGAGAAAATGAAAACATGTCTCCGGCTTCACAGCAGATACGTACGCAACGCAGGTTGCGTACTATTGAAAAGAGCCGCCAGTATTTACTGGCGGCTCTTTTCAATATCTGCTGTGACCCTACGGAGAATCGAACTCCGATTCCAGGAATGAGAATCCTGTGTACTAGCCGTTATACGATAGGGCCATATAACTTCTGCTCTGTGCGCACTATAGTAGCAAAGATATCAGAAAACTCCACTCTTTTTGGTTGCTTTCGATTTGAGGCAAAAAAGGGAGGAAAACCCACTTACAATCGTCAAATTAATGCAAAGACTTTTACTCATAGTTATTACTAGGGATATACCTGTGGTTATACCTGGTGTTTTACACAGGTTTATGCACAGGGTGGCTCAAAATAAGGTTTAAATATTTCGTTGACGCACCTACCTGCCCGTGGGAAGCTATACACAGGTTTGCGCGGTGGTGATGTATCTCTATACAACGCTCGGTAATACGAGCAAAGCGCGCAGGCCAAAACTCTACGTTGTACAAAGTAAAAGGCGCCTGGAGGGGCGCCTTTTACGTTGCTCGGATGTTTGTTGCGTGTTTTGGCTAATGAGCTTTCAGTGCCATATAAATATCCTCAAGCGCTCGCACAGCATCGCCAGCAGCGATGTTGTTTTGATGGTAGAGAACGTTTGTACAATCACCAGCGGCCCAGATGCCTGGAGTAGAAGTCTTCTGGGTCCATGGATCAATCACTACTCGCTTGTAGTTATCGAGCTCAACAATGTCTCCAAGGTAGCTTGTGTTTGGAAGCATGCCAATTTCAATAAAGATACCAGACACCGCTAAAGTCACCGGAGTATTGGTGGCGGCGTCTAGATAGGTGAGGCCCGAGACGAATTTGTCTCCGGTCACTTCAGTTACTTGAGCGTTTAAAACACCAGTCATGTTTGGGTGTGATAGTACATGCTCCACAGTCACCGGATCGGCTTTGTAGGCGTCGCCACGCTGGAGCAGGGTAACGCTCTTGGCGTACGCTAGTAGCTGTGCAGCGGTCTCAAAGGCTGCATTACCACCACCTACCACCACCACGTCTTGGCCACCAAACATCGGTCCGTCACAACTAGCACAATAGGTAAGTCCTTTGTGTTCAAAGATGTCTGCATTGATGGCATCGAGTTTGCGGCGTTCAGATCCACTGGCTACGAGTATCGCCTTGGTAGAAATAGTCTCACCTGAAGTTGTGTGTATAGTAAAGCCTTCCTCAGCTTTTTCAATCTTAGTTACCAGTGAACCTGATTTGATATCTACGTACTCTCCAGCATAAGTCTCTAGGTGTCCACGTAGGTCAGTGGCGAGCTTGTCGCCACTGATTGATGGAGTACCAATCCAGTTTTGAATGTCTGTTGAAACGATACTTTGACCACCCCATTCTTTGGTAATAAATAGTGTTCGGAGTTGCTTGCGTGAAGCATATACTCCGGCCGCTACTCCGGCTGGCCCTCCTCCAATAATCGTTAGTTCGTACATATCAGTATCAATATTATGTGTTAGTGGAGCCTATTGTACCGCAAGAGGACTTAACAGCAAAACCCACCACCTGAAGGTGGTGGGTTTTGGTGGATGGTACAAATTAAAGTGGTTTAAGGAAAAGCCGG
>CAZBJN010000004.1:11418-19646 GCA_964492305.1 uncultured Candidatus Saccharibacteria bacterium | reverse complement strand
AAGGTGGTGGGTTTTGGTGGATGGTACAAATTAAAGTGGTTTAAGGAAAAGCCGGCACTGGTCACAAGTCACTAAGTATATTTGTTCCAAATTCCTAGCGCACTGTAATTATGTGACGTTCGCTGGCCCCTTACAGGGGCAGTCCACTCATTGGGTCTTTTGTTTCGTGAATTCTCACAAAAGCCCTCAATGAGTCCGCCGCACCGGCCGCGTCTTTTCTTGCTCAATTACTTGAGCTTCGAACGACGCAGAAATGCCGGTACGGCGCCCCAATCGTCACCATCATCCTCATCAATAGGATCAACTGGCTTTGGGTCACGCTTTGGCATTTCTGGTGCCTTAGGTACTCCTTGAGACATAACTGGCTCTGGAGTCACCTCTGCTTCGGGACGTCGTGGTACTGATAGGGAATTAAAGATCTTGCCACGAGATGGCTCAACCATTTCATCCTCTGGTTCTACGCGACTTGGCGCTGCGGTTGGCATGCGACGAGAGATAGTGTTTTGTGTACCACTAGTTTCTTCAGGGAAGCCGGTTGCAATTACTGTTACCTTAATTTCATTCTTCTTCAGCTTTTCATCTTTGATAGCTCCAAAGATAACCTTGGCGTGTGGGTCGATTGATTCAGTGATGATACGAGCTGCATCTTGTACTTCAAGCATAGCTAGGTCGTCTCCACCAGCAATGGCAAAGAGTACACCCTTAGCTCCAGTAATAGATACTTCAAGGAGTGGGGAATTAATTGCTGACCTAGCAGCTTCCTCAGCACGCTTTTCACCTGTTGATACACCAACTCCCATGAGAGCAGAACCTGCGTTCTCCATCACACTACGGATGTCGGCAAAGTCGACGTTGATGATACCTGGCATTGTGATGAGGTCAGAGATACCTTCAACAGCTTGCTTGAGTACATTGTCACACTGCTCAAAGGCATTGCGGACGGTAGTTTCGCGATCGACGATAGCGAGGAGTCGGTCGTTTGGGATGGTGATGAGAGCGTCTACTTCCTTCTTGAGCTCTTCAATTCCTTGGAGGGCCAAGCGCATACGCTCTTGTCCTTCAAATAGAAATGGCTTGGTTACAACACCGACAGTTAGCGCACCACTTTCGCGAGCAATCTTGGCAATAACTGGAGCAGCTCCAGTACCGGTTCCGCCACCCATACCACAAGTTACAAAGATCATGTCTGAGCCCTTGATGGAGTTATTAATTTCCTCACGAGTCTCTTCAGCGGCGCGACGTCCCTGCTCAGGATTACCACCAGCACCTAGTCCACGAGTAAGATTTTTACCGATGTGAATTTTCTTCTTGGCTAGTGAGTGATGGAGATCTTGTGCATCACTGTTAATGGCAATAAATTCTACACCCTTAACTTTGGCACCTACCATGTAGTTCACGGCATTGTTACCAGAACCTCCAACTCCAATCACTCGAATACGTGCGAAAGATTCAACGTCTGATTTAATTTGTTCCATAAATTTTCTGTAATAAAAATTGTGCTCGTACCCACCCCTGAGTACCTTTATTTAATAAGCTCCGTAATCATACAGTGGATAAAACTATCTGTCACGATATTGACATCACTACTTTTCGTGTGATTGACACGAAAGAATTTGTGTTACGGAAGAAATTGATTAAACCAAGAGAATAGGCTCTTTTTTGTTTGCTTTACAATTCCAAGAGTAGAAGTGTCCTCAGTATCACTCGCTCCCCACATACAGAGTCCGTAGGCTACAGCCCAAGTTGCGTCCTTAACTTTAGTGTTCTTGCCAATTTCAAGAGTAGCAGTTCTAGCTGGAAGAGAGAGAATATTTTTGGCTACGTCAGTGATGCTGTGAGTGTTTGACCCTCCACCAGTGAGGATGATACCGGCCGGAAGTAAACCATCTCTTTTGATTTTTTTGAGGTGTCCGTCGATGAGGGTAAAGATAGTTGTGAGACGACTTTGGATAATTTCATCTAGGCGCTTCTTAGAGTAGGTAGCGCTCGTCATGCCACCACGTTTAATCTTTTCAGCTTCTTCAATCGGTACCTTGAGACCAAGGGCGATGTCGTTAGTGATATCGTTTGAGCCGGTCGGGAAGATCTTGAGTGAGATTGGGGTAGCGTCTTCAAAAACTACGATAGAGGTGGTCTCTGAGCCGATGTTGGCCAAGATGCAGCCGGCTCGCTTTTGGGTCTTGTTGAGCATTACAAAGCTAGCGGCTAGTGGGGAAGCAATGACGTCTTCTACGTACACGCCAATACTCTCAATAGCACTCATGAGGTCGTTGATGTGTTGTTCGTAGGAAGTGATGAATAGGGTATCTACTTCGAGCTTGGTCCCACGCATACCCTGAGGGCGACCAAGAACTTCAGCTCCATCGACTGTGTAGCGAAGGGGAATACTGTGCAAGATGCGGCGGTTTGGAATGTGGTCAATAATGCGGTCTTCACTGTCCTGCATAACCTTCTCGACGTCGGTGCTCGTAACCTCTGAATCAGCCCGGGCCGGGATGATTTCACCTCTAGAGTATGTTTCCTCTAGTCCGATACTTCCAATCGCTACATGGGCCCGTTTTACGATAACACCAGCACTCTTTTCGGCCTGGGCGATGGCACTTTTTATACTACGCGCCACTTCGTCACTTTGGAGGATGTAACCACTTTTGAGGCCACGGGTTTCAGCAAAACCAGTTCCGATGATTTCGGGCACAACTCTTTCGCTGCCGTTTTTTGGCAGGCGAGCAATCGCCACTTTTACATGGTAGGTTCCGACGTCGATACCTGTGATTATGTGTTCAGCCATAGTGGATTACAAAGAGCGTTACGCGATGTTGAAGCGTTTCATATAGCGCTGCTCTAATCCCTCCATTGTAGCGCCATGGTCATGACCTTTCAAATGAAGTAATCCGTGGATAAACAGAAAAGCGATGTAGCCATCCTTGGTTAGATTGAAGTCTTTGGCTTCAGGATAGGCAATTTCTGGACAGATATAAATTTCACCAGTTTTGTCATCAAGAGGGAAAGAGAGGACGTTTGGTACATACGTCTTCTTACGGTAGGCGACGTTGAGCTTCTGAGCTCGGGCGGTCCCGACAAAAGCCACTGACAGTTCGTACTTCTTGCCGAGAATGGCATCTTTCATCTCACGGTATGGAAAAGTTGGATAGTGAGCGATGGTGCTTGAAAGAGAAAATGTGTTGTCTGACATAACCTCAGTATGACACACGGTCGGGCAAACAAAAACCCCTCTCAGTAGAGAAGGGTTTTTGGTTTAGCGACGGTAGCTTCGTTGTTCTGCAATTTTTCCAAGCTTGAGAAGTTTTTCGTAAGTTTCTTTCTTTCCGAGCTTCTTTAGCTTTGCAAAACGTTGAACGTTTCGACTCTTTTCGCGTTCGTAGTAACGGCCGGCTCGTACCTTAGGTATGATACCTGCGCCTTGTACACGCTTCTGGAAGCGGCGAATTACGTTCGCACTGCTTTCGTTGTTATTTTTATCTACTTGGACGTTTGTTGCCATATGTGAGCAAGAGCTTATCATTAAGCGCACATATGTGCAAGGGGTTTAACCTAGCTGACCGTAAGTTGCTTCTTAAGCCTTTTAATCATTGAGTCAAGCGGGATATTCTCTTGATTTCGTTCTCGCATATCGCGGAGGATGACGGTTTGGTCTACAAACTCCTTCTGACCGATAATGACCGTATAACGCACGCCACGAGCTTCGGCGTCACGTAGTTGGGCTGAGAGCGAATCACTAGCCAAATCGTGCCGTACGGGGATTCCAGCGTGCTTGAGCTGGTCAATAACCATCAAGCTACGCACCTTTGGCCCAAAGCCAAGTTGTACTACGTATACTTCTGGATTGACTGACTTACCCTTTGGCATGCGAGCCGGTTGCTTGCCGTTACTGTAGGTGATTACTGCTCCAGCAGCTGGGATGCGACTGCGAGTCTTGCGGTACATATATTCATCGTAGCGGCCACCTTGGACCGATACCGTTGGTGCTAGTGGTTCTCGTTCACCAATAGCTTCAATAGAGAAAAGAGCGTCTGAGTAATACTCGTGGTGTCCAATCATCTTTGGATCGATTTCGTATGGTGTCTCAGTCATATCCAAATACTCGACAATCTCCCGGAAGTGCTTGCGACTTTGGTCACTTAGGTATTCAAGTGGATTTGGACTACGGTAGGCGAGGTCGTGTTCTTGCTTAAGGAGGCTCATGAGAGCTAAGAGCGGATGCTCTTTCATTAGTTCACGAGCGTCAACTGGCATGACGTCAAGTCGCTTACGAAGGAAGTTAGTTAGTTCACGGCTGTAGCGGGTACTTGATTCAGTGTCTCCTAGTGAGTTAATGCGCACTACGTGGTCTTCGTGACCCAGTTCTTGCATTAGTGAACGTCCAGCCTGGATGAGGATGGCTTCAGCAATACTTTTTTGGACATTGAATATACTAAAGGTAACGGCTGTGCTGTCTATTTGTGGTAGTTGCTCAAGAGAGTATAAGAGTACCGGCGCTTTGATGGCGTGTAGGTTGTCGTTGCAGAAAGTTGAGACGCTGCTTGTAAGTAAGAACTGTTCCGAAAAGTTTTTTTTGTCTTCGGGAGTATCTGAATAGGGTAGAGAAACTTCACAGTTTTTGCAGAGTGGATCTTTTTTGACTACGTCAGATGTTCGGAAGCCAAAGTGCTCCGCGGTATTGGTCGCAATCTTGAGAAACTCTGTTGGTGAATATTTCATAAGATCTAAATAATTATTCGACACTATTCATAACTGCTTCGTTGGCTTCTCCCGGCATCACGTCAAACACCTGCGGTGGGAACAGGCGAAGGAAGGCCTTGCCGATTATCCGCTCTTCTTGAAGTACTCCCCAGACGCGTGAGTCAGAGCTTTCGTCACGATTGTCTCCCATCACAAAGTATTCACGGTCACCGAGTTCTTCTGTAATAGTGACACCATCCCGCATTGATTTGATGTACGGCTCATTTACGGTAAATCCTTCCGGATTGGCTTCGTTTACAATTGTGACTGTACTACCTTCGATGGTAATTGTATCGCCAGGAATACCAATAATTCGCTTGATGAAGTACTTGGACGGGTCACGCGGGTAGCGGAAGATAACAACATCGCCACGTTCTGGTGAATGTAGGTGGTAGCTAACTTGGTCAACGATAAGGTATTCACCGTTATGGAAGGTTTGTTCCATTGAAGCACCAGAGACAATGAATGGTTGGGCGATAAACATCCGTACTGGTACCACAATCAAAAGCGCAATCAGTGAAAAGCGCAGAATTTCTACAAATGAGTTTTCGGTTGGAGCGGGTGTGTTTGTTTCTGTTTCAGCTCCACCATCGATATCAGGATCAATGAAGTCTTTTTGTTGGTGTGAGAACAGATTCATAGCGAAAGTTTCACCATTATACTTTAAGAAAAAAGTAAAAACAAACTTTACGATTTTGTTTGTAGTAAAACCTTTTGTTGAGTACAATGTCATTAATGTTTTACATCGTTGGACTCGGTAATCCCGGAAGTGAATATGAACACACAAGACACAATGTCGGGTTTTTGGCACTCGATTTTATTGTTGATTCATTACGTCTTCCAGTGCCGACTAAGGCGGGTCATCTAGAGGGGCGGTATGCAGAGGGAAGTCTGTGTGGGCAGTCAGTAGGGCTTTTGTATCCAGAGACGTTCATGAATAATTCTGGTAACTCAATTAAAAAACTGGTACCAAAAGATGAGTTACATAATCTCGTAGTGTTGTATGACGATGTGGCGCTGCCGTTTGGTAGTATCAAAGTCTCATTTGACCGTGGGGATGGGGGACACAATGGACTAAAGTCAATTATTGGAGTAATGGGTAGTAAAGAGTTTATCCGGGTACGGATTGGCGTCGGGCCAACTAGTTTTTGGACAGGGAAGCCGAAGCTCCTCAGTGGTGATGCTTTACCACGCTTTGTGCTCGGTAAGTTCACTAGTAAAGAACGCACGGAGCTCACAGAAGAGATATTGGTGTCAGTTCAAAAAGCTGTTTGCGAAATTGTGCGTGAAGGCTACGTGAAGGCGATGAATACTTACAACTAAAAGTAGAAATAAGGAGCGCGTAGCGCGACTATATTTTACTTTGGCAGGCACAATATCAGTTTCGACCTCCAGGGGAGAAAATGATATATGTGGTCCGCCTCGCGCTCGAATCATCATCAAGGGTAATAATTCGATACAAATTAAGTAAACATAGAAACAAAAAAGCGACGGTGGCCATTGGCCGCCGTCGCTTTTTATATACCTTACTTTGTCTCAGTATTCGCTTCCTTGTATGAAAGTGTCATACGTTGGTCGTTTGGTTCGAAGAGGGTAATCTTGAACTTGTAAACGTTCCCAAGTGAAAGTGTAGACTTAAGCATTTCTTCCTTCTCGAATTCTGAGATGTGGACGAGTCCAGCTACTCCTTCTTCGATTGAAGCCAAAGCACCGTGCTTGTTGTACTTGATAACTACCGCGTCAACAATTTGGTCCTTCTTAAACTTCTTAGCTGCTTCCTGCCATGGGTTCTCCTTAAGTTGCTTGATTGAAAGAGAAATCTTGTCATCCTTCACTTCAATTACCTTAACCTTTACTTGATCTCCTACCTTGTAGAGGGCACGAGTGTCTTCAACGAGACCCCAGTCGAGTTCAGAAATGTGAACGAGACCTTCAAGACCTTGTTCCACCTTGACGAAGATACCGAAATCAACTGCTCCAGTAACTTCTCCAGTAAGAACATCTCCCACTTCGTACTTACCAACCTTTTCTTCCTTCTCTTCTTTTTCTTGTAGTCCCTTTTCAGAGAAGATGAGCTTGTGCTCCTTCTGATCAGCAGTGATCATCACTACTGAGAGGTGCTTACCAATGAGGTCGTTAAGCGCAGATAGGATCTTGTCCTTGTCGCCATCAGCTACTCGTGGGTAGTTGTCAGCTGAAAGCTGTGAGGCTGGAAGGAATCCTTGGATACCTTGCCATTCAATGATAAGTCCACCCTTGTTGGCTTCCTTAACCTCAAGACTGAGGATAGTGCCACGCTTCACTGCTTCTTCGGCATCAGCCCAGATGAGAGCTTGGCGAGCTTCCTTAAGTGAAAGTTCGATGTAGCCATCTTCGTTTTCTGGCATTACTACCTTGGCAGCGATTGAGTCACCAACTGAAACTTTGCGGAGAATATCGCGCGCGTTCATGTACTCACGGCCGTAGATGATACCTGTACCAAATGGTGGTAGGTCTACAAAAACCCGTGCTCGGCCGATAGCTGAGACGGTTCCGTCTATTAATTGTCCCTCCTTTGGGGCGGCTGGTGTATTTGCAGCGTACGCTTGCATAGCACCAGTGTTTTCTACGTTTGTAGAATCTGACATACTCTTTTTCTTTTGTTATTCCGACGCCACAGGTCCAGACAACTGTTACTCGTAGCCATGTGCATGAGTCTGGGGGTTACCGTGTGCCGCTAGGAAACTATTAATTACCAAAAATGGTCCGCCAAATATAGTATAGAAACGTCAAAATGTCTAGGGAAGTTGACTTAATCATATATATGAAAACCGCACGACTTTAAACCGGGAAGGTGTAAAAGTGGTGCGGTCTTGGAACTGGCTGGGCCGTCATTTGTCGTAGATGCTGGTTTCGCAGTGTTTGCAGGCATACCAGGTCGATGGGTATGTGCCATGTTTCACCCATTCGTGCTTTTTGTCTTTCGACTTAGGGCACTTGGATTCGCGGATTTTGTCAGCCTGCTTAGCGGTAGCGCCAGCGTCTAATGAACTTGTCATTTTTGAACTCCGGTTGGTTGTGATTGGGAAACTTTGTCATTGGGCTTTATCACGATTGTTGTGATGGTAGAAGTCAGCCAGTACCCGCATGAAATCGGTGCTGATCTGATCGTTGTGGCTGGTTTTACCTGGACCGTAAATTTTTACGGTCGTCACTTGACCTGCTTTCAGGTTGTCCGGGTCTACTCCTTCACAGACTGTTATGATCCAGTCTGAGCCGCGTGTCGGCTCTATTCTTATATAGGATCCCGGCACGGCACAAGGTACGGTAACTGGATTCATATTTGACTCCGGTTGAGGTTTAAAGGACTGTTTTTAGCATCATATACTAAGAGAAATAAAAGTATAGTCGTAAAATAAATTGGGATTGTTGACCAAAACTTCTAGTTCTGACAACAGTATCGTATACTAGTGGCACTATGGTTATCACATATCAGGGAGGTCAGTGTT
>CAZBJN010000004.1:2271-11318 GCA_964492305.1 uncultured Candidatus Saccharibacteria bacterium | reverse complement strand
ACAGTATCGTATACTAGTGGCACTATGGTTATCACATATCAGGGAGGTCAGTGTTTTAAGGTGTCTTTTGGAGACACTACAATCGCTTTTGACCCAATCGCAAAGAATTCCAAATTACCAAGCACTAAGTTCGGAGCTGACGTAGCCTTTATCTCACTAAACCATCCAAACTTCAACGGAGCCGATCAGGCTGCCCATGGCAACAAGGCGCCATATGTGGTGCAGGGCCCGGGTGAGTATGAAGTTGGGGAAGTAACCGCTCGTGGTTTCGGAGTGAAGACTATATATGAGGGGGTAGAGCGCTACAACACTATCTATCAAGTTCGTCTGGAGGATATTAATATGATTTTCCTAGGGGCAATTAGTTCAGCTGAAATCGATCCAAAGATTCTCGGTGAGTTCGGGGATATCGACATTCTCTTTGTCCCAATTGGTGGGGGAGATGTGCTTGATGTACCAGCTGCTTCTAAATTAGCAGTGAAGCTCGAGGCCAAACTCATTATTCCGATGCACTACGACAAGACTGCTCTCGGTGCCTTTCTAAAAGAAATTGGTGCTGAAGGTGAGGTCGCTACTGATAAGCTTACTATTAAGAAGAAAGACGTTCTTGAAATGGAAGGACAAGTTAAGGTCCTAAAAACAGCTTAAGTACTAGAGGAGGAAGGGGTTATATATGCGTAAATTTCTACAAAACATTTATCGAAAGCCAAAAGAGGTACGCGATAACTACGCCCTCGTCACAGCGGGAGTCTTTACGATGATAGTCTGTGTGTTTTGGGTCACAGCTAGACTGCAGACCCCAATTAATGGAGGCTCGATTGTGAGTGATAATGCCAGCCCGTTTGCGACTCTAATTAAAAAATCTAAAGAACAGCTTGCGGTAATCAAAGCTGCAGCCACAGAAACGCCAGCCGCAACTACCGAAGAAACTGTGACCACAAGCACCACCACGAGTGCAGCCACCCTGATTCTCTCAGAAGAAGACAAAGCTACGGCTGCGGCCAAAGCCTCTTCGACAGCTACCAGTAGTAGTCCTGAAGTACAGTACAAAGAAGTGTTAATTGGCACCACCACAGCCTCTACGACACAGCAATAACTGTGGTATACTCATTATTATTTTTAGCGGAAAGCGAGTCATAGACATATGCCGAAAAAGACAATTGTTGACGAAACACCAGCATCACCACGCGGAATAGTGGCTCAAAGTATCACGAGCGAAATGGAGACCGCATACCTAGACTATGCGATGTCGGTTATTACGTCGCGCGCCCTGCCTGACGTACGAGATGGTCTCAAGCCAGTACACCGCCGCATTCTTTACTCAATGCGACTCAATGGCCTTACCTCAACAGCCAAATTTAAGAAGTCTGCGACAGTAGTTGGAGACGTTCTTGGTAGTCTTCACCCTCATGGAGACGCCTCTGTATATGAAGCTATGGTTAAGTTGGCACAAAACTTTGCCACTCGCTACCCACTCGTACTTGGACAAGGAAACTTTGGTTCAATCGACGGAGACGGAGCTGCGGCCTACCGATACACTGAAGCCAAAATGTCTAAGGTAGCTGAAGAGCTACTTCGCGATCTTGAGAAGGATACAGTTGATTGGCGACCAAACTTTGACGGCACCAAGAAGGAGCCGGTGGTTCTCCCAGCGGCTGTACCAAACCTCCTCTTGCTCGGCTCACTTGGTATTGCGGTAGGTATGGCGACCAACATTCCTCCACACAACCTTCGGGAAGTGGCGGCAGCTGTGGCGCACCTTATCGACAATCCGGGAGCGACTACTGATGACCTCTTAAAGTTTGTTAAAGGTCCAGATTTCCCTGTGGGAGCCGTGGCTTTCAATCAAAAGGACATTGCGCACGCTTACGCTAACGGTAAGGGTGGAGTGGTGGTTCGTGGTGAAGCGGAGATTGTGGAAGATAAGCGTGGGGCGTTTTCAATTGTCATTACGTCTATTCCATACCGCGTCAACAAGGCTGACTTGCAGGTGAAGATTGCTGACCTGGTACGCGACAAGCGTATTGAAGGTATTCGCGACATGCGCGATGAGTCAACCTCTGATATCCGTATCGTGATTGAACTTAAGTCTGGTGCTCAGCCACAAACTATTTTAAATAAACTGTACAAACACACTCAGCTCGAAGATACTTTCCACTACAACATGGTGGCGCTCGTAGACGGAATTCCACAAACTCTTTCACTCAAGGTAATCCTCGAGGAGTATGTAAAGCACCGGGCTGAAGTTATCCGTCGTCGTACGCAGTATGACCTCACCAAAGCACAAGACCGTGAGCACATCTTGCTTGGTCTCAAGAAGGCACTTGATCATATCGACAAAATCATCAAGCTCATACGTGCTGCTAAAGACGTACCAACTGCGCATGCAGCTTTGATGAAAGAATTTAAATTCTCAGCTATCCAGGCACAAGCGATTCTAGACATGCGCCTTCAGAAGTTGGCTGGACTTGAACGCAAGAAGATTGAAGACGAACTAGCAGAAGTCCAAAAGCTTATTAAAGAGCTCCAATCTATTCTCAAGAGTAAAGAAAAGATGATGAAGATTGTGAAGGATGACTTGCTCGAAATTGCCGAGAAGTATGGCGATGATCGTCGTACCAAAATCGTAAAGGGTGGTGTAAAGCAAATGTCTCAAGAAGACCTCATCCCTGACGACGAAAGTGTGCTAGTACTCACTGCTGGCGGTTACGTAAAACGTACCAATCCCGAAGAATACAAAACTCAAAAGCGCGGTGGGGTAGGAGTGATTGACCTAAACACCAAAGAAGAAGACGTAGTTACTACACTACTCACCACTTCTGCTCACAGTGATCTGCTCTTCTTTACTGATAAGGGTAAGGTGTACCAGAGTAAAATGTTTGAAATCCCAGAAGGTCGAAAGGCTACTAAGGGTAAGTCCATTATGAACTTCCTTTCAATGACGCAGGAAGAGAAGATTACGTCAGTACTAGCAGTCCGCAAAGAAGAGTGGGCTGGTGAATGGGGTCTCATGATGATTACTAAGAACGGTGTAGCCAAGAAGAGTGATGCTTCTGCGTTTAAGGATGTGCGACGCAGTGGACTCATTGCCATCACCCTCAAAGAAGACGATTCGCTCATTGCTGCCAAGTTCGTAGGTAAGGGAGACGAAGTTTCTCTAGTAACACTCCAAGGACAATCAATTCGATTTAAGGAAAATGATGTTCGTGAAATGGGCCGCACTGCTGCTGGAGTAACTGGTATGAAGCTAGGTAAGGGAGACTACATTGTCTCTGCTGATGTGTTTAAGAAAGACGATAAGAAGACAGAAGTCTTGATTGTGACTCAGCTTGGTTATGGTAAGACCACTCCAGCCAAGGAATACAAAGTCCAAAAGCGTGGTGGATCAGGTATCAAGACCGCCAAGTTGACCAGTAAGACAGGACAGATTGTCTGCGGAATTGTGCTCAAGGAAGATGAACGTGCTGATGGGGAGCTTGTTATCATGAGTCAAAAGGGGCAGGTGATTAAGCTACCACTCAAGGATGTTCCAACCCTCGGTCGCCAGACCCAAGGAGTCCGCGTCATGAAGATGCGTGACGGAGACGCGATTGCAAGTGTGGTGTTCGTTTAGTGAGTAAATGCCCAAAGGGCATATTACGAACTAAGTCCTTGATTTTCCATTCCCTTGGGAAAATCACTAGGACTCGCGCTCTAAGGCGTCATTAAAGGTAATGACCATAGACGATATTAGATAGAGATTTAAAAACCACCCCCTCACCTGGGGTGGTTTTTTATTACACAGGCCGGAGTCTCTAAGGATGGTGGTCGTGTATAATACAAGTATGAATTTTGTCTTACCTGGTCGTTTCGTAATACCTGAAGTTGTCTCTACTCATTTTCATCTCAAACCTGGTGAAAGAGTGGCAGATCTCGGCGCTGGCGGCGGGTTTTTCTTGAAGCCGCTTTCGGCGGCAGTTGGTCCTGAGGGTAAGGTCTATGCGTGTGAAATCCAAAAGCAGCTAGTCGACAAGCTAGGTGAATTCGCGCGTCTTAGTGGCCTCACCAACATCCACCCACTGTGGTGTGATTTAGAAGAATTAGGCGGTATCAAACTTCCTAACAACTCACTTGATGCAGCTATCTTGGTTAATACTTTGTTTCAATTTGAACTCAAAGAAACCGCTCTCCAAGAAATAAACCGCGTACTGCGTCCTGGCGGCGTTCTCCATATTATTGATTGGACAGAATCTTTTGGGGGGCTTGGTCCGCAGCCAAAAGATGTAATTACTCAAGAACAAGCGACAGCTCTTTGTGAAGCGGCACGTTTTATACCAGAACGGGAGTATCCAGCTGGGGATCATCATTATGGTATAGCCGTTAGAAAAGTATGAAATTAAGACCATTTGAATTAGTACTAGTAGTTGTCTTTGGGGTTCTCATGTTTGTGGCGCTTATTCTACTGCGTGCGTACGAAGCGCCACCTGATGAAAATGTAACCGAGGTGGGAGCGGTGGCGATTTGGGGTGATGTTCCAGCTGAAGCTTTTGATTCCGTGCTCCGTAAGGTTCGCGCCGCCGACCCTGGGTTCAACGGCGTTACATATAAGTACTTTCCACCAGAAGATTTTGATACTGCGTTTGTAAATGCACTGGCTGATCAGACTCCACCAGACCTGCTGTTTATGTCTCAAGAACGCTTGATAAAACATCGTGCTCGTTTGCAACCATTGTCATATGAGACATTTCCACTGCGTGATTTCCGTAGTACCTACATTGACGGGGCGGAGGTATTCGCGCTGGCTGACGGCCTTTACGGTGTGCCTGTAGCAGTTGACCCACTGGTGCTGTTTTGGAACCGCGACATCTTTGCGCGGGGCGGCCTTATTGTAGCGCCGAAAACTTGGGAAGAAGTAGTGGCCGATACTGTACCAACCCTGACAGTACGTGACTTCAGTCGCAACATCCAAACTGCTGGTATTGCTATGGGTGAATATCGCAATATCAAAAACGCCTTCCCGATTATTTCACTTCTCGCTATCCAGGGCGGTAGTGCCCTGGTGACTGAAGCTCGTGGTACTTATCAGGTGGGACTTAATCAACTACCAGGAACAGTTACTGCCGCCCAACCGTTTACAAATGCCGCCGCTTTCTTCACTAACTTTAGTAATACTGGCAACACCTTATACAGTTGGAATCGTGCCTTACGCCTAGATCGAGACATGTTCCTCAGTGAAGATTTGGCGATGTACTTCGGCTTTGCGAGTGAGGGTCGTGACTTAGCGGCCAAGAATCCAAATCTTAGCTTTGATATAGCCGAGGTGCCGCAAGGTGAGACTGCTTCTGTTCGTCGCACTTACGGTAAGTTTTACGCATTTACTATTCCAAAAGCTGCCATCAATAAAAATGGCGCGTACGCGGTAATGCTTCGTATGAGTGCCGCGGAGCAAGCTAAGCAGCTTAGTGATGGACTCAACTTTGCACCAGCCAACCGCAGTCTATTGATTGCTGGTAGTAACGATGTGTATGGTCGTATTGCCTACACTTCTGCTCCATATGCACGTGGCTGGCTCAATCCAGACGCAACGGTCTTTGGTGATATCTTGATGCAAATGCTAGATGATATAAACGCCAACCGTCGTGATATTGGTTCGGCTGCGAATGATGCAGTCAATCGTACCCAGCAAGCGTATTATTAATTCAGTAAATATTTATGACAAAATCTATCGCAAGAATTTTACCCTCTATCTATACGAGTTTAGTCCTGTTCTTGCTTGGGGTACAACTAACATTTGCGCAACAGACACAGACTGTCACACTAGCTAATCCGCTCCGGGTAAACACTATTACTGAGCTCTTGGCAGCCATCCTCAATATCGTAATTGTGCTAGCGGTGCCGATTATTGTGTTCTTTATTATCTACGCTGGGTTCTTGTATGTGACGGCTAAAGGTAATGCTCAGCAAATTGAGCAAGCCACTCGCTCACTGACATATGCTGTCATTGGTGGTGTGCTCGTACTAGGTGCGGTAGCAATTGCCGAAATTATCAGTAACTTAGTTCAATCATTCTAATTCTGTATGCCTTCAACTCCTACCACCTTCAATGGATTTGTAGACCAAATTCTTGGTCTAATTAATATCATTATCCCAGCCATTTTTTCGGTAATATTTCTATTCCTAGTGTGGAAAATATTTGATGCTTGGGTCCTCAATGGTGGCGATGAACAAAAGCGCGAAGAAGGGAAGAAGTATGCAACTGTAGCTGTCCTGGTAATGGTCCTAATGATTATTGCCTGGGGTATAGTGGCAATGATTCGCCAGTCAATATTTGGCTTTTAGGCCATTTTAGACTTATACACATACCAACTTAAGCCCGCGCGCTACGCTACAATTTTGTGTATAATTATAGATAGCGCGTTATTATTAATATCAAAATTGTTGTATGCGACGTTTAAATTTATTTGCCGGATCAGCAGCTGCAATGCTCCTCACACCGATGGTAGCACTTGCTCAAATTGCAACTTCAGGAGGAGGTGGAGAGTTTGAAGTATTGCTTCGAAACATTATCGACTTCACAAACGAAGTGCTTATTCCTTTCATTATTGGTATTGGCTTCCTCGTTTTTGTTTGGGGAATGTTCAAGTTCTTCATTGTTGGCGGTGCTAACGATGATGCTAAGGAACAAGGTAAGAGTTTGATGATTTACGCAACTCTTGGATTCCTTCTCATTATCGTATTCTGGGGAGTGGTAAACCTGCTTGCTAACAGTACAGGACTAGAAGGAGACACTCTAGACAACATTCCACAAGTAGGTGGGCTTTAATCAGCCTCTTAACTTGTAGTTACACAAAAGCCCCGTCAGGGGCTTTTGTGTATTACGGCCGGGCTGCGACAAATTTCTGGTATTATTATAGGACTATGACACCACAACAGCAGGCAGCCCAAGCAGGCCAAGGAGCGGCAGAGGCGGCAGAATTTGTAGGGCGGTTTAACGACGCAATTTTATTTCCTCTTATTGCTTTACTGTCTGGTATTGCCTTTCTTTTCTTCATCTATGGTTCTGCGGTGTATATCTTTAATGCTGATAATGACGCCGCTCGGGCAGATGGAAAGAAGCATATTACTTTCGGACTAATTGGTCTGACAATTATGGTATCAGCGTACGCAATTTTGACCCTGGCAGCAAATACCTTTGGTCTTGGACAGCAACTAGATTGTGCCAGTACTCCAGGTGCTAGTGGTTGTGGTTCAGCTTTTACGTTGCCAAACCCTCCTCAGTTTCCAAATCCATAATATATAAAATAATAAAGGCCTGGAAAGTAAAACTTTCCAGGCCTTTTGTGTGGCTCCAATTTTCTTACTTTAGAGCTCATAGAGGTGAGCACACGGATTCTCCGGACTCAGCACTGTGGTGAAGCGGACCTTGATCCACTGTGCCTTCCCAAGACGTTTTTGGCTCTCTTCGGTCACGGTGAAGTGATGAAGAGTGGTACCTTTTCCGTTTTGGAAGGTGAACTTGAGTCCATCAGACACCGGGCAAGCCCAGGTGTAGGTGAAGCCATGCACTTCGCGTGACGATGACGACACCCGGATGGCCATGGTCGAAGAACTGAGAACGTTCATCTCGGTCGTCTCGCCAATTTGTGATCGGCGGAGGTCGATTGGGATGACTTCGTTGTCCTTGAACCATGACCGCCATGATGGTGTCACTTCGTCGGACGCTTCGCTGGATGCTGATGGGACCATCGGCATCCTTTCCTTTTGGCTTGGCGTCAGCGTTTGCCAAAAGGCGGATAGTAACACCACTACCGAGTAGGCAATGATGATTTTCCCGGCGAGTTTGGTGCTCGTCATTTTGAATACTGCCACAGTGATAGCAATCATCATAATCATTCCCATGATTATGAAAAACGACACCGGACTTTCTTCGAAAGACCACGTAGCCAAGAGGCCAGCGAGGACCCAGAAGCCAAAGATGGCCCCCAGAGTTACTCGGTAGAGGGCTTGCAGACCTTGAAGCGCACCTTGCGATACGTCCTTGTCTCCGAGCCGTGCAACACCGGCGCCAGCAGTAGCTGCTGCAGCCAGTGAAATCGGCCTGGTGGCTTGCACCAGGATGAAGATCCCTCCAAATGCGAAGAGGAACGCATTGACGAGCTTGTAGCCCATCACGTTGAACCCCCACATGACACCAATCAGTGCCAGCATCACCAGAAGCAGCATGATGACTGCTTCGTGAACACGGCGTGCTTGATCATAGGTGAAGATGACACCCTCACGCAGCCACTGCGCTAAAACATTGAACATTATCGCTCTCCTCGTTGGTGTTAAATTCGGAAGATGCCTCGGAGCAACTTGTTCACGACAGGAAGATTTTTCTTGTCGCTCTCGCGTTTGCGTTTGAGGTGGCCTGTGTTTTCACGCAGGTGATTCGTCAGTCTGTCTACAAACAGACAGAAGTCGGTATCGGCTTGTTCAATGAAGACAAGCGCTTGCGGCCAGAGCTCAACAGCCCTTTGCCGAGAAGTTGCCTCCAGCCGCTCAAGTCGCTCAATGGTGGCTTGCTTCGGGAAAGGGACCCCGTTGTTTTCGAGGTACACCCGGCAGGCACGGAAGCCTTTCAGCTTTCCTTTTTTTGTGTCACTGCTCTTGTTTTCCTGAATCAACCGGACCATCCTGAGGACGAGTTGCTTGGGGTTTGAAACTCCCGAGATACGCAACTTTTCAGTGCGCACCTCACGGAAAGTCACCCCGTTAACTTTCCCGTTCACAGTGGTGGTCTTTGAGCCAGTTTCGGCCCCTTCCGACGTCCCCATCTCAATGATGAGGGTGCGGAAGCGGTTTTCCGCTAGCTTGATGTACCACTTGACCAAGGTGCTGACGCCTTCGTATTTGAAAGCCCAGCCTTTAAACTCAGTCAAGAGTACTGCAGATCCAGGAACGTCCTTGTCAACAGCCTCAAGCAGGGTGAGCCACTTTCGTTCGTCACCGAGCCCAAGGATACCGTTCATGCCTTTTACTTCGGGCGGTGCGTCCGGAGGCGGTTCGTGACCGCTAACAGTCCCGAG
>CAZBJN010000004.1:0-2171 GCA_964492305.1 uncultured Candidatus Saccharibacteria bacterium | reverse complement strand
CCCGAGGGACTTTAGAAATCCAAACATGATTGGCTCCTTTAGTAAAAATTGTCAAAGAAACATTTCGGGCAAAGATAGATAGGGGATTACTCCCGAACCTTTCTCTACCCACCTGGTGATATACTACCATACTTTGACTCAAAAGTCAAGTTTATAACACCAGAAATACCCTTATAAAATAGGGTTATTTTGTGGTTGGACACCAGAATGCCCTTGTAGGCCCGCTTGATTTCTTGGGGGCCAAAAATACGCCTTTACCCATTAAATTTGATGTTTTGGGAGCATGTGCACATCTAGGCTTATTCTAGGCCATTTGGGGTTTTGTTTCATTGCGCTACTTCCTGGTCTCTGGTACCATTTTGTTCTTAATTATATCTATGCCAACTCTACTAAAAGATCTCCGTCCACGGTCCGAAAAGCGGGCTGCCGCCCTCAAAGATACTCGTCCCAGGGTAACGCTGTCTTTTTATCGCTACGTCAAAATCGCTGATCCAGCCGCTTTTAGACTAAGACTACTTGAAGCCTGGGCTGCTCTTGGTTGTATGGGTCGTATCTATGTGGCGCATGAAGGTATAAATGCCCAAATGAACGTGCCTAAAGAGCATTTTGAGGCCTTTGACGCGTGGGTACAGGCTCAACCAGAACTAACTGGAGTTCCGTACAAGATTGCGGTTGAAGAGGGTCCAATGCCGTCTTTCTATAAACTCACCATTAAGGTGCGAAACAAGGTGGTGGCTGATGGACTAGATGATAGTTCGTTTGATGTCACAAACACCGGCGAGTACCTTACTGCAGCCGAGATGAATGAATACATCGATGACCCAGAGGCGGTGGTTATAGATATGCGTAACGCCTACGAGAGTGAGATTGGTCATTTTGAAAATGCGATTATTCCTGACGTTGATACTTTCCGCGAAGAGCTTGAAGTAGTCCCTAAGCTTCTAACTGTCCACAAGAACAAAAAAATTGCGCTGTACTGTACTGGTGGAATTCGTTGTGAGAAGGCCAGTGCCTGGATGAAGCATCAAGGTTACACCAACGTAAAACACCTCAAGGGTGGAGTGATTGACTACAAGCACCAAGTGGAGCGTGAGGGTCTACCAAACAAGTTTAAAGGCAAGAACTTTGTGTTTGATGAGCGCCTCGGTGAACGAGTAGGAGATGAAGTTATCTCACACTGCCACCTGTGCCGTACTGCCAAGAGTGATACTCACTATCACTGCAAGAATCAAATCTGTCACGTGCTGTTTCTCGGTTGTGACGCCTGTATTAAGGAACGTGGTGGATACTGTTCAGCTAAGTGCCGGCTGACTGATAAGGCCCCAGAAAAGCTGAAGAAGCTGTATGCTCGATACTATAACCGATACTTTAGACCAGCGCAGTTTAAGAAGACTAAGTTGAGACCAGTGGTGCAATAAAGAGAATTACTCGCCATATTTGGTATTTATGATATACTCTTTTTTGCCCATCTGCGCGGGTGGCGAAATTGGTAGACGCGTTAGTCTTAGGAACTAATAGGGTAACCTGTGGAGGTTCAAGTCCTCTCCCGCGCACATAGATAAAACCGGCTTTTGCCGGTTTTATTGTGCGCGGAGAAAACGTTAGTTTTCGGAGAGGACTTGAAGAGGTTGAATATATCGCACGCAGCGCAGCGAGTACGATATGAAACCTGTACCGCTCGTGTAACGAGAAAGACTCCTCTCCCGCGCACAAACAAAAAGACCCGAAAGGGTCTTTTTGCTTGCGCGGGAAGAAATAGTGCCTATGCACTATTTCGTGAGGACTTGAAGCCTGATTGAGCTACTTTATGAGCCTGCGAATTAAAGTAGCCAATTAGGATACTGCTTGTGTAACAAGCAAGATTCCTCCCCGTGCACCTCTCAAGGGGTATCTTGCCCTTAACTTGAACAAATGAGTACCTAAACCAGAGCTCGCTCGGGTTTATGGTATGAATGCAGTTCAAGCAAACTTGTTTACAGGGGCAGTACACCTTTTGGCTATATTTTCGCTCCGTTCAATTTAGCTCAAAAGCTTTTCGATCCGTGCTACGCTTTTCTACGAAAAGCTGCACCTTGAGGAGTAAGTGTAGAAATTGATTTGAGTCAGTTTCTACGTATGGTCACGAGTTACTAAGCTTTTTATTTCGCTACGCTCATAAAAATCTAAGTACT
>CAZBJN010000003.1:5777-35286 GCA_964492305.1 uncultured Candidatus Saccharibacteria bacterium | reverse complement strand
GCTACGTCGTGTTCAGTAAAGGCAATATTGTTTTCAGCAAAGAAGTCTTTTGCTGCGTGGCAGAAGTGGCAGACAGGGGTACTGTAAATAGTAACTGTTTTATCCATAAAATAACGTTATTTTTTAATCACTTACGATTATATCACTTTTCACCAGAACTTGTACCAGGCGCGCTTGGTGGTAGTAGCGGTCGCAGTTGGTGCAGTTGCTGCGGTCTCGTCTTCAAGAATAATGACCACCTGCTCTCCATCTCTAGCAATATCAAATTGACGACGCATCTCCGCCTCAATCCCCCGTTCATTGGATAGATACTTAACCTCAGCCTCCATAGAGGCTTTTCGGCTCTCCAGAGCCGATATTTCAGACTCTACAGCCTCTCTACGCTCTGCCATCTCCCGTGCAATCAGATAGCGGTTATAGGCGCTTAGGAGCACAAAAAAGGCCAACAGGAGGAGAATGCCCTGTGTGACACGAGAACCAAAGACTGTCCTCATTCGTCGTTTTTGATGAAAATCAAACATATGATAGTATTCTAACACTATGAGTATACTTTATTCCAAGCGAGGCAAGGGCGTTATCAAGTGGGTTTGGATCATTATAGCGATTCTGATTACTCTCAGCATGATTTTGACCTTCTCAGCTGGTTTTTAAACAATTTTAAACAAGAGAAAGACCGAGTACCCTAGGGTACTCGGTCTTTCTGTCCTTTGTCCAGATCTTAATCTGATTTCCGTCTACGACGGCCAGTACACCTTGTCGCTACTTTTGTCGCAAGCTCAAAAGTAGCAGGCAAGGACTTAAGTCTGACGTTAGTCAGACTCGCCTTACAGTCGCCTGTCCACTCATTGGACCTTTTCTTCGTAAACTCGAAAAGTCCTCAATGAGTCTTGCAAAGTGACATTTAGTCACTCTTCCACTTACAGTGGCCAGTACACCCTTTGGGTAAATTATTTCGCGAGCTCATAATTTCCCTCAAAGGGTCTTAAGTCTGATACTAATCACTCTTCGCCTTACAGGCGCCAGTACACCTTTTGGATATATTGTTCGTAAACTCACAATCTATCTCAAAAGGTCTCAAGAGTGACATTTAGTCACTCTTGACCATTTTCATAAACACCTCCTGTGGGATGTTTACTCGACCCTTACCGAGTTCAAGAGCCTTCTTCTTACCCTTCTTCTGCTTTTCACGAAGCTTCATCTTACGAGTAATGTCTCCTCCGTATAGATATCCAGTCACGTCCTTCTTCAGAGCTGAGAGAGAACGAGAAGCGATGATCTTGCCGCGGACCTTGGCCTGAATCTTGGTCACGTACTGCTGACGTGGCAAGTTGTCGTAGAGCTTGTCTACTGTTGCCCTGGCATCAAACTCTGCTCGTCTGTCCCCTACCACACGAGAGAAAGCGGTAATAAGCTCTTCAGCCACCAGCACATCAAGACGAACCACGTTGGCTGGACGCAACTCAGCGATTTCGTATGAGAGTGACGCATAGCCACTAGTTGCATTCTTTAATTTATCAAAGAAGTTACGCATTAGTTCACGAAGCGGCATTTCAATTGTAACTAGGTTACGTCCATCATTTAGAACCTCAGTCTCAAGCACTCCCCCTTCATGATCAAAAAGTAGATTCATGATATTACCGACGTATTCAGGCGGAGAGATGATTTGCCCGAGTAGCCACGGCTCCCGCACGGTACAAGACACCCCGTACTCCGGGAAACGTGTTGCGGCATACACCGACTCCACTTTGCCGTCAGGATAAGTAATCTCGTACGCAATTGAAGGCGAAGTAATAATAATTTCAATATCAAATTCACGACGGAGTCGCTCAGTTACAATCTCCAAGTGGAGCATTCCCAAGAAACCACAGCGGAAACCGCGACCAAGTACACCTGATGATTCTTCTTCATATGAGAGTGAGGAGTCTGAAAGCTTAAGTCTGTCTAGCGCTTGGCGCAAAATTGTGAAGTCATCCTGACTATCAGGAAAGACTGACGCCCACACAACTGGTCGTGCTTCTTGGTAACCAGCCAGCGGCTCTGCCATACGCTTCTCAAGCATAAGTGTGTCACCCACAGTAGCTACACCTGGTTCTTTGATTCCAGTTACGATGTAGCCAATTTCTCCAGCCTTAAGTGAAGGTACTGGTACTTCAGCTGGTGTCACCATTCCGACCTCGAGTGCCGTAAAGGTCTTGCCACTAGCAGCAAACTTAAGCACGTCACCTTTCTTTACCTCACCATCAAACACGCGCATATACACAATCACGCCGCGGTGGTTTGAATACTGGAAGTCAAAGATGAGACCACGATAAGCATCAAGCTCAGTATCGCGCGGCGGTGGTATCCGTTCACAAATCGCTTCCAGGAGGTCCGGCACGCCAGCCCCTGTCTTTCCAGACACGAGTAAGATATCTTCTCGAGCACAGCCTAATAGCTTCATGACAGAGTCACCCACTTCTTCAGAACGAGAGTGCCCCATGTCTGTTTTGGTCAAAACTGGGATAATGGTCAGCCCCTGTTCTTTGGCCATCCCGAGAGTGGTCAGCGTCTGAGCCTGAATACCTTGTGTACTATCAACCAGTAAGAGCACTCCTTCTACTGCCTTGAGGGCGCGAGACACTTCGTAAGAGAAGTCGATGTGACCTGGGGTGTCAATGAGGTTCAGCTGAAAAGCCTTCCCTTGGTGAAGGTAGCTCATTCGCACTGGCTGCATCTTGATAGTAATACCGCGTTCGCGTTCAAGATCCATTGAATCGAGAATCTGCTCTTTCATCTTGCGATGTTCAACGGTCTTGGTGTGCTCAAGCATGCGATCGGCCAGAGTGGACTTACCGTGGTCAATATGAGCAATAATACTAAAATTTCTAATCTGTCTATCCATAAGTACGTGTACTCTACCTTACTCCACCCCCAAAAACTAGAGGGTGTCTGGCTGAGGACCGATAACGTCGGTTTTGAAGATTTTTGAGTGATATGAACGGTAAATTTCACGTAATTCGGCTGACCCAAGAATGTAGTAGGTTAAAATTGCGCCAACAACACCTGCCATAGCAGCTGTCGCCCCTTGAAGCATAATACCGATGAATGTCTCTTGATTAATACCGTCTACAACGAAAATAAGAGTAGCGTATGATGTAAGTGCGGCCACCATAGCCGCCATGAGTGACTCAGCCAACTGCTCAAGTACCCGTTCAAAACGCAAACCAAACACGCGAATAGTCATATAGAGCAAAATACACATTTCGACAAACACCCCCACGATAAATGAGAATGCCAGGATGAGAATTTCTGTCCCCTCCACTCCTTCTAGACGAAACAATACATCAAGAGAGTTCAAAAGGTGTGGGTACTCTGCTACATAGTGCAACCCAGTATACGCCATGATAATTGAAACAACCGCGCCAACAAGCGCAACGATAAGTGGTGTTTGGGTCTTTCCGCCCGCGTAAAACGTCCGCACCAAGAGGAGGAGGATAGACTGCGCTATGAGCGCAATGATAAAGAGCGCCAGAACCGCTGCCGTAAGTCTAGTGTCATTCCAATCGAACGCACCACTACCCAATACCACACGTACGATTTGCGCTCGAAGTACAACTACCAGCGCAATAATTGGGAACGACCAAAAGATGATATGCCGCAGCGCCGTCATAACGTGCATGTTAAACGCTAGGCTATCTTTTTTGGCAAACAAGTCTGCCAGTACTGGAAACGCTGCTACTGAATAACTCATACCAATAATGGCTAGTGGCACTGACTGTAGGTTAAACGCAAACTGAAACACAGACACCGAACCAATTGTCATCGTCGTAGCTACACCAATAAACGCCAGCAACACAAGCTGATGTACAGAGAGAGTGAGCGCTCGTGGTACAGCCACTAAACAAACTGAGCGTAGCAACTTCCAGTCAAACACTTTAGAAAACTTAAACGCAAACTCACTTTGACTCACGAGTGGGTACTGCACCAACATATGTCCCAGTGCCCCAATTACCACTCCCATTGCCAAACCAGACATGCCGAAATATGGATACAAGAGTGTAATACCAGCGATAATTCCCAGGTTGTAAATAAGTGGACTGATGGCATAGAGAATAAAGCGGTGTGATAACTGTGTCACCACTCCAAACAAACTAGAGATACCAAGCAAGAATGGCTGCAGCAGCAAAATTCTAATCAATATAATTAGCGTATCTCCATACACCATGAGTCCCGGGAAAAATATTGGAACCAAGTACGGCACAATGATAAACAAGACTGCTGCGATAGATACATACAGGAGGAGAAATACCGAAAACATCTGACCCAAAACTTCTGCGCCCGCTCCGTCACCTTTGGACTCTCTTGCTTGAGTCACAAATGGTAAGAGCACATACACCGACAATACTGAGCCAAAAAGTACAAACAGTAAATCAGGAATACGGAATGCAGCATAGTAGAGGTCAAGCTCGCCACCTGCTCCAAAAGAATGGGCTAGGAGTCGATCACGTACTAGTGCCAACATCTGAGAACCAAAGGCAAATAATGCAAGAATATACGCCGCCTGATGAAGGCCGCGTATTTCACTGTACATTAATTGTAAGACTCGTTTCACCATGCTTACCTTTACTACTCAGGAGTCGAAGGGGTAGGCTCTTCAGCTGCATCACCTTCCTCACCTTCACCGGCCGGACGATTCACTGGAGCTACTAGCGTAGTGTCAGGAACTTCTGTTGAGGTTGTTACTCCCTCCTCTTGACTGACCACGTCACCATTCTGGACAGGTACTTCAAATGTTGACTCTGGACGAGCGTAGTTACCAGACTCAACTTCTCCAATCAAAGTCTTTAGAGAAGTGTTTTCTTGATTACTAGCTTCTACAATCTTTAGTTGTGTAAGCGCATCCTCTGGTCGTTCCAGATCTAGATACGCCAGCGCCAAGAAGTAGCGAGCATTAGCGTAATTTGTATCTAGTGATATTGCAGTCTCAAAAGCAGTGACTGCAGCCGGTAGGTTGTTGGTAGTTGCCAAGAGCACACCAAGCTGGAAGTAGCGGGTAGGGTTATTTGGTTCAAGTGAAATAATTGAACGAGTGACAGTAATGGCGTCTTCTGTCTTTCCTTCTTGTATATCTAGTTGTGACAGCAAGAACAAAGCGTCAGTGTAATTATTCTTGATATTTATGGCTTCAAGTAGACTGGCTCGTGTAGCCGCAAGGTCTCCAACTCGTGCCTGGTACTGAGCGAGTTGTACTAAGTAAATTGGATTAACTGGATCAAGTTCGCGGGCGCGAGCGAAGAGAGCCTGATTTCGTTCTTGAATACCTTCAAACTGTGATGGATCCAAAAGACCATAGAAACTAGAAAGTAGCATGTGGTTATTTGGATTGGTCGGGTCTAGACTAATAGCTAACTCAGCCAAACCGACTCCCTCGGCCAAAACTGAAGCAAACCGTTGCTCATCAACTTCTTCAGCTGGTAGTGAGCTTAGTCGGTTAAGCTCTGCCAGTCGAAGTGACGCTCGTTCTGCCACAAAAATGTCTTGAGTATTTAGTTCTTGTGAACGAAGCAAACCTTCATCAGTCTTTGCCAAATCTGCTCCAGTTTGAAAGGCTCGAACTGTGTCAGCATAAGTCACATTGGCAACATATTGCTTGGTCAGTCCAATTACTGAAAGTGTTGAGGTGATAATCACCACCAGCACAACAGCTATGAGCAAAAGACCATACTGACGGTTGGTAGAGACATCAATTTGTACCCCAGACTGAGCAGACACAGTTACATAAACTGCAAACGCGACACCGGTCATGAGTGCTGCCAGCAAAAGAATGGTTGTGCCTGGAACATATACTAAAGTAATAGCCCAAAGATATAGCGCTGATATGAACGAAACTGTACCCACCAAATACCAGCCGTAGTCTTGTATCTTAGTTGCAAAGAGTGTTTTGTAACCAACGTAGATAAACGCCAGCAAGAATAGTAAGAATAGTAACCCTCCTACGATACCAGTTGTCACAAACAATGTTGGCACATAACCACTACCTGCTCCAAACGAAGTGTTCCAGAATAGTGTTTGGTTAATTACTGGATTTTTGTACTGACGCCAAGCGTCCTCAAATCGGTTTGGACCAACTCCAAACAGAGCATCTTCTGCTATTACAGCCTTGGTCACATCGAGAGTGGCACTAAGGGATGGACGAATTTCTAGATAGTTTATACCAGTTGCTCGATTTACTACTCCACCAGCAAAGTCTCCGCTAATGACAAACAATGCAGATACTAGACAGACGAGTCCTACCATAGCCAATCCAAAGCGTGATACGGGGACAGTGTCAGTTGTCACCCCCTTAAGCCAAGTATCTTTTGAAATTAAATATAGAGCCATGAGCAAACTCATGAAACCAAGAATCACCCAAATAGAGTAGAAGTTAACAATAGCCAAGAACAATAGTGATGAGAGTACCAGGAATCCAGCTACCACCTGTCCCCAGATGCGAGCCGTGAGTTGTTGTAGAACAATTAATGTCACCAAAATAACCAAACCAGAGAAGATGGCTAGATCGTTGAAGCTACCAATAAGTGAGACGGTTTGAGATGTGAAGATTTGAAAATCAAAAAGCTCAGGGCCGAACACTAATCGCAAAATGTGAAATGTTTGAAGCAAGATTGCACTAATACCAAGTGCGGTAAACAACCTAGAGACTGACGCCTTAGCTCCAGTAAAAGCCAATGACACCGTCATGACTATTCCCAAGAGAGTCATAAAGCCTACAGTATGTACTTCGAGCACATTACCGAAAATTGCATCAGCACTATCTCCTGACAATAGTGCGGAAGCCAAAGCAAATAATACAAACAACCAATAGAACGCGAGAGCTGGTGGAATCACTAGGCGGATACTACCACTTCGTAACACCGACAATGATAAAGCTACCAGAGCCACAAAAACACCTAGGGCAACAAAGTATGATTTAGTAAACCCAAGCGCAGTATACACACCCGGAATAAATAAAATTGGCAAAAGTCCAAACAGTAAAATAAGTACTCCTTGAGCGAACGTTTGCAGTGAACTACTTAAACTATCTTTATCAACTTTATTTAGCCGCGGTGAAAAAATATTATGCTCCATAAAACAACTGGTATTCCCTAATAAACGAATATACCAAAAGTATAGCATAAGCAAAAACACACCTATTGCTAGGTGTGTTTTTGTGCATATAAGCCGAATTCTGTCGAAGATTGCTCTTCGGATGATCATATACCTGGGATGAGTGTTGCCACTCACCTCGTGCGGCTCTCTATCGAGGGCTTTGAGTACAAATAAACCTTATAATCAAAGCCCTCGATAGCGCGGCCTTGCACGCTAGTAAGGATTTTGCCGTTTCACCCGATATGTTTCCATACCGATTATTCCCGAAGGAACCCGTTTGCTTTCGCGCCCGGCGTCACTGCTCGCACCTCTATACCATTACTGGTACGACGGGTGTTACCCGCTACCATACTCCAAGCTTACGCTTGGGCGTGTTCGGACTTTCCTCCCCACCGAAGTGAGGCGATCATCATGCTTTTATATTATAACACAGAATTATAAATTTGGTAGTACTACCGCTGCACCCAGCACCAATCCGTTTTTATCTACAAATCCCTCCGCAGTCTCAATCACATACTTCGCCGGGACCTCCGGCACAAACATCGCCGGGAAACTTTCTGGCGCCGCCCCTTCTGCCATATGCACCACTACACCCTCTTCGCTGACCCAGATGATATCAATTGCGTAGTTCATATCCTTCATCCAAATTGAATGGTAGCCACTAGAGTCAAAGATAAATAACTTAACTATGTCCTCAGGTAAGTAAGGTGTATCAGATAGTCCACGAATACGCTCCGTCCAAGACTCAGCCACTGAAGCCATGACCGTAGTTGAACCAATTTGCATCGGCTTTGTATTTGGATAAATGGATTCAGGACTTACTGGAGCATTTGGATCAACTGAAGCTCCGGGTGTACTTGCAACCTGATCAGTTGATGTACTAGTAGTGATGTCCAATTCACCATCCTGTCCAATATTAGTAAAGATATACACTGATAGACCTCCAAAAATAAGTGTTATTACACCTAAGAGTGCGTACGTCGGCCAATAGTTTTTTACTTTCGTTTTCATAATTAATGAGTATACCAAAAGCCGGTGAGCCACGCTCGCCGGCTTTGCTAACTTTTCTACTTATTTATTCTTAATTGAATCCAAGAGTGCGGCAGTAGAGGCCATATCTCGATTAGCTCCAGCGTCTATAATGATGGTGTTGCCGTGAGCAGCGGCAGAGGTGATGGCGTCAATACGGTTGGTATCAGTGAGGAGCTGTAATGCTTGATCCGTCTTAAGTCCAGCCTTTGTCATAGTAGCCATTGCCCCTTCAAGTCCTCGGGCGATAGCTTCCCGCATCTGTGCCATACCCTCTCCTTGCAGCTTCTTACTTTCTGCTTCAGCTTGAGCGGCTCCTACGAGCTTGATACGCTGCGCTTCAGCTTCATTGCGAGCCGCCTCCATTAGTCGTTTACTGGCAATCACCTTATTAAAAGCATCACGTACTTCACTACTTGGCTGTGGTTCATCTACAAGTACGTTTTCAATGATGTATCCAAATCGAGCAAATTGTTCTGAGAGAGCTGCCTGCACTTGCTGCTCAACCGCATCGCGATTAGCATATAGTTCTGTCATTTCCATTCCTGAAGCAGTCTGACGAACGTTGTTTAGCACATAAGATGTGATTTGCTTCTCTGGAGCCTCAAGCTCATAGTGAGCCTTCACTGCACCAAGGGCATCGTCACTCGCTCGATACTGCACCTTTACTGGCAGAGTCATAAACGCATTGTCACTTGTCTTTACTGAGACATCAGCATGGATTTCTTGAAGTTGGAGATTAACCCTGGCAACTATAGTAGTAATTGGGGCCGGCCATTTAATTCGCAACCCAGGAAATACAGCATGTTGATGTGGTCGTCCAAAGGTTTCTAGAATGACTGCTGTTTTACCTTTCACGACGTAGAGCACTGTTGGCAAAAGTAGTAATACCAAAATTAAAATTACCCAATACATACAAAATACTTAACCGAATATAATACAAGTATAACAAAACCCGGCGAGCTGCGCTCGCCGGGTTTTTTGAGTTTCTAAATTTGGGATTCTTCTTCATAATGCTCCGTCTCGGCAGAATCATCGTGTCCAACTTCCCCATGGACATGTGTGCCAGTTAAAGCTTGAGCAATCAACCCCATCAATATTGCTCCAATTGCTACTACTGCAACATGCTGTAGAAAACTCTTAGTTGTCTCATGTTCATGGTGCTTTGGTAGCAAGTCATGAAAGACCACATGCATAAAGAATCCAGCACTAACAGCCAAGAGGATGACTTCCAGTTCGTGTGAAGCAAGTGCAAAGTAACCCAATCCAACTCCAACAAAGATAGTGCCCGATACAACAAAATTAACTAGCAGTGCCTTTTTGATTGAATATCCAGCCCGGCGTAGAACAAAGAATTCAGAAATTTCTTGAAGCACCTCATGAATCACTATCGATACCGTAGCCGCTACTCCTAGTGGCCCACTAACAGCAAATGCCGCGACAATAATCACACCATCGGCGACATTATGGATAGCGTCACCAATAATGAGCTTGCGTGCGGCGGCACCATGAGCACGGACACACTCATCATCATGGTGGTGGTGCATTTCGGGCATTAGGCGATGTACTCCCTCGGCCAAAATATAACCTACGACAATAAGTAGAGCCCCAACTCCAAAGCTAGGGGCCAGCTCAAACACTTCGAGCGCCAATGCTCCGGCAGTAACCAAAAAGACTCCAGCTGAAAAAGAAATCAGGTATGAAAGTTTATTTTCCAAAAACCGTCCAGTTGATCGAGTGGCAAATACTACTCCTGAGAGTGAGGCCAACATAACAATAAAGGCAGCAACAATAACTTCAGTCATAAGATTATATTAATACTAAATGCGAATGATTTGCATTATAGCAATAATTCAGATAAATGCAAATCATTTGCATTAGTGCATTATTTAAGCTACACTTTTGCCAATGCGAATCACCAAACATCGTCAAGAAATCTTGGACATATTGGACCACCAAGAGGACGCTCTTTCAGCGTCAGACATTCACACCAAACTCCCCCACATCAACCTGGCTACGATTTATCGTAATCTAGAAAGTTTTGTAGAAGCTGGAACTGTTACCAAAGTAAACTTCGGTAACAACGAAGCCCTATATGAGATTCAAGACGAGCCGCATCATCATGCTATTTGCGATGAATGCAACAAAGTCATCCACTTTACCGTCAACGACGTTGAGCTCATCAAAGAGTTTTCTTTGCCCGATTTTGATATCAAAAATATCGAAGTTACACTCCGTGGTACCTGCACGACACACAAAACTAAAACAAGATAAGGGAGGCTAGTCCGAGCAAGAAAAGTAGTCCGAGCACGTCAGTGGCGGTAGTTATTATCATGGTAGACATAGCTGCCGGATCGAGTCCTAGATGCTTTAAGAAAATTGGCACAAACGCCCCAAATAAACCGGCCACCATATGCACCCCGACCATAGCAAGACCAACCACGAGTCCAAGAAGTGCGCTATCGTTCCATACCACTGAAATAACGGCTACAATTGATCCAATCATCAGTCCATTTAAAGCTCCTGTCTGAACTTCTCGCCAGATAACCGGGCCAGCTGTTTTGTATGAAATAGTTCCAAGTGTCAGCCCACGGAGCATAACTGCAAACACCTGACTGGCGGCATTACCGCCCATACCAGCTACAATCGGAATATACATCGCTAGCACAACCAATTTATCAATAGTGTCTTTAAAGATAAAAATCATAGAGCCGGCCATAAACGCTGTGACCAAGTTAAGAACAAGCCACTTGTATCGTGATTTAAACTTTTTAGAAACACTATCAAACGGACGTGAGGTGTCATCCATACCACTCATGTCGTAGAGTGACTCAGCTGGCAAATCACCAAAGAGTGCAATGGCATCGTCAGCATAAATCACTCCGAGCACACTATCATCATAATCAAGAACAATGACTTTCTTACGATGAGAAAGTGAAAGTGTGTCGACCACTTGTGCTACTTCTGCTTGATAAGTAATAGTTTGAACCGGACGGACAAAGCGCTTAAGTGCAGCTGAGTTTCGCTCTCGCACCAAAGTAGACATAAGAATCTCCCCCACCAACACACCGTTTTCATGAACTAATATCTCTGGGAATTTTCCAATGTCTTCAAAATGTTCTTCGATTGCTTCTGCTGCTTGTGCGATGGTGGCAGTATTTGGCAACAAGACATAATTAAAATTTATAAGCGATGTAGTTGCCTTGGGGTGGAAGCGGAGGAAGTATTCAATTTTATCGCGAGCGTCCTCTTTAAGCTTCTTAATGATTTTGAGACGACGCTTTTGGTCTTTAATACGCGCCAAAATATTTTCAGCTTGCCTAGGATCCATATGATCAAGCATGTCGACAATCTCAGCAATCTTGAGTTTGGCAAGAACGTCTTGCAAGACATGAGCGGAAAGCTGCTGCAAAAGTGTACTCTGCTCCGCCAGCGGCAAAGCTCGCAACCGAGACAAACGCTCTGCTGGCACACGGGTAATAACTTTCAGTTGGTCAGCAAGAGTCTTTTCCATATAGATATTAGTATAGCAGCTGCGTAGCCGAGCAAAGAAAAAAGGTGTGAAGACCACACCTTTTTTCTTTCAACTAATTGCGTTAAGTTTAGATTAATACTTCGATTGTTGCTTCAGCTCTAAGTGACTCTATAAAAGCACTAATGAGTTTTTGCTCCTTATCAAAGATAATTTGTGCTTCAATCTGGTCTTTGATTTCAGCCATAGGCGGTAGCCCAGCTTCAACTCCTCCTGCCTGGTCATAGAGAGCAGTTAACTCTTCTTCAGTAGCGGTAAGATTAGCACTGTCGATATTTGCATCAAAAAGTCCCTGGATTAAGAACTCGTTTTCAATATCACGACGAAGACTAGCTTCAGTTACCCCAAACTCAGCCATACGAGCCGCCAGTGCTTCAGCTCCACCAAGTCCGTCTTGGATTTCAGTGAAACGAGTTTGGATTTGTTCTTCAGTAGCAGTCATACCAGCTGCAATAGCTGCTTGACGTAATACCTCGGCATTTACCAATGTATCAACTGCCTGTGTACGAAGTTGCTCTAACAACGCTGGATCACTCACGTCCATTCCTTGTGAACTAGACATCTCAAGTAGCTGATCATAACTACTAGTGAAGTCAGACATGAGAATCTCAACGTCATTGACTCGAGCTACAGGCTTACCTTCCTCCATTGAACTGATGATTCCAGAGAAAACACCTGTTGAGGTACGTCCCTCCTTCTCAAGTACGAAGAGGAGTCCGGCGGCAATCACTAGGATACCAACCACCATCGCACCGTAAGCTTTGAAATTAAATTTAGTTGGTGCAGCTTCTGAAGTTCCCATAGGTACTTCTACTGTTTCAGTTACTGGCACACCAGTCATTGTGGTCTCTACTGTTTCAGGCACTGCCTCTGGCATGATTCCTGAAGTATCGTCTTGCTTTTTTTCATCCATAAATAATATCTTAAAGAAAAGTTAACAACGTGAATCACCACTATCAAGAGTGAACGTTAGGCAATATAATATCACACTGTGCCGAAGTGACTAGTTAAGTGCCTCGCCATGCTGTGCACTCCAAGCAGACAAGACAATAGCGGTAGCCGCTGCCGCATTCAATGATTCACAACGCGGATGAATTGGAATAGAGATGAGGTCATCACATACTTCTTTGGTCTTTTCACGCAAGCCGGACCCTTCATTTCCCAAAACAAAAGCTGTTGGTTTTGTGAATTTCTCAGTAGTAGTAGAAACAGTACCGTCTCCTTCAAGACCATAGACCCAGAAACCACGCTTCTGCAAATCGCGGATTACAGCGTTAACATTACTGATGGCCACGAGTGGAATCCGGAAAGCCATACCCGCAGACACTTTAATAACCGTTCCAGTAACTGGAGCTTGATTGTGAGGAGGAATAAGGACACCAGCCAAGCCAAAGGCGGCAGCAGAACGTATAACTGCACCCACGTTGTGTGGGTCTTGCACCTCTCCTAGAATAAGTACCGCCGTTCCAGGATTTGCTTCTAGATTTTTAGAAAAGCTTTTGTAATCAACCATCAACTTATCTGGGTTGATAGCCGCCACAATTCCCTGATGGGCCGCATTGGCAGATACACCACGAGGCGGGTTTTTTAGATTTAACGGCGCTACCGTTACCTTGGCCTGCTCTACTTGTTTGATGATTTTGGCATCAGAAAAGTTCAAATCAAGAAAGATTTGCTTAACTACGTCTGGTCGCTGGGCCAGTGCCTCAGCCACCGCGTGCTTTCCAAAGATATATTCGTATTCAATCATCGCGCCATACTATCACGTTTTGTAAAGTACGCTACCCCTTAGCGACACTCCTCACGAACTCAACTACTTCCTTCTGAAACGCTGTCACCACCTTCTTTGATGTACCCTCAAACATCATCTTAAGGGCATGTTCAGTCACACTGATTTTGACCGAACCCCAGACATCACAGAAGTCCACATATATACCATCGAACTTCCGACTCCGAACTGGTTTCTTGGCCTTTAGGTACGCCTCAACTGCCGCCTGAGCCTTCTTCTTGTCATCCACATCAACAATCACATCTTCCGCCTGATAGTACTTCTGATAAGGCGCCACTAATTCACTAAACTTCCCTCCCTTAGCGCGCAGTGAAGCAAAGGCCTCTAGTACGTAACGTAGAGTGAGAGTAATTGAGTCTGTATAAAAGTATTCTTTAAAATAAAAGTGTCCAGAGTGTTCACAACCAAAGAGCACATCTTCTTTTCGCATAGTTTCTTTGATGTAGGCATGACCGACCTTGGCTGGCACTGGCACTCCACCCGCCTCAACTATCGCCTCTTCCAACACTCGACTAGTGAGGTTAGTGTAAACAATCTTCGCCCCTTTACGTTTTTGCAGTAGGTACTTAGAAATGATTGCTCCAATTACTGCACTGTTCACGTAATTACCTTCCTCGTCAAAAAACGCGATACGGTCGCCATCACCATCAAAACTAATTCCAAAGTCATAGCCACCAGTCTTGAGAGCAGCAGTAACAGGCTTTTGGTTTTTCTTCAAAGTTGGATCTGAACCACGACTTGGGAAACGCCCATCTAGCGTCTCGTTGATAGTGGTGAAGGTACAAGGTAAACGCTTATTAAGAAGAGGCATCAGCACTGCTCCCATACCGTTACCAGCATCAGCCACAATTTCTAAGTCCTCCATCCCTTTGGTCTTGGCTCCCTTAAGCACAAAGTCTGCGTAGGCGGCGGTAACATCTTTAGCCATGACAGTCCCTCGCTTCTTTGGTTCAGCAAAATCACCTTTCTCCATACGCTTACGGATTTGTTTCAGACCAAACTCTTCAGTCAGTGGAATCGCTCCAGAGAGTACCATCTTCAGACCATTTTGATTCTTTGGACTATGTGAAGCCGTAATCATTACGCCAGCGAGCTTCATTTTGCCAGACGCGTAGTATAGGACTGGGGTATGAACAAGACCTAAATCAATAACATTTGCGCCTGCATCAGTTGCACCTTTGCAAAACGCATCAAACAACGCCGGTGAAGACAATCGCATATCGCGTGCCACTAACACTTTCTTGAGTCCATACTCTGCCACAAAACTCATGGCCACTAAGTACGTCACTTCTTCACTTATTTCGCTCGGGTACTCACCCCGAATGTCTACCTGTTTAAACGCTCTCTTATAGTCTGCCGAAATTTTAATTGCCATATGGGGGTAGTATAGCACCACTAAAAAATTGACCGCACCCAAAAGAGTGCGGTCGAGGGAGTCTTTTCAATAAAACTCCCCTTGTGTGTTATATGCCCGATACCAAATTCCTGCAAGAAATGCCCTTTTTGGTTGATCGATAGTTACTTCCCTCTTTTTTGCAACTTCTTGCATTAAGTACTTAACCTCATTGTGTGTCAGCGTTCTGAGGTATGTCTCGGCTTCTCTTGCCAGCTTGGCAAAATTATCCGGCGCAGCCTCATCAAGCTGAGCGACGAAGGCTTTGAGTTTTCTGCTGCGCATTTCAATTTTATCTGCAGCTTCCTTTCTTTTATCTGACACAAGCATCAGAATTACCAAGAGCAGAATCAACCCAACCAACACCATAAAACCAGTAGGCATACATCACCTCCAATATGACAACTAGGAACTTAAATTCACTTACCAATAAATCACTGAACATGGGCGGTGTCAACAAAAAAGCGACCTACCGAAGTAGGTCGCTTTTGTTTTACATCCGTCCGCGTTCCTGACCACTTTCTACAATAGTTTGGTACTCAACTTCTGAAATATAAGCGGGCTCGTAAGTATCACCTCCTCTTTCAATTTGTCTAGTAAATGCTCTTAAGTGATTACGTGAACCTTTCTGTAGGTTTTCATACACCACCATAATGTCTGCCTTGTCTGTCTTTGCTAACAAATTCTCCAAATCATAGATGTCCAAGTCCTCAATCAAAGCCCCTACCTGAAAGGCTTCATTTACAGACACTGAACCCCGAGCTACTAAATCGTTATACAATTTTTGCAAATCTGGATTAGTGAAGACTCCGCGCACATCATTTACAATCGGATCTACTAAATCATAACGAGTGATTAAATCACCCATTGCAGCCATGTGGGCAGCTTCACTAGATGCGATATTACTAAATACCCGTACACCCCACTGATCAGCTAATGTCAGATAGACGTCTCTAGCCAACTTCTCTTCTTCTCGCATCAACAGCAATCCAGCCGTCTCATCCGCAGTTAAAGAAGTGGAGACATCAAGACCATCTAATAATGGAGCACTCTCTACAAAATCACTTTCATCAATCGTATAAGGCACTTCTTCCACGGCCCGGTTCATCCCTGGTTGCTGAGCTAGCGGAGTGTCTCCTCCACGTTTCTGCATACCCATAAGTGATTGTTCGTCTTTATTATTCCAGGCACCAACTGCTACAAATCCAAGTATCAAGACCGCAACCAAACCGAATCCTGCAACCATCATTTTATTGTTTGTCATACACTCTTTAATACGTTATACGCTTTTAATTATTTCATGTGCTACGATTAAATGATTATGGGAGACACTTGGGATTTAATTGTAATTGGCGGCGGACCAGCCGGTATGATGGCGGCTGGAGTCGCTGCTTCCCGTGGCCAAAAAGTCCTCCTCCTAGAGAAGAACTCTTCTTTAGGCAACAAACTTCGTATCACTGGTGGCGGCCGTTGCAATATCACCAACAACACTCCTGACACCCGTCGATTACTCAAGAAGTACGGAGAGGCTGAGCAATTTCTCTTCTCGGCTTTTGCACAACATGACGTAGAAGCGACTTTGAAGTTTTTTCACACCCTTGGACTAGCCACCAAAGTTGAAGCTGAGAACCGTGTTTTCCCAGAAAGTGAGCGGGCCGAAGACGTGGCTCGTGCCATGGAATTATTTCTCAAGCAAACCAAAGTGACAGTTAAAACCAATGTTGCAGTCAAAAAAATCTTGGCTGAAGACGGCCAGATAACTGGAGTTCGTACTTCTGAAGGCATCTTGACTGCCAAGTCATATATACTCGCTACCGGCGGCACTAGTCGTCCAGACACTGGTTCGACCGGGGACGGGTACACCTGGCTTCGTGATATTGGTCACTCTGTTACCACACCAACACCATCACTAGTACCCGTTGAGGTAAAAGATAAATGGGTCGAGGGCGTAGCCGGAGTCAGCATTCAGGACACCCAAATTAGCCTCTACCAAAACGGCGAAGCCTTTCTCAAAACCACTGGCAAAATTCTCTTTACTCACAACGGACTTAGTGGACCGGGTATTTTAAATATCAGCCAACATATCGGAGACACTCTGACCCACGGTCCCGTTGAAATTCGCATCAACACTCTGCCAACTCACAACGAAGAAGCGGTACTGGAATTCATGCGTGCCCTACATACCGACCACGCCAACAAAATGATTAAGAATATCTTGGCCGACTTGGTCCCCAAGGGACTCGTGGGACCAATATTGGCTCAGGCTTCAATCCTTCCCGACCGCTTGGTCAACACCATAACTAGACAAGAGCGCCACGCCCTTATCCAAGCCATTCGTGGTCTATCACTACAAATTCACCGACTGCTTGGTATCGAAAAAGCCATCATAGCTAGCGGTGGAGTAGCCCTCACCGAAATAGACTTCAAGACCATGCGGTCACGTTTATTTCCTAACTTGTATATAGTCGGCGACATCCTTGATATCAATCGACCTTCAGGTGGATACAGCCTACAACTCTGTTGGACCACTGGTTTTGTAGCTGGAATTAATACATAAAAGACCAATCTTGTTTTTTTAAAAATAAGAGTTATATTTTTATTTGGCAGTCCACACAACCTGAACCCTGAAAGGAAAGTTCCATGAAAGCTCTTAGCCTCACCGCCAAGGCGACCTTGATCGCCTTGTTCCTACTGGTTGCAGCAAGCTTCAGCGTACCCGCTCTGGCACAGCAACAGAAGTACATCACCGTCAAAAACAATACCTCTGGTACCTTTATCTGGTATATGTACATCACGGCTGCCGGCGAAGACAGCTGGGGACCAGAACAGCTTGGCAACAACTCCATTGATCCTGGGTTCTCAAGAACCTGGAACATTCCATGGAAAGGCTGTTACATCGATGTAAAAGCCGTTTCCTTTCTTGGCTATGTGGCCGAGCGAAAAAGTGTCAATGCGTGTGGCGGGGCTGTTTGGACATTTAATGACTGAACAATGAATCCAGTCACAGAAGAGGGCCGCACGAATTATGTGCGGCCCTTATCTATTTACCACTCTTACAATCACGTCCGAACTGCCTTTACTAAGTCACTACACAATCGTTCTCTTTCCGTATCTGAATCAGCTGACCTAAGTTCTTCAATCTGCGCTTTTAATAAAGTAGCGCCTCCTTCTTCTTCCAAGATAGCTATAGCGTTAAACGTCTCGCCAACCCGACTAAGTTCCCTATCCAATATAATTAATATTTCATCTGACAAACCCTCCATCTCTTTTAATATGAAACTGAGTTCAAATTGCTTTTTTGCGTCAGCCAAAAGGGCCCGCACTGGAATAATTTCGAGAGTCTCAAAGTGCTCGACCTTACCAGCTGCTTTATTTCCAAATGATTCTGAACCCATGGTTATTTTTTACGCTTTCTTAAATATAAATTTTCTACCTTAGTCCTGGCCCATGGCGTCTTACGCAAAAACACCAAACTGGAATTGATGCTGGGTTTCTCAAGGAAACACTTAATCTTAATTTTGGCGCCCAATTCTTCAAAGCCATACTCCTCCACAAGTGTCTCAAGTAAAGCCTTCAAAGTTATGCCGTGCAGCGGGTTTTTTGGTTGAGGTGTTGTCATAGATTACTTACTAAACACCACTGACTGAATAAGTTCTTCAAAGTCTTTAACGATATCTGACTCTGCATCAATGTACGCACCGGTAAAGACGTATACATAATCCTTATGCGTTACTACATATACATTTGCAGCATAAAGACCGTCTGAGGTATAACGCACCGCTTCGCGGTCTCCCACCATCACAGTACGAGGCGCAGACATTGCGAGTTCAATATTACTCTCGAGCGGATGATTCATTGCCCAATCTTCTGCAGATTCGTTATTGGTGTTTTTGTATACACGGCCCTGGATAGTTGGTGGATATTCACGAGCCAAATCAGGTGTTGCCGCCATCTCTTTACTTCCAGCCTCAGACATCAAAATGAATCCCGATACAAAGTTTGGATCTAAACTCATGCCTTCTGTTAAATACGGTACATAGCCAACAGGAGCAACACGGTACGTGTACTCAAAAAACATTTCTTGTAATACCTCCCGCTCATACACCCGAACATAATGAGTATCAGAACTACATGGCACAATACCGTCTTCGGTTAACTCTCCCTTCACCTCTATCACCGAACCTTCCTTGATATAAGAAACTGAAGCCACCGCCTCACCAGCAGCGCATAGTCCTCTACCCATTGAAGGTAGTAGGATGTCATGCATTTCTCCAACTGGTGAAATAAAGCTGACGACCGCCGGACCGTCGACCATCATCTGCTCGGTATCTATTGCAGTCACAACCCCAGTTAGGGTCACGTCTCCTACCGGAAGTGGATTAGGCTCCCGCTTTTCTTGATAGATGTACTCATTAAGAATGACAAAAGCTCCGAGTGCGCAGACAATCAAGATAAACCCAAAAAATAAATGTTTTTTCATATATAAATTATTATAGATTTCGATCACTCCAAATTCTGGTCATAATTTTGACAACTACCATCACAATGAGCGCCACTACCAACCAAGGGTCTACGGCGTGACTATACCCCTCTGCTACGATACCCATTATCAAAACACCCGACCCAGCTAGAAACGCATTGCGACCAGCCAATGTTCGGTGTTGTTCATCGCGTTCATCGAGCTTATTTTCACGCAAGATAAAACTGGCATACAATCCAAACAGTACCAACGTCCCCGCCAACAGTCCCATCACCATCATATCTGGCATCCAAAAATTAAATGGATTAAGTAGCAATACCGCGATTATAACCAGAGCCAAAGCCACCACCTTTTCTAGGATATTATTTTTCATAGGTAATTTTAAAAAGTTTTTCTATTGGCATTTTGAAAAAGGCCGCAATCTTGAGCGCTAGTAAGATTGATGGTGTGTAGTTACCTTTCTCTAAAGCAATGATAGTCTGCCTGCTCACGCCAACTTTTGAAGCCAACTCTTCCTGAGTCGCACCAAGCTTAGTGCGGTAGACCGAAACTTCGTTACTAATTTTTTCTGACATACGCTTATAGATATCATACATAGAGTGGCAAAGTATGTACAGTTGACTTAACACTCCTAGATACTGAAGCGTTACACTAGTTTTATTATACTTCTTTCAAAAGTGAGTGTAGGTGCGTAGGTTGGAGGGATTTTGCCGACAGAGCCGTATAGACATTCGGTGACTGAGGCAAAATCCTGAAACCAATGCAGATGCGCCACTTTTGAAAGAAGTTTATTAGATGGTCGCCCCATCAACTCCCATCTCATTGATATACCGCTCAATCACTTCTGGGTGTTTACCCTCTACACATTCAGCTACATAAGCGTCAGCTGCTGCCCCATCCACAAATGTCGTGTACATTAACGCACTTTCACAAGCTACCCGGACATCAATTTTACCAACTGGCATACCAACTTGAGACTCACCCTCTACTTCCATATCGGTATTGTTACCAGTCTGCTCTTCACTCTGAGGAGTCATTTCCCCGACCGCAGTTTCTGGAATTGTCGGGTCGTTGGTGGCCACTACCCAAAAGGCAACAACAATAAAAAATATTAGTGCGATTACAGCTGATTTTTGATACATAAAAAATTAATTAAACGGAGAAGTTATTCTTCTCTAATACTATATATTACGCACATAAAAAGAAAACGTAACAATAAAAAACACCGCTGAAGCGCGAACGCAGCGGCGGTGTTTGGGTCGAACTGGATTTACCAGCGTCATACACATTCCCTTTCTCGGTTACAGAGTTCGTTGATACCGGCCAGAAACCGCTTTTTGCGCTCGCGGGTAAAAGTCCGGACCGGCACTGTGAAGATCAGTTGCTTTCGGTCGGAGACATAGTATTTCAACTCTGCTTCTTCCGGTGCAATCTGCTTCCAGAGTAGCTTGATTTCCATCCAAGGTGGAAACTCAAAACTCTGATCAGCGCCTTTGGCCTGAAGTCGCCAGGTACTGCGTCGCCGCTGCGGCCTGACGTAACAGGATGCTTTGTGCTCAAGAACAAATCCAACCATGATACACCTCCTTTCTTGAAGTGGCTGAACCATTCTTATAATACCACCAAACTACATTCGCGGAAGACCTAGCAAAAAACGAGGTGAAAACTGAAATATTTTTGGTTCTTCTACGTAATAATGATTAGAAGCACCTTTAGACAAACGAGCAGGCATTCGCCTGCTCGTTTGTTGTATATCAAGCTGTACCATACTACCCTCCGTCACTATGATGTATACTGTTCGGACTAAAATAATATTTAATTATGTTTCAAGGAAATTGGAAATGCAGCAAATGTGGTGGAGCAATTACAGAATTACCATTTCAGCCTCGTAGTGAAGCAGGTCTAACTTGCCGCACCTGTTACGCTAAGAGTAAGGACCCAGCAGGTGGAGGTGGTAGTGGTAACTCATACCAAAATGGAGCGCCGGCTGATACTTCTACTCTTGGAGCATCTACTCACGATGATCGAGACGTGCCCGACTTCGCAGACTTCGACTCACCTTCCTCCGAACCAATGTCGGACGACGGACTCGGCTCACCAGTGGCGACTGAAAAGCCGAAGACAACAGGGAACTGGCAATGTGCCACTTGTGGCGCAGCAATTACTTCTCTCCCTTTCACTCCACGTGATGTAACCAGCCTTAAATGTATCGACTGCTTCAAACGCAGTAAAGCGTAAAGATAAAACCCCGAAGCCTAGGCTTCGGGGTTTTATCTAACTTTTACATTATCTGGACTCACCTTCAAAATCAGGCTCAACAATTCCCCACATCATACTCATTGGATCAAGTTTCAAATAAGCACTTCTTCCGTGAGACGGACTGGTAGTCATTGGCTCCTCTGGTAAGCGATCGGCGTAGTTCACTACCACCACATATTTATGTTGTGGATTTGGGCTCAAGTCTGTACTCTGTGGCGCAATTCGGTCACCCAAAAAATACCCATCTGAACCCTTGTATCCAGACTCTGAGTTGAGTGCAGCCAGTGCATAGTAGAATGTGCCTGAGCCACCCGTCTCTTGAGTCACCAAAAAGACAATATCTTCGCGACCATCGCCATTTAGGTCAGTCTTTAATTCATTTCCAAAATACCGGGTAATTGTCTTAAACGAAGAACCTCCTGCCGCTTCCGTCTCTGCTAGACCGTCTTTTAGCATAATTGGCACACCATCTATTATGTACTCAATATTTTTATAATCAGATACCAATGGAACCTGCTCTTCTTGGTAGTCGTCATCTTGTAACACCCAAAAGCCACCAACCAACAGGAGCAACGACACAATAACTAAAATGTATTTCATATGTTTCATTATAACCACCTTACGAGCAGGACGGAAGTCGACAGTTAATCTTCGTGACTAATTATGCTCACCGACCCAAGCTCCGTTGATATACCTAGCGGCACAGTTGCCACCCACTTCATCACCAAAACTATTTAAATAAATAATATCTATTGCAGTTTGAGACACCTGACCCTCAGGATAATCCCCTGCTCGAACAAAATCAAAGCGCACAGGATCACCATCGTCACCTGTTATCTCCATAATTAAACGACACAATCCCTTTTCATCTTCGTGTCTAATTATTTCTCTACATGACTTTCCTCTGGCCAATTGTTCAATGACTCTCATAATTTCCCCTTCTCGGGGTGCTGGAGTTCGTTCGGATCGCTTAAAATTTTCAGACATATACACTAACCTAAACCCTTATCTTAGTTCTTATAAGCACCCTTAAGGAATTCGATGCTGGTTGTAAAAGCCCAAAGCCAGGCTGCGGCGGCGGCCAACCCCACCTGAAACGGTGGCACGCTAAGAAACAAAAGCAGTCCAGTGACACCAGTAAGAACCAGTTGCTTCCAACCAACACTCAATTTCCCCCCAACTACACTCCCAACACCAGGCACTGTGAGATTAAGTATGGTCGCAACGATGGCCAAAAATTGTTTGTTCATACGTATTAATACGCTAATGATATACCAAGGCCAACTAATTAGATAGCCAAGGAAATAAGTCCTTGATTGAAATACGGCACAAAATTAGGTAAGAAATCTAAATGTAGTTCGTCCTCAATTAAGAAGGACGATTAGCAGAATAAGCTACTTACCATGTACAAATATACAACTAAGGGATATATGGCTGGTATGTTTGCAGTTCTAACGATTTTTTGTGGGCAATTTTCTTTTGCCCAAGCAGCCCTAATTTCTAACGAGCAAGTTGAAACACAAAAGAAAGAAGTCCTGTTAGGAATTGTGTCCACCCTAGAGGAGCATGTAAAGTTCCTGCAGATGATTCTAATCCAAAAGCTTGAGGCTAGAGTTGAATATCTGCAAACACTCGCTGATAACAAATAACAAAAAGCCGAGAGCTAACGCTCTCGGTTTTTTATTTTTATACCACTCAAAACTTACGCAAATAAACCTGCCACGCCAGCAATCGCTAGAAGTGTCACTAGATTTGCCATAATATCTGAGAAGAACTTCTTCCACGCAATGCCTCGCTCCACATTACCCCAAAGAATTTGTGAACCATTTACCGGCACCATAAAACACAGCCAGTTAAACACCACAAACCCAAGTGCTACTAGGAAAGGTACGCCGTTTTGCATACTCATAGTGATAATTATCACTACTGCAAATGATTCGAGGAGTGACAGTAGCATTTGCCCGGCATAAACCTTTGGCATAGCAGGCTTAGCTTCCTCAATTTTTTGTTTCTGTTCTTCTGGTGACAGCTTGTCAAAGCCAAGGTATTTCATGTGCAATCTTCCCATCGGAGTAGCCATTGAATACCAAAACGTTCCAATAGCAATTGCGATAACGACACCGGCTAGTGTTAGAAAAAATACTGTAAACATAGATATTTAGGATTATTTATATAAAATCAAACCTTATATAAATTATATCACCGCCACGTATATGAACTAAGGATTTTTCTTAAGTGTCTTTACTAAACCAACCACCCCACCGACCACCATCAGCACCCCAAGCCCCTGCCCTCCTGGACTATCGTCCCATCCACCATAGACAAACGTCGCGACACCCAACAACATCAAAATTGTAAAGCCCAATACTTTTATTATTTTCATACAAATCTTTATGCGACTAATGATACTTAATAAATATAACTAGAGACATTTTCTATTAGTTGCGCGACACATTATTTCCTTACCCACTTTAATAAAAACACCTGTAATACAGGTGTTTTTATACTCACAGTACGTCGTACTTTTAATCAAAAGAAAACTCTGAGACTGCCTCCCATTCATACACAGATGGTGTTATATCTGGCAAAGCTTCTTCAAAAAATTTCCGCTCTACAATGAAAACATTCCCACTCTGCGTAACTCGATATTGTTGACCAAATCCAGCTGAGTAGCACTGCACACTACCGGCGGTAGAAATATCACCTTCAAATATCTGACCTTCCAGTAGAGAGCAACCGCCCGGAACGGTATCAACTAATCTTTCGATTGACCTATGGTTGTAAGTGATGGTGAGGAAGATATCTGTCTTAGGCAACCCGTCAAGGTTTTTGGTCTTGGCCTCGGCAAAGAGCCAGGCAAACGTTGTCCCTTCTGTAGTCGACTCAATCGGAGCAGGACTTACCAACACTTCGTTTGTCCCACTTCTATATACATACACCGCAGCCACCGCAATAATTGCGACAACTGCAACAATGATAAGAATAGGATTTTTCATATTGTTATTACACAGCCCAATAGGCAATTAACCGATGCTCTCTCCAAACTTTTCGTCCTCAGCGTCGACGTCGGCGTCTTCCTTAGTTACATGGACACGTCCGTCAACGTGATTGGCTGGAGCATATATGGTATATACCTTCAGTGACTCTGACCCACTATTGATTAAGTTGTGCTTTACACCAGGTGTAACGACAACTACATCGCCAACACCCATCTCAGTCTCCTTACCATCTAGTGTAACTTTTGCTTGTCCGCTCAAGATAAATATTGTCTGCTCAACATGAGCGTGTTTCTCCTTACCAATTTCTCCTCCAGCTGGAATATCCATTACAACTAATTGGCTTTTATCACCAGTAAATAACACTGTACGAAAATTTGTATTCTCTTCAGTCTTTTTAATAATGTTAGTTATGTATGTCATCTTCGCATTATACTCCTATTCTCAGTAATAGGTATTTTATGATCAAAAATCAAAATCGTGACATATGAAAACCCCGGACAAACGTGTGTCTGCCGGGGTCTTGTACTTTGCTGGTCAAATTATCAGATCATGACCTCAACCGTAGAAATGCTCCATCCCATGACACCAATCGGAACGATGTCACTCTTTTTTCCTTGCTTCGGCCGAGTGCCGAGTTTTTCGCGGAGGTACTGAAGGAGCTTCTGAACCGCTTGCTTGTGGGTCGTCTTCTCTCCGTCCGCAAGGATGTAGTGGAACGCGATATAGTGCGTTCCATCACCACCTGCGCCACGGATATGCAGATCAAGCCAACGATCAGGACTCTTGTTCTTCATCTCAATGATGAAGCCGGCAAGTGTCCCAATTGGCACCGTTGCATCAAACTTCACGGTACCAGCAATTCGGTTTTCAGTATTCAAAAGAACAGCCATCTCAATCTCCTATAAACATGGAGGGTAAACATATCCAGGATTGAATATGTGCTTATATTATGCATTAATTATGATATAAGTCAACTTTTACTCTCTTCAATTTCAAATGTGAAGCGGTATGAGGATTCTGGTACTGCGTCTTCGGTTTTAGTTGGTGATACTTCAATCAAGGTGACATTGTATTCACCGAATGGCTGTGGTTGGCCGAGAGTCAGGATATGCTCTCCATGTGAGACAGGTGTCGAAAGTACAGTTCGCACCTCTACCGTCCCGGCCCAAATACAGGTAACTTCTTTTGGACAACGACTATCCGAAACCACAGCTTGAGGTGAAACACTGACATTTAGACCAGTTGTTGTTCCTCCGAGATATGTAGTAACCTGCGTTGAAGTGGCATCTACAGCTGGGCAAGCCGCAAACTCACACTTCGGCCCCTGCCTCCCCACAGCTGAACCATCTGGACAAATCATGGCGTCCGCTTGGCACTCGTATGCCTCAGTCGACTCACCCTCAACAACCAAAGAATCAGTAACGGAGAATATGGCTTTCACTTCATACTTTTGCCACTGGTCTGTACTTAAACGGTCAATCGGGGTCACTACACCGGCAGCAGAAAGATTGTCTCCGACAGCAAGCGGGCTGTGCATCTGGGACATCAAATTGAAATCTATAGCGTAGTACTCCCCACTCTCAGTCCTCAGACCAAAGGCGCACTCCTCAATTTGTGGCTGTGTAGCACTTTTGTCTTTGAGTGGTAAACAAACGTACTCTCCAGCTAGCGTTGCACGATAGGGTTCTGTCTCGATAACCACTTCTTCAGATTGTGGTAAGGGAGTATTTAATGCAATAAAAAGTCCGACTATTAGCCCCACCAGTAATGTTGCTCCTACAGCAAAGTAGATACTTTTTATAATCATATTCAAATAGTAGCACAATAGACGCTGCACCGCCCCAAGAGACGAATCACGTCCTTAACTCAACAAAAAGTACAGACTAATGGCAATTATTATCTGAATAAAAATCGCTAATACAAACTTCTTAAAACCCGATAAGTTAAGTGAATATGCAGCCAAAGATAAAAAATATAGCACCCCTGCCAATATCGTAACGATTAGAAGATTTGGACCCTCGGGATCATCAAAAAATACAAACATTGCCCTTGAGCACACCATGGCTGTTATACCCAAAATTAGCAACGTTAGTCTTTTTGATTTTAAATTCATTTCCTACAAAAGTCTAAATTCAATATATCGCTTTTTCCAAGCACTCTGGAATTGTGCAACTGAGATTGATCCTCCACCTTCTTTTTCAGCGGGATCATTATAGTAAACTTCACCATCTTCAATACCATTAATAATCACCAGATGTGGAATTGGATTACTTTTTTGGAATGTGTAGTGCACAGACGCCATTACCGGACCCTCTTCTAATTCTGCCACTAATTCCGTATATGCTTTGTCCATACTTTGGTTTCCGTAATCGTAAGTCTTACCGCTAAGTCCATACTTCTCTGAGATACCAATGAGTCCAGCGTAAGTCCAACCAGCACTATCTAGGTAGGCATTGGCGGCTATACCTTCTTGCAGTAAATTATCGACAGTCACACTGCCGGGGTTGTAGTATTCAATCAACATGGCCAAACTAGCAATACCACAACCGACCTTCTTCCATGAGGCTGGTGTAATGTCATTGAACTGAGAATAGAACGGCACTGTAGGTACCGGCAGCTCACCTTCGTTTTGTGAAGTTATTTTTGTCGCAGCTTCTATTACTGGTTCAATTTCTACTGTCTGTTCTTCAGTAGTGTCTTCAATTTCTATCTGCTCTATTTCAACATCAGGAGTGACTTCACTTACTAGTTCAGGAGGATTGGATGGCTGCACCGTCGCAAGCTCAGTCTTGTGATAGGCAATTACCGTATCAAACGGATTTGGCAAAAAAAGAACGGCCCAAATTGCCAAGCTTACAAGAACAACTGCCGTACCGCCAAAGAAGAACCGTTTATTTTTTAACACCGTCATAGTATAGTCTGAACCCAACTATTGCCACAAGTAATAAATTGTGGTCTTATTTTACTGTCACTTTTGTACCTAACACTGCCCAACCATATAGTAGATGAGCATCCTCAGGAGAGAGATTTACACACCCATGAGAGTAACGTTGTCCAAAACTATCATGCCAGTATGCCCCATGAATAACTGCCCCGCCTTGCGTAAAATACAAATTCCAAGGAACTCCCGGCAAGTCATAATAATCAGTAAATCCTGGCAGTGGTCCCTGCATGTACCGACTTGGAGTTTTTTTGAACACTGCAAAAGTACCCGCCGGGGTCGGACTAAGCTCGAGCCCAGTTGAAATCACCATTTCTACAAACAACTCTTCCCCTTCATAGGCATAAAGCTTTTGTTTTACCCTATCAACTATGATGTGTTTATTTGTGGTTGTACTACCATCGTCCCACACAGTTTTATCTCCTTCATCTAAGAGCACGTCAACATATTCAGAAGCAATATACCAATCACTCACTACACGCTCGGGGTACCGTAAATGTTCATCAAAATTTATCTTGTACCAAGTCCTGTTCTCATTCTCGACACTACCATCAACTTTTAAAATAACGTGGTTACGCAAACGCGTCACCACCTCCCCTTCGGTACTAGGTTCATCCCGCACAATTACACACTCACCTTCAAAGTGGACGCCACAACTGTCTTTTACTTCTACATATTCAAAAAGTACCTTATCAATTGGCAGCATTATAGACCCGAGCTCCCCTTCTGAACCTGGAATAACCACAACACTCTCCTCAGATCGTAAATATTTATCACCTATTACCACAGGACCTTCTTCAACCGGTTCGCCGTCATAAACGAAGTCATGATTCTGATTAATTATAAATATCAAAGTGAGAACAAGGGCTGCGATAACGATATAGAGAATTGAGACAATCCATAGGTGTCTTTTCCGAGAAACTGTCATTTATACAGTATACGCCAAAATGGCAATGTAGATAAGAAAATTTAAAACTATATCTAAATACTAAACACATTCCAGTGATGCTATTTGACATAGAAATTTAACAGTTTAAGTAAAACTTCACATTTAACTTTGTTGATGGCAGTGTAGTCAATTGAAAATCTACAGTAAACGGTCGTTTGTTGGATTTTTATTATTATCTAATCACGGGCCCGTGGTTGGATGATATTAGTTCTTTTTAAAGGAAATCGGCATGCATGCAAACACCTCCCCATGAAAGTGTAACAATCGGCAGTCCACAGCCACATCGCAGACAGCAAGCACCTAACCAATCATAGTGAGACGCTCTTTTTTATAATATACTCATTAGCATGAATGTACGTATTTTTGATCAAAATAATATAGATAATAGTGAGATGGAGGCACTACTTTCTCTATTTTATAACTCGTCAATTGAACCTGATTATATGTCTATTGGTGAAATTAGTGACATGGACACCTTAAAAAAGGTGCTTTTAAAGCCAAACCTATTCACTTTTTTAGTTATATTGACAACAGCCCTGTGGCGTACTGTCAGGTTATTCATAAACCCGAATCAGTTAACTTTAATTCCGGCGCAAAAATAAATGCCATTTCAGTACTTCCAGAAAGAAGAGGACAAGGGTTAGGAAGAGAGTTACTCGTAGAGGTTATAACTACACTTCAGAAGGATGTAAACATTAAAAACATATACTTAGATGTTGTTAAGGATAATGTTATTGCTGTTAACTTATACAAGGAAGTCGGATTTGAAAAAGTTGGTGAACTTAAGAATATTTTCAAAAAAGACGACACACTAATGGATATAGAAATATATTCTTTACAAGTGAATTAAAGGCACAGAAAAAGCAGGCAAAAGCCTGCTTTTTCTGTGCTCGCTGCCCGACAAGGACTGATCCTGACGGTCACCAAGCTATATTATTTCGCAAGGCTCATAATCTAGCAGGTGCCGCGGGACACGCCTCGCTCGTTCGCTTCTCTCACATCGCTACGGCGGT
>CAZBJN010000003.1:0-5767 GCA_964492305.1 uncultured Candidatus Saccharibacteria bacterium | reverse complement strand
CCTAACGGCATCGTTCCGCCTTTCGAATCCCTACGCAAAGTGCATTGGCACTTTGCTTGTCGGGCAGCACGAGAAAACCGCCATAAAGGCGGTTTAACTCTCGTGCTGCCCGACAAGGACTCGAACCTCGATACCATGGACCAAAACCATGTGTCCTACCATTAGACGATCGGGCAATATTCTTCCTTCCCTCTTATACAATACGACGCACAGTGCGTGCGCCGTATACCATAGCATATTATTTTCAAATTTTCAGCCCCCATCTCACCACCTCAGATTGTAGGTGAAAACGGCTCAAATTAGACCCGGAGATACCGCGCCACTGCGAGCACACTTGAAATCAAGCCCAGCACTACGCCAATTCCAATCAATACACCAAAGATGTAACTGAAGTTTGAGATAAAGTACGTAAAAAGGTTGAATTCAAAGAAAGCCTCAGTTCGTGGACCAAGCCAGACCATGATTGGGTAGAAAATCATGAGTGAGAATACTCCAGCCACCAAACCATACATGACTCCCTGGAGCATGAATGGACCACGGATAAACATGTTACTAGCTCCCACCAGACGCATGATAGAAATTTCTTCACGTGCAGTATAGATAGCGAGACGAATGGTATTGAAGGTAATCAAGACAGCAGCTACGATAAGCACCAACATAGTAGCTATACTCGCCTGCTCAACAGCCCCAATGATGTTTGTAAGGGCGTCAATTGATTCTTTATTACGTTCGTAGTTAATCTCATCAATGACTGGTGTTTGAGTAGCAGAATCACGCCTCTCTTCAAGGAAGCGGGCGATGTTCTCATATTGTGAAGTCTCACGCGCTTGGATGGCTAGGTTTGCACCAAGTGGGTTCTCATCTAGCTCAGCTAGGGCCTGCATCGCAATCTCGTCGTTTTGGTTGCGTTCGCGGTAGCGGGCCAATGCTTCTTCTCGTGAGGTGTATGTGACGGCAGCCACGTCTGGGAGTGCTGCTACGGCGGTACGGATAGCGTCTACTTCATCTTGTGAAGCACTTGGGACAAAGTAAACATTGATATCTACTTTTGATTGAAGTGACTGGAGTGAAGTAGTGAGTAGCTGGTCGATAAACATCGTAGAACCAATGACAAAGAGTGCCACTGTGATAACAAACACCGATGCCAAAGACACGTAGGCGTTACGCCAAAAGCCCACAAATCCCGCCTTCACAATTCTTCTAATTCCAGTCAACATAAAAACACTTACAAAATAACTTATAGAGCATACCTCCCAGTAGCATCATCGCGAACGATGCGTCCTTCATCCATAGTGATCACCCGGCGACCCAATTCATCAATCACACCCTTATTGTGAGTGGTCATGATAACTGTAGTACCAAGGTCGTTAATTTTTCGTAGAATCTGCACTACTTCATATGTAGCGATTGGGTCCAGGTTACCCGTTGGTTCATCAGCTACAATAATGTCTGGCTGATTTACAATTTCTCGAGCAATGGCTACTCGTTGCTTCTCTCCTCCAGACAGTTCACTTGGAAAGTTCCAAGCTTTGTCATCAAGATCAACAAGTGACAAAGCTTGTGGCACGTTCTCGTGAATCTCCTCATCAGTGCGTCCGTTGGCTTCCATCGCAAAAGCGATGTTTTCGTAAGCGGTCTTGTGAGGGAGGAGCTTAAAGTCTTGGAACACAGTACCAATCTTGCGACGGTAGTGTGGGAGTTTGGTGCGAGGGATTTTGTGTATATCAAGTGATTCAAAAAATACCTGGCCGTGACTTGGCTTATCTTCAGCAATAATCATCTTAAGGAGAGTAGTCTTGCCCGCTCCTGAATGTCCCACAATTGAAACAAATTCTTTCGGCGCTACCTGAAACGTTACTTCCTGCAAAGCGGCTGATCGGCCGTCGTTATAGAGTTTCGAAACATTATCAAAGTAAATCATAAGTTTTAGTATAGCATGTTACGTTCCCGACTTTAAAGCCGCTATAAACGGCTCAATATCACCATTTAATACTTTATATACGTCACGCACCTCAAGATTATTTCGGTGATCTTTAACTAGTTGGTACGGATGTAGTACGTACGAACGAATCTGACTCCCCCATTCTATCTTTAGTGTCTTCTCAACTGACAATCCTTGAAGCTCACGCTCGCGCTGCGCTTCATAAAATGAATACAATTTCCCAGCAAGTAACTTCATGCCGAGCTCGCGGTTCTGTAGCTGTGAGCGTTCAGTCGCGACATGCACTGAAATGTTGGTTGGCTTGTGCGTGATGCGCACAGCGGTCTCACGCTTGTTGACGTTCTGTCCACCAGCGCCACCAGCGCGTGCAAAAGTTATTTCCAGCTCATCGTCTATCAGTTCAACCGCGCTCAAGTCGTCGATGTATGGCGACACTTCGACGAGAACAAAAGAAGTCTGACGCTTGCCGTTACTATTGAAGGGAGAAATGCGAACTAGACGATGGACACCTGATTCATGCTTAAGTGTACCGTACGCTTCTTTACCCTCGATTTCGATGGTGACATTACGATAGCCGTTTTGATCATTTGTGTTGCTATCAATTACCTTAAATGACCAGTTCTTTGATTCGGAGTAACGCTGATACATCTCGACCAACATCCGAGCAAAATCTTCTGCATCATCACCACCGGCTCCAGCCACAATAGTCACTACCGCATTACTGCGGTCATACTTCCCCATCCCTGAAGCAGAGTCCTTTAGGGTCTGTAGTTCTTTAATCATCGCTTGTGCCTTTTGTGGCTCATTCCAAAAATCAGGCAGGAGCATTGAGGCTTCGATTTCTTTGATTCTAAATTCCGAGTCAGTTTCCATGTTTAGACATTATAGCAAAAAATGAAATCAGGCGCGTTTTCTTTCGAAAACGCGCCTGAGGTCGGTAGTGGTCTGATTTGTTCATTGTTCTGGAATTCTCAGGATTTCTGACAAAACCAACGTCACGAGTCCGATAAAAATCAGCGAGAAGAAGATGACAAGTTCATACCCACCAAATGTGATGGGAGGAATGCCAAATTGTCCGCTCGTGGAAAAAGTGAATGTAATATTCACCAGCCAAGGTGAGATACCGAGGGCAAACAAGGGTGAAACAAGTGCCATACCATCTCCTCATGTAGTTGAACTAAACGCCACTAAAATAATGTCCTTATCGGATAGGTTTGTCAACAACTAGAAAGGCCCCAGGATTCCTGGGGCCTTGGAGGGCCGGTAGGCCCGATTGCTTCCGAGTTTAGCTGGTAGGCTGATTCGGAAGCGAATTGGATTGTAAATGAAGGAACAGAGACACCTTAGCTTTTGGCTGTGGTCTCAACTCAACAAGCGTTATCGCTGAGTGAATCTCACTATAACACAACTAAAAATACTACCCACTTCCAAACCTTTAGCAGCCTGTGTAAAACTAACCCACACAACTCGTAGGTTTATTTTTTACCTAATCTCTGGTATTCTGGCGAGCACTGAGTCACACCAGCGATTCAGGTCAAAGTGCAGCCAATGTAGCTCAGCTGGTAGAGCAACGCCATGGTGGGTCATAAGACCTCTGCCCGATACAAAAGAAACTTTGTATACGAATCCTGAATAACGGTTAATAGCCAACGTATGGCCAAGACCGTGGCACTCATAATTGAGGGCCCGAACGACTGACAAGGGACGCTTCACCTGTATGGGTATGCGCAATATACAGTCTAATCCTCAAATATCACGTTTAATAAATTGAGGTGTAAATGAAGGCGTAGGTCTCCGGTTCGATTCCGGACATTGGCTCAGATAAATAAAAGCTCCCGTTTGGGGGCTTTTGTTTTATTTTTAATCTAGTGATACATTAGCCAGTGACACAAACTGGTGATGGCATTTCAGCATTACTGTGAAGGCGCTTTCCGGCACACAAACCGGTTATCGTGAGAGGCGCACGGAGTTACCTGACTAGCACTCATACACCAAACAGAAGCGTGTCCATGCTTAGCTCGATGAAAGATACCTTGGTGACAGCGCAACCATCCGCTTACGTAGACCGAAATCACGTAAAGCCAAGTATATCTGAATGAGAGAACTCAATCCGCCTAAGGAGGATTATGTTGCCCTGATACAAGGTATCTCGGTGACAAGAGCGAAGCCTCTGATACCGAGCGATTCCCTACGGGAATCGCTCTTTTTATTATTCTTCTTTCCCTAGTCCGTAGCGCTTTAATGCTTCCTCACGTGCAGCTTTATGCTCAACGATCGGCATACTCGGAGCCGAGAGCGAAAACTCATCAGAAGTGAGCCAGCGTTTTTGATACGCGCCACTATTGTCGTAGTTCTTGGCCTGAAGTTCAGGATTGAAGATACGAATCGGCTTTGGGTCGGTACCCACTGAAGCCCCCCACTGCCAACCGCCATTATTGGAAGCCTCATCCAGATCAATCAAAGCAGCTCTAAAATATTCCTGACCCCATCGCCAATCAACACCTAAATTTTTGGTCAGAATACTCGCCACAATCATACGTGAGCGATTATGCATCCAACCTGTCTCCGCCAACTGCCTCATAGCAGCATCTACCACACCGTAGCCCGTCTCCCCTTTTATCCAGGCGATAAAACGTCGTACGGCCTCTTTGTCTTCAACCCAATCAATTGTGCCCCGAAACCTAGCCTGAAACTCAGTAGTCATAAGCTCAGGTCGATGAAGAAGTTGGTAGCGATAAAATTCCCGCCAAATTAGTTCAGAGATGTATGTAAGGGCACCTTCACTTACTCGTGATGAGAATGGATTATCAAAAGTCTCTTTATAGTGCTCCTGCATCATTTGTACCAAAGTACGAGCAGAGACTAGGCCCCAGGCCAAAGCCAGGCTCATCTTGGAAGTTTGGCTGCTATAGCCATGTCCGTCACTTTCACTGGTCTTGGCGTCTAACTCAAGAGAATCACGATTTTGCTTATAATGCTCAAGTTCATCTGATTCCAAAAAATACTCAAAGCGTGCCAAGGCATCTTTTTCACATACATACCAACCAGCAAGCTTAGGCGGCTTGGTAAAAGTGTCTAGATCAAAATTATGCCCACCAACAGTAAACTTACGACTCTTACTAAACTCCTTCCAAATTTCAGCTGTAGTTATTCCTACCTGATTTGGTATCGCCGACATCCCCTTCTTATCTAGATAAGTTACTGAAGAAATATCTGCCTTGGGAAGTTTTCGCTTAGCAGTAAAGCTTGCCCATACCATTTTTTTAAATGGTGTAAAAATACTATAAATACTGCCGCTGCCAGAGCGAGTTTCTTTGGAAATACTTAAGGCATCTTCACAGACCTGGATTTTTATTCCAGCTGCTTTTACTTTTTCTACTTGAGTATAAAAATCTACATACACATCATCGTTTACAAAAATTGTTAAATCGAATTGTTTCCCTAGTTTAATAAAGTAGGCAGCAGCCTTACCTTTTACTAAGGCAAACTCTTTAAAGTTCAGAGCATATGCAGGCAACGCTTCAGATAAGAACCAGCGTGACGGGTAGCCAAACTGATGCTCGACTTTGCCGACAGTCATGTAGTCTTCCAAAATAAATAGCGGAAGAAAAGGCACACCCTCTTGGTGACTCACTGCACTTGCTGCAACCAAAGCCGGATTGTCTGCCATACGCAAATCGCGCCGTGTCCAGTAAATGATAAGAGGTGGTTTCATGGTGGTAACTATAGCAGATTTAGAAAAAGCGGCTTTAAGTTAACAATCTTCCATCTACCGTTATCTAATCAATAGCTTGGAAACACCCGGTGTTAATAATTGGACCGGCT
>CAZBJN010000002.1:0-35972 GCA_964492305.1 uncultured Candidatus Saccharibacteria bacterium | reverse complement strand
CACAGCATTCTTACTTGAACCTTTATCCTTGCCAATTGCCTTAAGAATAAGACGTGACATTGGAGATACCTTAGTAATGAATGTGAATGTACGGTCGTCGAACACTGAAAGCTCTACTGGTACTACCTGACCCATACGGTCACGTGTTTGTTCGTTGAATTGGTTTACGAATTCTCCGATGTTGATACCAGCCTGTCCAAGTACCGGACCGAGGGGTGGAGCTGGTGTAGCTTTACCTCCTACTGCCTGTACTTTAATTTTCTTTACTAATTTTTTAGCCATGATTTTTGTATGGATTATTGTTGTAGATAGACTTGTTCCATAACCAAGCCCACCCTTGAAGCCTGCGTATCGTACAAGAAAAAGTGAGGTTTTGCAAGAGAAACGGCCTACTTCCCATTAATAAAAAATCTAAGATTGCGGCAGATACTAGGAAGACAAGAAAAAAGACCTAGTCGTACAACTAGGTCTTTTTTCTTAAAATGGTTGAACGAGATGAAGAGCGAGGAGGGTAGGAATTTTTTGAAGGAGACGTAGAAGACTACGTTGACTGAGAAAAATTCCGTACCGACAAAGCTATTCGCTCGTTAAACCTTTTTAACCTGGAGGAAGTCGAGTTCTACGGGCGTTTCGCGTCCAAACATAGACACCAACACCTTAACCTTTCCACTCTTCTCATCCACTTCACCAATCTTCCCTTCAAGATCCTTGAATGGGCCATCGACAATAGTGATGATGTCGCCTGGAGTAAGGTCTAGCTTGTGTTTAACCTCATCGGTAGACATTTGCTTCATGAGCGCGTTGTATTCAGCTTCAGTAAGAGGTACTGGTTGAGTACCACTACCAACGAATCCAGTTACCCGTGGAGTGTTTCGCACCACATACCATGATTCATCATCTACGATCATTTCTACTAGTACGTATCCTGGGTAGATTCTCTCTTCTTCCATTACCCGCTTTCCTCCCTTTACACGAATCTTCTTTTCGGTTGGAACAACCACATTGAAGATTTTGTCATTCATACCGAGTGAATCGATACGTTGCTTTAGGTTACGTGTCACAGCGTTTTCATACCCAGAGTAGGTGTGAATGGCGTACCAGTGACGTTCGCCTGTGCTTTGTTGTTTAGCCATAGCTACAAGAGGATTAGAAGCGGTTAATAATAAAGTCGACTCCTTGTGCAAACACGAAGTCAAACGCACCAAGGAAAAGAGACACGAATACCGAGATAACAATCACGAGAATTGTGTACAAAAATGCCTGTCGTTGGGTTGGCCAAGACACTTGCTTCATTTCTGCAGCAGTTGCCCTGAAGTAATTACTTAAATTGCTCATAGCTAATAGTTTACCAAAATAAAAACGCCTCTAGGGCGGATTGCGCTCATTATACCCCCTTTTAGTAATATGTCAAAGTGCACAAAAGTAACCTCTCACACCCGCCCAAATACAAGGCATGGGCAAATGATTTTTCGTAGGCGTACCTGTACGTACGACGGAGAAAAATCATGGGTGCCCATAACGCTGTAGTTGGGAGGTGTGAGAGGTTACGCACAACAAAAGCAGCGTGGCCAAAAGACCGCGCTGCTTTAATCTACCTTCTCTACAACCTACTTAACCTGAAACGTCAGTGTGACGCGGCTCGTGGTGGTATTTTCGCCAGTTGGTAGGTCTGGAGTAACTGATGATGCCATTTGTTCACGGACCATCATATCTCCTCCCTTTCCATAGTACGGATTCACACCTTCATCTTCGTAGTAACCAACCATTTTGGTCAAACGAACACCGAGATTGTCTGCTAGTACCTTAGCCTTAGCTTTAGCGTCAGCAATAGCCATAGCTCGAGCTTCGTCCATTAGAGCACTATCGTCATCGATAGTGAATGATAGTCCACTGATATTGGTAGCGCCCTTGTCTCCAACTAAGCCTAGTAGTGAACCGGCTTGATCAAGATCACGCACCTTTACCAAGATTGTTTGATTTACTTCAAAACCATCTTGTATTTGTTCACCCGGACAATACATTCCAGCAATACATGGTGCTGTTTCGTACTTGTACTTCGGATACAAACTGTAATACTCAGTCTTGATATCACTTCGTTCCACTCCCGCAGCTTCAAGAGCGGCGTTAATTTCGTTAATCTTAGTGGCTGAAGCTCCTTGAGCAATTACTGCGTCTTCCCCTTCGGCCATCACTGAGAAACTAAACTGTCCGATGTCTGGCACAGCCAATACCTCTCCTTCACCTGATACTGAGATTGTAGTTGGTCCAGTGTAGAGATAACGAGCTTGCTGCATGGTGTAGTAAGCGTACGCTCCTAGTGCAAACACCAAAAGGCCTAGTACTACGGTTGTTAAGAATCTGTTTAGTTTTGAACCAAAAAAGTTTTCCATAAAATTGTTTGTTTATAAATATGATAAGGCAGTACGAATTATACGTCGCACCTCGTATGATAGTTCATTTCCGCTGCCACACTCTTCCAAAAAAGCGACCGTATCTTCTTCTGAAAGTGAGATGGTATCTGGCTGTTCTTCCATTAAATAGTACATGAGGGAACCTTCTCCTTCAACGTGCCCTACTCCCAAAGCGTGTCCAAATTCGTGCGCAATGACCTTAGTCAACTCAGTGGTGTCACTGAATTTGTAGACATTAATCCGCTCACGCTCATAATCTCCTTGGGTGTACTGCTCAATGTTTCCGTAAATTTCATTGTATTGAAGCACTTCACGATTATAGAGCTCAATCAATTGATTTCCGGTCTCGCCCAGCTCATTTACCTCATCGGCCCGACGACGAATATCTTGTTCAATAGCAACCAATCTCGCCAATTCCTCAGCCAGCTCGGCCTGCTCTTTCTGGAGCGCCGCAAACTCCGCTTCTGGCGCACCGCCAGCATTGTTATAGGCGGCCACCTGATTGTTATACGCAGTAAGTCTAGTTTCGTAACGTTCCTTCTCTACCACAAACGCGTCTTGAGCTGCACTAATATCTGCCGCCAGTTGTCTTACCTCACTCAAAATCTTCTGACTCTCAGCCTCCTGCTGATCTAGCTCAATACGCCATTCTTCTTCAGTACTAGCCATTTGCTGCCTTTCATCATAAATGAAGTTAACGGTAAAATCTGACGATTCATCGTACACAAACAAATCACGATTAAGTTCACCCTCCCAAACAGCTTCAGCTGCCGCCAAGACCTCATGTGCCTCAGCGATAGAAATTGGAAAGCGCTCATCTACTTCACCCAAGCGATACGATATCGGTACTGGGCAGATGGCCGAGGTACCGACATACCAGAACGTTGTAGCTACAATGAGCACACCGACCACAGTAGAAAAAAGAATTGAACGCATAGTTTATAAAATAATAGCAAATTTTTGCCTAAAATAATAAAAAGCCAGAGGGCGGGGACTGCGCAGTCGCGATGCGTAGTCCCTGCTCTCTGGCCTTTCCTTCCCTATTACATACATCATACACTGCCATCCAATCAAAAAGTTCAGCTTTCAACAGGCCTGCTGGGGACAGAAAAAAAACCGCCCTGGAAAACCCAAGACGGCTGGTTGACGGTGTTTTGCTTATGGCGATGGACTCTGCCCTGTCGTTTGCTCTCTTTGCCGCTGATACTCCTCGAGCAACTGCTCGTTGTGTTTCTCTTTTTGTGCTTCTTTGAGAGCCTCTTCGATGAATCTGACCATCAAAGCCGCTGTTCTCTCTTCGTTGTACCCAAACCGACGGGCAAACTTTTCAGCTTCCCCATAGAGGTATGGGTGTTGGATCTGCAACAAACCCAACTTGTCTTGTTGCACATCATTTGCAACCTGTTCAACCTGAACGGTTGGAACGCGCTTGTTTTGTCTGTCCTTTCCAGACCGCGTTATCCCAACTCCGCGAACAAAACCTCTCTGTGAATTTCTGCCTGGTGGCATCAATATACTCCTTGTATTAGTTAAAAGACCCGGGGACCAATCGTTACTCTACAACTCTGTTCGCTTGGTGTCAAACAAACGCCATCCAAATGAAAAGCCGCTGCGAAAGCAGGCGGCTTTTTATCTCAAATTAAAGTTGTTGTGTTTCGGCGTCAGTTGGTAACCAACACCCCACCATTCAAAAACTGGTCGGGGGAGACATCGGCTTGGGCGATGCGATTGAAATCAGACAAGTGACTGTCGTCTTCTGCACTGCACACAGCCAAGGGTTTGGCTGTGGCTGTTGTGGTTTTTTCGAGCATCGCCCGATCGCCAGCCACATCGCCACCGCAGGGATTTCCGCTGCTGAAGCACACTTTCGGCACTCCGCCTAGAAAATCACCACCTTCTTTCTTGTTGCTCATCGTTACACTCCTAAAAGTACTGGTTGTCGTCCCCTACACACCATAGCGAGGGGTAAAATTTATCGTACTCCTTGAATAAAAAGTGTGCAAGTCCTGAGTAGTGCTTAAGATATATAAAAAGCCGGACTATCCCGAAGGTAGTCCGGCTTAAATTCATCTCCCTCTCAAAAGAACTTCAAGAACGTTTGTAAGTGCGGCACACCTGGCGCTTGAGACCACTCCACATCAGACGGACCGACACCGGCTTTTTGCCAGGGACGGCACTGCACTGCACGGAGGTTTCAAATTGCTCCCAGACACGTTCGTTTCGCAGAGCCTCCTTCGCCTTGACCTCTTCTTCGGTTTTCCTGATAAAGTGCCACCAAAAGATGTACGACAGCAGAGCCAGGACAGCCACCGTTACAACGGCACCAACATAGGCCAAAACGACGGGATAAATCCAGAGCAACGCCACGATACACAACGTAGACAGAACTGCCCAGGGTCGAAAGATTGCCTTCCAACCACTGTAGTTCATCATGTCTTTTGGACTGCCGTACTTAACCGAGTACCAGTCAGCAGACAATTCACCCGAAAAACTTTCGGACCAGGCAAATTTCGGACTTGCTCCAGTGAGAAAAACAGCAAGGCCGCAAAAGAAGAAGAACAATCTTTTCAGAAACTCCCACACAATGAAAGCAGGAAAACCCACAGTGAAAGCGAGTGTCATCTTGCCGCGACGATCACAATCATCCAAAAGGTCTTCATCCCAAAAGTAGCAAAACCACTTCTTCTTCCAGCCCGTCATCGGCTTGGCAAAAATACCATCCGGAACTGACAATGAAAGCGTGCTCAAAGCCAACACATTTCCCGAGACCTCCCTTTGGTGCAAGAACGGCAAGTTTGACCCCTTGGTCAAAATGCGTTCCGTGTTGTAACCCGTTGCATCGTAGTCATTAACATCAACTCCCTTAAGAGCTTTTTTGACCGTACGCTCATCGTTGTCATACTCGACGAGATAGGCATACACCTGATATTCACCAGGCGCATAGAAGCTGATGAAAGAACGTCCGTCTTTGAGCGCCTCGAGTCCAATCTCACCCTCGAGAACCCTGGTACGACGTGACTTATCAGACAAAACCCCACCCACCACCAACCCAAAGGTTGTTCCAGGACGAGATCTGATGTACTCAAGCACATCAGGCTTGAAGCACCAGGTAATTGGGACTGTAGGATGGTCAACCAACAACTCAGTGAAATGAAGCTCAATCCCCGAATAAACGACTTCTTCCGCCCGAAGAGCTCCCTCCTTATTACTCCGGACGTCATCCTCCACCTCAAAGCTCAGCCCCATACCGACTTTGAAGTCCCTGTTATCGAAATTCGCCTTATGGACGAAGATGTCATGCGCAGTTGTAAGGTCGTGCTCCGACCCATCAAGCTTGGTCACAGAGGACAGCTTGATGAAGGCGTGGTTAGGACGGACAGCAGTTACCGTCCCTTTGTAGCGCTGAATGTTTTCCATTGTGTTCTCCAATGAGTAGAAAGCATATTTCTGAAAAGAACTACTCTTTTCCTCCAGAAATCCCGGGTACCAGCAAGGCGCCCAGGAAGCTAGAGGTAAAGTTTCAAGAACAGTACAACAATACAAATAAATGTCAAAAGCCGGGCCCCAAAGGGGCCCGGCTTTTTCTATTTCCTTTTATCCATTATTCTCTTTCATCTCCTTGGCGTTTGAAGCAAGCTTCTTACGTACCATTTGTTGCGCAGCATTCATACTGTGCTGGTAGTAGAGAGACTTAACTCCTTGCTTCCAAGCGTTGATGTATAGCTGGTTAATATCCTTTACTGGAGTCGCTGGCTCAACCATGATGTTGAGAGACTGACCCTGGTCGATGTACGGCTGACGATCAGCGGCTTGCTTGATAACTACCGCTTGGTCAATTTCGGCAAAGGTACGGTAGATAGCGCGCTCTTGATCGGTCAAGAAATCCAAGTGTTGTACTGAACCATCTGCATCGCGGATACTGTCCCATACTTCCTTGGTATCCTTACCCTTCTCAACCAACAAAGCTAGGAGCATTGGGTTCTTAATAGTTACTTTCATCTTGGCTACATCCTTCACGTAACAGTTAGACCAAATTGGTTCAATTCCTTGTGATACTTGTCCAAGAATAAAGGCTGAAGAAGTGGTTGGTGCGATAGCAAGGAGTGTCGTATTACGACGTCCGTAGCCTTTTAGAATTTCTGGCTCACCAAGCTCAACTGCCAGCTGCTTAGTTGCCTTATCAGCCTGTGCCTTAATAGTCTTAAACACCTCTACGTTAAGTGTCTCTGCCTCACTAGATTCAAAAGCTAGTCCACGAGACTGCAAGAGTGAGTGCCATCCGAGAACTCCTAGTCCAAGCGCACGGTTAGCTTTGGCAAAGTTGTACGCTCGCTCCATAAAGCTAAAGCTGCGACGACGTTCTGCATCCTTGTGGTCACGTAGTTCTTCTAGCTTCACAATAAAGTCTTCCATCACGGCGTCGAGGAAGGCCACCATCGTCTCTACCAGGTCAGTATCCTTCCATTCCTCATAGTGCATGAGGTTAACTGAAGAGAGACAACACACAAATGACCAATCCTCGCGAGACGGCAGCATGATTTCACTACACATGTTACTGGCATGAATGGTCAGTCCCTTTTCTTTGTATACATCAACCGTGTTCTTGTTGGCAGTATCTTTAAAGAGAATGTATGGGTAACCCATTTCACCACGGCGCTGGATGACACGAGCCCAGATAGCACGCTTCACATCATCTCCGGCAATCATTTCCTCCATCCACTTGTCTGTTACAGTCACAGCATGAGTGAGCTTTTGGATTGGATTTCCTTCAGTACCAATGTCCAAGAACTCCATGATGTCTGCGTGTTCAACTGGTAGGTATGGACTGAAGTGTCCGCGACGAACTGACCCTTGAGACACAACGTCTACCAAAGTCTCAAACAGCTGCATAAAATGAACAGCTCCAGAAGAGTGTCCGTTATCTGAAATATTTGCTCCGCGCGGGCGCACTGCTCCGAAGTATCCAGAACAGCCACCACCAAACTTACTCATCATCCCTACTTCAGCGTTGGTGTATAGGATACTGCCCATGTGGTCATCCACATACGAACCAAAGCAACTAATTGGGAGACCCTTAGTGATACCAAAGTTAGACCAAACTGGTGAAGCTAGTGAAATCCACCCCTTCCCCATGTATTCGTAGAACTTATCAGCAAAGCCTTTCCGTCCGAGATACTTCTCGGCTGTTTCAGCAATAACTCGTATTCTTTCTTCGGGAGTTTGCCCCGGAGCGAGGTAACCTCTATCTAGAAAGCCGCGACTATTTTCATTCAACCAGTACCAAGATTCCATACAAATACATTATTAATTAAAACAAATCATCACTCGTCACACTCGCACTACGCTTGTTGTAGTTGATTGAGCGCTTGTGGAAGAAGTCCACGTGTTTAGTGGCGATAACTTCGTTATCAAACCAGTCAGTTTCTTCAAGTAAAGCTTCACTGACTTCAAAGATGCGCGGTAGTCCAATGGCAGCCAATGAATTGTTGAAACGGTGCTTGATGAATTCTTTGACGTTGGTAGACGGCATAAATTCGAGCTCCCCTTCTTCATAAATCCAATCAACAATGCCACATTCTGCCTCGTACGCTTCTTGGCAAGACTTAACAATCAATTCCTTACACGCATTATCAAACCATTCTGGGTGCTCCTTCTTGATGATATTAATAAGATCAATACCAAACATACCGTGAATTTGTTCTTCCTTTGAGGTAGCCTCAACCGCATTACTGATTCCCTTGAAAAGATTTCGATGCTTATTGAAAGACATCATGATAAGGAACTGTGAGAACAACGAGACGTGCTCAATAAAGAGTGAGAACAGGAGTACTGAGTGCATGTACTGACGATTTTCGTCGGTATGAGCAAGTTTGATAGTCTTTTCAAGATACTTAATGCGCTCTTGAATCACTGGAATGTGAGTGATTTTTTCAAACTCTTCATTGAGACCAAGGATCTCAAGGAGGTGTGAGTAGGCATCAGCGTGACGTACTTCACTCTCTGCAAAGGTGGCCCCAACTGACCCAATTTCTGGCTTTGGCATCTTCTTGTAGATGTCGCCCCAGAATGTCTTTACCGCTACTTCAATCTGGGCAATGGCCAGCATTGAATTCTTCATGGCATTGCGTTCGGCTGGAGACACGTTCACATGGAAGTCATTGATGTCACTAGTGTAGTTAAACTCAGTGTGAATCCAGTATGAGTGACGAATTGAACTTACGTATTCGTTTAGCTCAGGATATTCGTATGGCTTTAGGTTTACACGCTTCTTGAAGATATCGCGTTCGCGTAGCTTCTTGCGTGCGTTTCGGTAGATGATGTAGGCCTTGGCGGTCTCAAAGTAGTTGAGCTCCATCAGTGCCTGTTCCACCAAGTCCTGCACTTCTTCTACGGCTGGATGTCCGTCTACACATTTCTGTGATTTTGGATCATCTGGTGCTGCAGTGGCAGCTTGTACGCACATCGAAACAGTCTTTTGATGTACAAGCTCAGCGACTTTTTTAGCATCAGCCGCTTCTCCCTCTTTGGTCTCGTACAATGCCTTCAAAATCGCACTCTCGATTTTATCAAGATTAAATTCTTGTACTGAACCATCACGCTTGCGAATGTTCTTAATTTCCATACCTCAATTTATAATTGCTAATTTTTAAAACCTTTCAACTTTGATGCTCAGTATCTCTCACAAACATAATTGCTCGTTGGGCAACTGTTGTTGCACAATTAGGTCTAAGAAAGATTTTCGATAGCTACAGGCAGCCCCATGTTGGTTAGACATGGCCCGCAGCTAGCGTGTCATAGTTACCTCCGACACACGATTGGAGAACTTCGTGCGTACGTACATAATACCACTTTTCAAAAAGGGCTTTACTTTACGGGTACGGCTTAAAGCAAGACTTTTTTATCAGTTTCCACAGCCTGATTCTGTGGATAACTATTAAGGCTCTCAAGTTAGAGCTTCTGTTTGGTTCTTTGGGTAGTGTTCAGCTGTCAGAAAATGTTTTCTGGTACGGTGGTTTAGCAAAAAGCGACCCCAAAGGGCCGCTTTTTTCTTGTTCTCTTCCCTATTACCGACCGCGAAGTTCGTCACGGATTTCACGCAATAGCACAATGTCTTCAGGAATCGGCTTTGGCGGCTCATCAACAACAATTTCTTCTTTATTTTTAAGCCTTGATAGCGCCTTGATAACCATAAAAATGGCGAAGGCGATAACCATGAAGTCGAAGATACTTTGCAAGAATACTCCGTACTTAATAATTGATTCTCCAATCGTAAATGAAAGGCCGCTAAAATCAACGCCACCTAAAAGCACACCGATGAGTGGAGTCACGATGTTTTCTACCAAAGAAGACACAATCTTCCCAAAAGCTGCTCCAATAACCACCGCCACTGCCAGATCTACCACGTTCCCTCGCATCGCAAACGCTTTAAATTCTTTCACAAAGTTTTTCATATATGTGTATTTAGAGTGTAATTCCTAACCAACCCCTCAATCTTATAAAAAGTATACTACAAATTAGTGGGCGTGCCCGTGATCACAATGGTCGTGTGCGTCAGCACCATGACTGTGGGAGTGGCCCATGTCGTCATTTGGATCAACATACTTATCTTTAAAGTACCAAGCCGCCATCGCAGTTGTGAACGGTACTGCCAACACCAGTCCAATACTTCCGACAATGATACGCAATATCTCTGCCGCCAAAATTTCTTGATTGATTAGTATTGATATCGGCGATTCTGAATAAGAGTACAGGAGCAAGAGCGGAAGCGATGTTCCAACGTACGCAAGGGCCAGTGTATTTACTAGCGAGCCCACGTGGTCGCGCCCCACCCTAAGCGCCCGGCGATACAAATCCTTAAAGCCAAACTTTGGATTGGCAGCTTTAAGTTCTTGTACTACCGAGGCCTGCGTAATTGAAACATCATCAAGCACACCGAGGAGTCCGATGATAATTCCGCCCAAGAGAAGTCCAGTTAAGTCTAGTGTACCGCCAGTGGCAAAGTTCAAATACACTGAGGAGTCGTCACCAAAGCCAGTGAACCGCATCCAAGTCACCCAAATCCACGCAATGATACAAGTGGCAAACACAGCTCCAAAAGTACCGAGAAACGTAATAAACACCCGCGGCTTAAATCCATGGGTGAGGAACAACGTAACCGAGAGAATGAGACCAGCAATAACCAGACTAGCCAGGGCTGGTGAATACCCCGCGAGCAGAGCCGGAATCAAAAGAAAGATAATCGCCCCAATACTAAGAGCCAAACTCAAAACCGCGCGCACTCCTTGCATGCCAGATAGCCAGACTACCAACCCAATAAAGATGGCAATGAGAAACAGGAGTGGCCCGCGTCGCTCTACATCCTTAAAGATGTAGTATTCCGTCCCATCGATAGACAAAAGCCGATTCACAAATATCTTGTCCCCGACCGATAGTACGGAGAGGTCGTTCTCTAACTTCACCACTTCCCCCTCGCGTTCTCCTTCTTCAATTAAGATACGCATCTCTTGCACGGTAGTAGAAGCACCTGTTCCCATAATGTCCCGCTCAAACTGCTCAACAATCTCAAGCACTTCCGCTTTGACGGTTTCCTGAAACTCTTGATGAACTTCTTGCGCCGAAACACCAAGTGGCATTACAACAGCCAGTACTAATAAGCTTACTCCGCACCAAAACCCCCTCTTCATATATGTATTGCGTCTTAAGCTTATAAACAATTTGCGTTATATCCTACTTAAAATAGCCAGCGGGCAATATAAAACCCGACACCTGCACCGAGCATGAAAGTAAAAAAAAGTGTGACCATTAACGGCTCGTGGTCCATATAATATCGAAAGTGTAGCACTATTGGTTTTGAATCTCAATTAAAGACTCGACTTTTTCCCAAAAAATAGGTATAACAGTGCGACGTCGACCAGCCTTTATAAGCTGTCGACCAAACACCTGGCGGCTATAGTATAACGGTTAGTGCATCGGTTTGTGGTACCGATAGTTCGGGTTCGATTCCCGGTAGCCGCCCACGTGAAGAAGTCCCCTCTTGGGGGCTTTTTACGTGGGCGGCTACCGGGCGCAGCTTTTCGCAGAAAAGCGTGGCGCGAATCGAAGCCCGATTGAGATAATTTGTAAGCGGAGCGAAACAAATTATCCAATTGGGGTACTGAAACTGTAAGTTTCGAACTTCCCGGTAGACGCCCAGCATTTTGAAGTAGATAGTATAAGGTTTTTCTGGATACCCTGGTGAGAAGCTCGAACTGATATAATGACATTACTATGAAAAAGTATGTTGCATTGTTACGTGGGATTAACGTAGGAGGAAACAACAAAGTAGCTATGCCCAAACTCAAAGAGTGTTTTGAATCTCTTGGGTACAGAAATGTAATTACCTACATTAACTCTGGCAATATAATTTTTGAAACTAAAAAAGTAGATCAGAAAAAAATAACTAAAGAAATAGAAGCGATTATAAAAACAGCCTTCAATTTAGATATTCGGGTACTTTTACGAGATAGCGTCAACATTAAAAAAGTATGCTCACTTATTTCTTCTGAATGGACCAACGATAAGGAACAAAGGTGTGACGTTTTATTTTTGTGGGACGAATTTGCAAACAAAAAATCAGTTGATTTAATCGAGATTAATCCTGCTGTGGACACTTTAAAATACATAGAAGGAGCTGTTGTATGGCATTTTGATAAGAAATACTACACAAAAAGTAAAATGCATAAATTTATTGGTACCACCATCTACAAACATATGACCGCCCGAAATATAAATACCGTTAGAAAGATTGCGTCTCTAATGGAACAAAATTAAATGTTGGAATAAATACGGTCACGTCGCCCAAATCAGCAGCAAATACTTTATATTTACATTCCCTAGGCAATGACATAAAAATTAGCTACAAAAAAGCCGCGACACAATGTGCCGCGGTTCTTATAGACACGTCTTCTGTCTTTAGAAGTGCGTCTCTTCATCATCTTTTATGGCCACGTGCGGTGGAATCATCCCTGGTGCGGCTGCACGCAGGTTCTGTTTTACGTCCTTGAACGTTGAACCCGTAACACTTGCAATCAGTGTTCGGTTGCCATCTTTATCAAACTGATACAGATAGGCATTCATACCAGTGCCGTTTTGCCGACCGCTCCCTTTTGCACCATTGCCGTGTTTATTACGGTCCCCCTTTTTTATAACGACCACTCGACCCAGAACCTCATGCCTTGTTCCCATTTGTCACTCCTTGTAAGAAATCAGACTGAACCAAACGCACTATAGCAAAATAAGCCAATCGTGCAATGCGCAGTCTAAAATAGAGTTTTTTCTTTATGCCTATTTTTGCTACACTAACAAAAATGAACACCCACACTCTCCATCTCAACTCTTCTCCGTTTAATAAAATCCTCAGAGGACGAAAGACAATAGAATCTAGACTTAATGACGACAAGCGACGTGGATTTGCCGTCGGTGACCAGCTCATATTTATAAACCGCGAAAACGGAGCCGAAATACAGTCGACCATCACAGCCCTTCATCACTTCACTACTTTCACAGATTTATTTTCCAACTTACCAAAAGAAAAGTTTGCCGACGAATCTCCAGAAGTACTCCTGCAAGAAATTAATCAGTTCTACTCAATCGAAGACGAGAAGCATTGGGGCGTGGTTGGTATTGAATTTAAAATCAACTCCCGCAGTATTTAAATCCCTGCCCTTTCTTCCACTCTGCGCTATACTATATACGTTATACAAGTAACATTTACATACTATGGACCAAGCTGCTCTCAAAGACATCGTTCGTACTTTTCTCAACAATCACCGCAAGGCAGTATTTGCCACCACAGATGACCAAGGACTGCCGACCACCTCGCTTATGCTGTATGTAATTGATGACGAACTGAATGTGTATTTTGGTACCAGAAAAGCTTTTTCAAAATATTCCCAAATCACAAACCAACCTTACGTTTCTCTTTCTGTGATTGAAGAAGTATTGGACCCACTCAAGGTGGCCGACCTTCGCGGCAAAGCGTATGAAATCCCAGCTGACCAACTAGAGGAAGTGCATGCTTTCTTCAAAAGCAAAAACACCTCTAAGTACTATGTGGAGGGGGCTGAAGATTTTGTGATGTTTAAGATGAGTCCTGATTTCATCCGCTGGCTTGATGCCGAAAGTGGTGAGCTGCAGATTGTGAATGTTCACGAAGTAGCATAAACAAAAAGAGCGCCTGATGGCGCTCTTTTTGTTTATCTTATTTATCGCTGTAGGGTTTTTAGTATATCTTCTTTGACCCCTCCCACCTTCTTGCCTGGATTTAAACGATTTTCCGGGTCATATATCTGCTTAATCTCTGCAAATGCTCCAGCGAGAGTACTTCCATAAAATGATTCTAGGAACGGTGTGCGAATGATTCCATCGCTATGGTCTGCACTCATGTTACCTCGGAGACGTTTAATTAGTGCGAAAACGTCATCCATCAAACCAAAGATATCATCAGTTAATGTCTCTTTACGGAAATCAAAGATTGGCACCACTCTAAATGAACCGTCGCCAATGTGGCCATGGAAACCATAAGTGATTTCTCGCTTTTCGAGGATAGCAATTAATTCGTGAATGAAAGTTCCTAGAGCTGGCAGCGGCACAATCACATCCTCAATACATGGCATAGCTCTAAATCCTTCCTCATTATGATCACGCATCAGGGTGAATGAGTTACGTCGAACCATCCAAGCTGCTTCAACATCTACCGGTTCCTGAATCTGTTTAACAAAGTAGCCTTTGGACAAAAGGCTCTCATAGCAAGCTGCCGCTTGAGTAGCTGTGGCCTCAGCCGTATCTTCACTTAATTGAATCAGAATAAACAGCTCAGCATTAACATCTACATACGGTACAACCTTTTCGGCATACTCACTTAAGTGTACTCGGGCCCGAGCAAAAGTATTTTTATCAAAGGTTTCTAGACCTTCTGGATTATGCTCGTATGCTGTGGCGATAATGTCTGAGAGATCTTCAAGCGACTGAGCTGAGACAACCAGAAGTCCTACATGCTCAGGTAGTGGCACCAAATTAAGTGTTGCCTTAGTGATGATACCGAGAGTACCCTGTGACCCAACCATAAGAGGAATCTCGCTAAACACTCCGTCTTTAACTACCTCATCAAGTCGATAACCAGAAGCACACTTCTTCACGTCGCCAATAGCATCTCGCAGGGCAGCTGCATATTCTTCATAAAGTGCCAATGTCTTTTGCTCTCGCTCACTGTTAACCTCAGTCAGCTGTTTCCTGGTCAGAGTAGTGACCGACCCGTCTGCCAATACCACCTCAAGAGAAATCACATTAACTCCAGTTGCTCCATGACGCAGACTCTTTTCACCCGAAGCATTGTTACCCAGCATTCCACCAATACCACAAATACGATTTGATGAAGGGTATCCAGCAAAGAATAGTTCATGTACTTTGGCAGCATCTTCAACATCTCGGAAGTACGCACCAGCATCAACGGTAGCTGTCTTGGAATCAGCATCCACTGCCACTGAATTCATGTATCGAGTTAGGTCGATAATATAACCACTATTGATAGGACCGCCACTCATACAGGTTCCACCAGCCCGAACTGTTACTGATACCCCTTCCTCCTTCGCTGCAAGCACCACCGTCTGCACCTCCTCTGTACTCCGCGGGAAAAACACCGCCAAGGGAACAATTTTAAAGTTACTAACATCGCGACTATATGTCTCGAGTACGGCTGGATCTTTTGAAACCTCAATGTTGTTTATATTGGTCATAGAAATAAGGCTAACTTTTACACATTTCTTCAGTGTCATTTTAGCACCTTTGCTGAGGAAAAGGACGCTAGACGCAATGTTTTGCCTAATGTAATAACCATAATTTGGCACTTAATATTTAAAAAGACCGCTGGACCATATAACGGTCCAGCGGACTTTTTTACATAGTTAGAACAACAAATACTGCAAGTACCACACAGCAACACCGGCAACATATCCAGCCAGAGCTGGAACAGTAGCAATTTTCAAAAACTGCTTAAAGGTCAACTCCTTAACCATTCCCATCGCTACCACTCCCGCCGCTGAACCAATCACTAGCATTGATCCACCAGTACCAACACAAATGGCCAAGAGCACCCAGATGCGGAAGTCAGTAGTATGAAGAATATCAAGCGCTGCAGCTGTCAGTGGAATGTTGTCAAAGATAGCTGAAAAAGCTCCGAGCACCACGCTGCCCATAATCAGTCGTGAATCTGCTGGATTCTCACCAAACAAACCGTTTGAAATTTGTTCTAGAATACCGAGGAATCCAAGTGCCCCTACCGCAAAAAGAATACCGATGAAGAAAAGCAGACTGGTAATATCTACTTTGCCTAGCAACTTCTCAATATCCATAGCCAAGTGGGTTTTCTCTTCCGGATGAGTATTAGCAAACCACCCGATAATCAATCCTACAATACCAACTCCAAGCAATACCCCCATAAATGGCGGTAGTCCAATGAAGTGCGCAAACGGAGGCAAAGCAAATGACGCAAATGAAGCCACAATCACCACCTTATCGGATCTTGTTAGCACCACTTCTTCGTGACCAACTGGCATATCATCAGGAGTATCCCCTTCAATTTGCCGAGCAAACAAAAACGTACTCACGAGACAAATAGTCGCTGACGGCAAGAAGCCCCAAAGAAGAATCTGGGACGCAGTAAACTTTTCCGCCAGCCAAATCATAATAGTTGTCACGTCACCAACTGGCGAAAATGCTCCTCCGGCATTAGCAGCGACCACAATCGCTCCAGCCGCCACCAGCAAGTTCTTCCCTTTGAAGAACCGACGAGCAATCTGCACCATCACGATAGTAGTGGTGAGGTTGTCGATAATAGCTGAGAGGAAAAATGCAATTCCAGCAATTAAAATCAACTGTCCGCGATCCTCAAGACCAAGAGCAAAAAGCTTTACCCGCAACCAGTCAAAGAATCGATAATGAACCAAAATCTCCACCAACGTCATCGCCGCCAGTAGAAATGCCACCAGAGCAAACGTTTCAGCAGAAACCTCATGCAACACTTCTTCTAAAGCATGTGCATCAAATCCACTTAAGGCAATAATTGCCCACATACTAGCCGCCAGCGCAGTGGCAGTAATTGATTTATTAATCTTCCAGTGGTGCTCAAGAGTAATGAGCACATACCCGAGCACAAAAACTATGCTAATAAGTAACATCATATAATTTTAGTTAAAGGTAATAACTTACCCACCTAAAAAACAAAAACTCTTCTTGTCAGACATGTCCGTGACACATCAGCTAGAAGAGTTCTTGGTGTTCGAGGTAAGCAATTTGGTTGTTGTCTCGTGCTTGCATCGTAGGCAGGAGACGCCGCGCACTATTTGGTCGTAGAAGTGTAATTGCTTCTTCACTAGACACAAACTGGTACTCAGTTAGTTTGGGTTGTAGTTTTATTGATGCAACAGTTTCATCTGTGAAAACTCCCCCGTCAAAAATAAACATCACGTATTCCTCATCCTGACCACGATAGTCGATACTGAGAAGTCGTTGCGGTCCTTCTATGTCGACACCCAGCTCAGCGGCTATCTCGCGATGGCAAGCGCTGCTCGGCGACTCACCCACCTCAACATAACCTCCGGGAAATATCCAACCTTCTTTGTAGTCTGGCTTAACAATAAGTACACGCCCAGCCTGATCAGTAATCAATGCTGCTACCACGATATCTTTGGATACTTGATGCCTCATACAAATATGATAACACGGTGAGATTATTTGAAAACCACCTCATTTCATAGCTATGCTAAATAAGAAGGGCCCGCAACAAGTTGCGGGCCAAAGGGCGATTTTGATTCATGTCGGAAAGGTACCCAGATGTATAAGAGACATCACAGTCGGGTCATCTCCTTGGCTGAAGTAGAGATGGTACTGGTGCTTTTCTTGAAGGAAAGCGACCAGAGGTGGAATCTCGTCCGCGTGGACCAGACGGAAGCAGTAGTAGCCCGTCTGCAGATTGAAGGTTTTGATATACACCTTCCCCTCTATTAGGCGCTTCAGAAGGAACTCGCGAAGCTCTTTTGAATTCCTTTCCGCCTTTGCACGAGCCCAATCCCTGAGCTCGTACCACCAAGCAAAGGTTTGTTGGAGTCGAAGCAGTCGCTTTTGGGTTTTGTGGTGACGGGTGAGAAACCCATCATCAACCACACGTAGTTCTAAACGGTGATTTCGGTCAAGAGCTGCCCTTTCAAACCGACCATCATAGAACTCATACTGCGCAATCTTCGCAGCATTCTTACGCTGTGCAACTAGCATGTCCATGTCTGTCTCCTTGTGGGTTGTCCTGTTTATTATTATATCACAGAAATACTGTTTTAACAATAGTCAGCTGTTAAGAGCGGATTTTCCAACCCTTTCTAAATAGCGTAACTACTAGGAGTCCTAGTCCCCCAAGCAATCCACAAATGATGACTAATCCTAGTGCCGAATTAGCTTCATTTATGCCAATCATACTGCTGCGTATACCATCAGCGAAGTAGAAGAAGGGATTGAGGCGGGTTAGGGTCGCAGCAAATTCTGGCAAGAACGTAATTGAATAGAAGATACCTCCGAGGTACGTAAGTGGAGTAATCACAAAAGTGTTGAGAACTTGAAGCTGTTCAAATCCTTCTGCCCACAAGGCAACCAAGATTCCCAGGATGGCAAAGATAGCTGAAATAGTTGCTACATAAAACACAAACCAAATTGGGTGCACTAGTGACACCGCACCAAAGACAAGGCCGACTCCAAGAATCAGAAACGCCACCATAAGCGCACGCATAACAGCACTACCAACTAGACCAATGAGCATCTCCATGTATGAGAATGGTGCGATAAGCATCTCTTCAATGCCGCGAGTGAAGCGCATGAAATAAAGTGCCGAGGAAGCGCTGGCAAATGACGCATTAATCACAGACAGCATCAGTACACCCGGAAACACAAAGGAAATGTACGGCACGCCAGAGACTTCAGTGATCTGCGAACCGATGACGGTACCGAAGATAAATATATAGAGCGCTGCGGACATGACCGGAGCCACTAACGTCTGTATCATGACGCGCATCGTACGCTTCACTTCCCGTCTGAGCATTGTGTAGAGGCCAATTGAGTTTATTTTCATGCTGGGTTTGCGTTACTTGCCCTGGTAATCTTTAGATAAGCCTCTTCAATACTATTTCCCTCTTTCATAAATTCTTCTTTAGTACCTTCAGCCACAATACGACCATGATTAATGATGGCTATATCTTTGCAGAGGTATTCAATTTCTTCTAAGTAATGTGAAGTGAGGATAATTGTTTTACCTTCTACTTCATTTAGTTCCTTTAGATACGCCCAAAGATCACGACGTTGCTCAACGTCTACGCCAGCTGTTGGCTCATCAAGGATGAGTAAGTCCGGGGTATGTATAAGAGCTCGTCCAAGCATGGCGCGGCGCTTGAGACCACCAGATAACTTTTGGAACTTCATATTGCGGTGCTCGGTTAAATCAAAACGCTTAATGAGTTTTTCAATACGTTCACTTCGTACTTCAGCGGGAATACCGTAGTAGCCACCCATGAAGTCCATGAGTTCAGTTGGGGTAGAAAAAATATCTACGTTAAATTCTTGTGGCGAAAGACCGACTTTGGTACGAGCTTTTTTGTATTCAGCCACTACGTCAGTACCGTCTATTAAAATTTGCCCCTCTGTTGGTTGGGAGATACCGGTAATACACTGGATGATGGTACTCTTCCCGGCACCATTTGGACCAAGAAGACCGAAGAAACTACCTCGAGGGATAGACAATGAGACATGATTTACTGCGGTTTTTGCCTTCGGTCCTGAGCCGTAGACCTTAACAAGATCTTTGATTTCTAACATTGGTGGTTGTGACATGTTTGCAAGAATACCACAAAACGGGCCTTGCTCGTAGGCGTGGATATTGAGCGTAAATCAATAGTATGTGACAATATGGTCATATTTTTAAATAATTGATACTAAAATATGATGGAAAATTTTCCAGGTCAAAAGAAGGCTGAGGAACTAACGCCTGAAGAGTTAGCACAACAAGCAAAAATTGCTGAGATTTTGGGTGATAAGGATTATACAATTGCCCCACATTACGAAGCCGAACCTACAGTGGCAGCATCCGTGCCGACCGGCCTGGGCCCAACTGAATTTATGCATACTGAAGAGGGACGTAGTGAGGTGATTACTGATATTCTTGAAAGCCCGGCCGAAAAAAACGCTCCACGTATTATAAGAAGTGACGGAGGTTCAGTTGAAGAAATAGTTAAATTTAAAAATACCGTTCCCGTATCTGAATTTCAAATTTCTCAAGCACCAGCTGAATACGACAATACAATAAATGTAGGTAGACATGCCTTTGCTCAAACCTTAAGTCCAGAACAAAGACGGCAGCAACGGGCAGCACAAGCAGCCAAACCAGAAGAAAAAGGTTTCTTCAAGAGACTGTTCGGAGGATAATTCAAACCATCATAAAAGCCCGGTGGACTATAGTCCACCGGGCTTTTATTTATGCTCCCTTACTTAGGAAGTAACCGGAGCAGCTCCTGCATCAAAGTTATCTCAGCTTCTTGGGCAACAATTATGCCATTAGCCAATCCTTCCGTCTCGGTAGAAATAGGAAGCTTGAGAACTGCTTTTGCAGTTTCAACAGCTGCTTCGTGATGGAGAATCATGTCTTCCAAAAACCCGCGGTCAAATTCTACTCCAGACAGTTCTTGGAGTGGACGCATCATCGGCGTGTACAGTCCCGTGTCTTCGTAAGGAACTTCGTACCATGTTTGGTACCAACCTTTCATTTTATCTATCTCAATTGTCTGTCCTGAAACAATATCCTCAGCCAGTTCTAAAAGCGGACGGAATGAAGTCCCCTTCTGTAGCACCACCTGCACTGACGCCACCGCCTCCTCGTGATGCGGAATCATGTGCTCAATAAATGCTCGCTCAGAAGTAATGGCTACAACATGAGCTGAGTGTTCATTACCTATATTATCGTGACTAGTGTTGTGTGAAGAAACAACCGCTAAATAAATTGCCAATACTACAAACAATACGGCAGCGACCAAGATACCAATTTTGTACATGCCAATATTATAAGACATTTTGTGCCTCTAGGTTGCTACGCAATTCAGCGCGCAATGACACAAAGTCTTTATATCCATAAAAGAAAAGGATTTTTTTATCACGTAGTGTGTTGCCGGTTGGCTTTGGTTCACGAACAAATGACACAAACGTTTCAGCCATATCCTCATCTGGATTCATGGTAGCGTAATCACTAACAAATCTACTTTCATTTTCTTCAAAGTAACGACGGAGGACTGAGAAACTATTCTTGCTGGACGCAGCTTCAACAGCCACCTCATGACGCTGATCTGCAGCTGTCCAGAAAGTTGCCTCAAACTTGTCCGACACCGTTGGCTCTTCAAACAAAAGAATGTGTGCGTATTCGTGCACAAACAAATTAGCGAATGACTTTACTGCTAATGGATCATCAATATCGAAACTCTCTCTATTCACGCCAACAATCCAGTCTTCAGTTCCAGCGATAAGCTCCACAAAGGCACCAAGGTCGTTACTTTTATTTTCAAAGACACGCCACTCTCGTACATGCGCATCAACTGCTTCATCACCCACAATTCCTTTAAAGAGTTCAAAAAGATGTACATCAGCATTTTTAAAAGACTTTTCACTTCCTATGGCGTAAAGCTGTCCGCCCTTTACTAAGTACATGGTCTCAAAATCGAGCGGGAAAAAAACTGAAGTGTACGGTGTGTAGAGTGTGTACTTAGCAGACTCGCGCTCGGAAACAATTGCTTGCAAGCGCTCAACTTCGGCTAGAAGTAACTCAATTTGTGAAAGTAATTGAGCCCGAATCTCCCCTTCAGCTACAGACGCTGCCTGTACTTCTCTACCAAAACCACCAAATATGGTGAGAGTGAGAAGTAACGCAACAAGGTGTTTTTGGACGGTCATAGTTTTTATCATACTCCATTGATACGCAAAAATGAACCAATTGTTTCAACCCTTGATTTGGGGTTGGTTGGTAAGGGTGGATTGGGGCTAGAGCTACTAAGTTTGTTTATAAAGACTGGATTAGGTCACTAGATAGCTTGCTTACAACTTTGGTCAAACTTATTTAATATATATCGCAGTTGTTAGTCGTTACGTCTTTGGTCACGAATCACTAAGTATATCTGTTCGTCTCCGACTCCAAATCTACTAAGTGTTCTCGACCCGGCCTTGGCGCAGGTTACTAAGTGTTCTCACTAGCTTCGCTAGTTACGAGCACTAAGTACCTGCTGCCCCAGCTCGCCAATTTCCTCGCTAGGAAGGCGAGGAAATTATGGCTGCGCTTCACCACAACGCACGCCAGCCAAGCAGTTGGCTGGCTAAATAAAAAACACCCCTTCAAATGAAGGGGTGTTTTTTATTTGCGTTGTGGTGCCCAAGACTGGATTTGAACCAGCATGCCCGTAAAGGCGCTACCACCTCAAGGTAGTGCGTCTACCAATTTCGCCACCTGGGCAGGTACTTCTCTTTCTTTGAGGTGGCGACATTATGCACGAAAAGGGCCCACTATTCAAGGGTAGCCAATTATACTGTGTTACGATTTGAGTATGTCTCGCAAACGCAAAGCCCTAAAGCATCATGACCTGGATACCATGCCATACGTCGGCGGTTTTCTAGCCATTGCTACTATTATCGCCGTTCTCTTGGTTGCCGTTGAAACAGTCCCCTCCCTGGCTCCATACCTGCCATATTTCACATTTGCTGAGTATGTATTGGTGGTGATATTTAGTCTCGAGTATCTCATACGTATCTACCAAGCACCTTCAAAACTAAAGTACATTTTTAGTTTCTTTGGACTCATTGATCTCATCGCTATTTTGCCGAGTATGCTCGGGTTTGCCAACCTCACCTTCCTCAAGGCCGGACGAGCAGTGCGCATCATTCGTCTTCTTAGAATCCTCAGACTTGCCAAACTGTCCAAGTCCAGCAAAAAAAGTCCGGCTCCAGAATCCGTCTACTTATACAATATTGAAATTTACGTAGCTGCTCTTACTATCGCCACCCTTATCCTTGGCAGTCTCTTTTATATCTTTGAAAACCACCAAGCGGCTGGTGCCAGTATTCCTGCTGGAATGTATTGGTCGCTAAAAGCTATCCTAGGAGGAATTGTCTACGCACAACCTGAGACCACAGGCGGTTCAATTACGCTCGTACTCACCCGCCTGACAAGTCTTGTATTATTAGGTTTACTAATAAACTTAGCTGGCACTATTATGCGCAAAGTGCTAATCGGTAGTGAAAAAGATAACTAAATAAAAAGCCCGCACGGAATGTGCGGGCTTTTTATTTTGAAGGTTAGTCCTTCTTTTCTTCAGCTGGAACTTCTTCTGCAACTGGTGCAGCTTCAGCTACTACTTCTGGTTCGGCTGGTGTTTCCACTACAGCGGCTTCTGCCTCGGCCTTAGCGGCTGCTTCGGCTTCTGCAATCTTTGCTGCAGCTTCTGCTTCTGCGGCGGCAGCTTCTTCCTTTGACTTAAGCTCGGCTTCTTCTAGAGCCTTTGCTTCAGCGGCAGCTCGGATAGCTGATTCTGTTTCTGATTCAGTAGATGAACCAATCATAGTCATACGGCGCATTTGTCGCTTGATTTCTCGAGCCACCTTCTCACGGATGTAGTAGAGCTTTGCTCGACGTACCTTGGCACGCTTCACAATTTCTAGCTTATCAATAAGTGGTGAGTAAAGTGGGTAGATTTTTTCTACTCCAACTCCACTAGCTACCTTGCGGACGGTAAAGGTCGCACCGGCTTCATCACCGTGTTTGCGAGCCAACACGAGTCCTTCAAAAATCTGGATACGTGTCTTACCTTTATCTTGAATTTTTTGGTGTACACGAACAGTGTCGCCTGGTCGTAGACCAAGTTCCTTCCGTTCGTTCATGTTGACGGGTGATATTGTCACCCCTGTAACTGCTGTTTTCATAATATAATAACTAAACAAATAGGCCGTTTAAGCGTGCCATAATCTACCACAAGCTTCTCTACTCTGCAATACGCTCAGCTGCCACCTCAAACTCATGGGGTAATGGAGCAATAAATCGCTCGGTTTGACCATGTGGCAAGATAAGCTCAAGCTGATGAGCATGGAGCGCCAATCGCTTTAATTCAAGGTTATTTGATATCTTCATCTGTCTCTCCCCATAAAGCATGTCCCCCACGATTGGGCGATCAATAGCCCGTAAGTGCACACGAAGCTGGTGGGTGCGCCCAGTCTGCGGCATCAGTTTGAGGTATGAAAAGGTTTCGTCTTTGTATTCACCCACCCCAATTCGCTCCATATGAGTGAGCGCCTCACGCATAGTACCCTTAGCTCCCCGCTCTGCTGAACGCTTCTTAAAGTCCTTGGCACTGCGGCCAATTGGACGATTAATAGTTCCCCACTTATCGTGAATTCGTCCGTACACAAAAGCCCGGTATTCCTTCTTAACCTTACGGTCATGAAACTGCGCCTTGAGAAAAGCGTGGGCCTCAGCCGTCTTGGCCATAATCATTACGCCTGACGTCTCACGATCTAGACGATGCACTACACCAGAACGTTCAAGCGGTGTGCCGTCCGGTTTAAGACTAGCCTCCCCTACTCCACGAGCTTCGGGAACGCGCGCCAAAAACCACTGCACCACAGTGCCTTCGTTACCTGAGTGCCAGTCTTCATGCACCAACATCCCATAGGGTTTGTTGAGCACGATAACAGACTCATCTTCGTAAATTACTTCTGGCTCTGGCATAGATTTATTTTCCAATTCGCCGTTCTCTTTCTGCATATGCACTGAGGATACGCGTAAATTCATCTTTTGTAAAAGCCGGCCAGAAGGTTGGCACAAAAAACAGCTCGCTGTACACCGTCTGCCACGGGAGAAAATTAGATAACCGCTGCTCACCGCCTGTACGAATAATGATATCTGGGTCCGGCATACCAGCTGTCCATAACAATTTGGAAAAACTTTCTTCATTTACAACCTCTCCTATTTCAATGGCTTTGTTAACAGCTTCGACGATTTCCACCCTACCTCCATAGGACAAAGCGACCCAAACAGTTGTTTTGGTAAATTGTGATGTTTTTTCTTCAAGCTCCCTCATCGCATCTTGTATATCTTGATCAAAGTCTGTAGTACGTCCAATAAATCGAAAGCGGATTTTCTCTTCAGTGGTTTTAGTGCTCATTTGAGCTAATTGCTGACGAAACAAATCCATCAAGTAATTAACTTCGTTTTCTTTTCGATTCCAATTTTCTGTCGAAAATGCATAGAAGACTGCATTCTCAATATTTAAATCATTTACCCAGCGAATAACTTCACTAAACTTTTCAAGTAGCCCTACTTGGTGTCCGTACAAAGTTTCTAGACCCTGATTTGTGGCCCAGCGACGGTTTCCATCCATAATAAAGCCAACGCAGTTCGGCAGCTTGTTCATATTGTTCATTTAGTATTTAACTGAGAAATCCTCAAGTACGTTACGCGCCGTCCCCCAATCAACCGAAACTGACTCCACCGACGACAACACCGAACCTTCATGTAAGTACTCTACAAAGGCCCTGAGTGTCTCAGGCTCACCTTGAGCCAAGACCTGCACAGTACCATCTGGGTTGTTGCGCACATAGCCAACCAAACCCAATTCCCCAGCGGCGGCTTGGACATAATCACGGTACCGAACCCCTTGGACATTGCCAACTATTACACAGTTCATTTCTGTCATAAAAACAAGTATACCGCAGGCCCAGGTTGGCACATATTGAAATTATTTTAAAAACAGGTACTATGTGTGGCACTACTTCGGTAGATATGCGCGATTAGCTCAGTTGGTAGAGCAGCTCATTTACACTGAGAAGGTCGGGAGTTCAAATCTCTCATCGCGCACATAGGTATAATAAAAAGCAGTTCTCACTCGAGACTGCTTTTTATTGTAGGAAGCAAACTGCTTTGCTTCCGTACCTATGTGCGGGGCGGAGACATGTTCTTCTCGTCTTTCCAAGCGAGAAGAACAGTCGAGCCGGGGTCGAGAGTACTTACTAGAATAGGAGCGTAGCGAACTATTCTAGTTAGTAACTCGTGACCACTATTAATCTATGTGCGCGATGAGAAAGTGCCCTGCGGCACTTTCGTAGAGATTTGAAAGCCGCAGCGCTGCCGTAGGCAAGCGAGGCGTGGTCAAGAACACTTAGTAGATTTAGAGTCGGAGACGAATAAATATACTTAGTGATTCGTGACCAAATCTCTCATCACAGGTCTTCCACAATATATTCCCACTACCTCACTTTTCTGCTATTCTTTCGAACGAAGCCTTGCTTCACCTGCCCCTGTAAGATAAATCTTGCAGGTGCTGCGTTCGGAACCAAAATGTAAGCGAGCTTCCATTTTGTTCCTCACTTGCCCCTGTAGTTAAATGGATATAACTGCGGACTTCTAAGCCGTTATTCGAGGTTCGATTCCTCGCGGGGGCACAGACGTAAAGCAAAACACACAATCTTAATAGATTGTGTGTTTTGCTTTAGCATCTGCCCTGTGACAGATGCGTACGTCTGTGCCGACCGGAATGATGTGAGCTTGCGAACGAGTGAGGTGGGGTCGAGAACACTTAGTAGATTTGGAGGCGAAGCCGAACAAATATACTTAGTAATTCGTGATCTAGCGGAGTTATTAAATAACCAACAAAGCTTCAGTCTCAGCTTCTTCTGAAGGCGGCAACACTACACTCTCCTCTGGCGTGCTTGATGACTCATCAACAGGAGTCGGTCCTGACACCTCCTCATCAGGTTCTTCAGTGACAACCGGCTCCACTTCTGGCACAACCGGGGCAACTACCGGATTCCCAAGTAAACTCTGTTTCAATTCTTCATACTCTTGTTTGCGGATTGCAAAGTCTGCCAGTGCACTTTCTACCAAACTTGCTCGGTACACTACTGTCTCCTCACCTGCCTGCTCACTAGAAATTGAAACATTTTTAAATTGTAGGTGTGTCGATACATTCCAGGCAATCCCCACTGCAAATAACGAAAGTCCAATAAATACAACAGCAAACCATTCACGTTCAGGATGCATGATGTGTCTATCAAAAGAAGCGTTCTTTCTCCCGCGAAGAATGCCAGACACCATTTTTTTTATTGTGTTGTTTTCGTTCATGATGCTTGAATACTAATGAGGATAGTAAGGTGGCCTTCCCAATTACCAGCTCCAACCTCCCGCAATTGAAGGGACTCCACTGTTGAATGATACGGCACTACCTCAAGTAATTTTGAGAACTTAAATACGGCATTCTTTTGCCCTCCAAAGATGAAGGACATTTGGATATACTCCTCCTTTGTTTCTTCATTTACAATTTTATCTAGAGAGTCTGTCTCGAGAGAGAGTCCAAGAGCAGTGGCCATTTTTTCTATCTCGCCAAGGAAAACGATACTATCTCCTTCACTGGTAAAGAATCCACTAGCCAAGAGCGCCCGCTCATCTTCAGTATCTTGCGCCAAACGTCGTAGCTTCAGGTAGGCTGATTCTTTAGTGTCATTCTCAGCCAAGATTGTTAACTGCTCTTCAAGCAACATTCCACGAACATTGATGTTGTACAAAAAGTAACCCAAAGAAGCAGTCATAGCGATGACCACAATTAGAGACAATATGAATATTTTTTTGGTTTTGGTACTCATATATTTATTCTGTCGTTTTAAATACTACGGAAATCGCAAACTTAATGTCTCGATCTTTGGCCAAGTTTGAAATCGGCAATACAACTTCACTTATTTCTGGTTGCTGCAATAATCTATCTCGAAAATCAGCGAGCGCTTGGCGAGTGGTAGCATCTCCCGAAATCATTACCGGACTAATCTCACCCTTAACACGGTCAAGATTAAAAGTTTTTATCGTAATATCTGATGATTGTAGTGACTCCAGCAAAGTTACAGCGTCAGTGAACTTATCTATTTCACGAAGTTCGAAAATCTTTTGCGCCATTAGGTTGGCGCGAATAAGTGCGCCCGAAGAAAGGTCGTATTCAGCTACTCGTTTTGATGCCTCAGCCGCTGACTGTGCGTATACATCTACCTGATCAGACACCAACACATATACCGGTAGTGCAAATACAAAAATACCAAAACAAACCACACTCACAATAAACAAAAATACAGTAGTTACTCGAGTCCAATACTCTTTGATGACGGCATTTCTAACTATTGGGGGGATGAGATTTATCATAGTCTATACAGTATTCTTTAAGGCTAGACCGACAGCTGTGGCATAACCGTACGAGAAACGTCTCTCAATTGGTGGCACTACCAAACTAGTGCGGAAAGCATTAGTCCAAACATCTGCTCGCTCACAGGTCACACCAAGTGATTCGGTCAGGTACTCTGGTAACCCTTTCAGGTTTACACTACCACCACACAAAACGATTTTTTGAATACGGCGGCTGCCACGGTTACTGTCTTTGAGGTGCCAGTACTGCATTCTAGAAGCAATTTCGTCTTTAATGACTGAGATAGTTGAGAGTAAAGCTTCTTGAACAGCAGGATTATCATTTGAACGAATAAGTCCAATCTTGTTTTTTAGAGTCGTTAGTTCTGACTCTGCCAAATCCCCCACCACCTTACGGAGAGTTTGTGAAAGCTGTCCGCCACCAATATCAATTGTTGAAGTATAGAGAAGTGAACCTTGATTAACGATACCAACACCAGTACGCGTCTTACCGAAGTCAATCAACATGACAGTGTCTGTCATTTCTGTCGGCACTACTGCTCGCGCCATAGCTTGGGCTTCTACTTCAAAAGACAGCGGCGTCAGACCCGCTGCGCGACACACCTCGTAGTACTGCATAATAGTCTCCCTTTGATACGCCGCCACTACTACCTTAGCCGAATGTGGACTATCATTATCTGCCAGAATTTCATAATCAAAAATTGCCTCACGAGCTGAAATAGGTACGTTTTCCTCAAGTCGGAACTCAAGCAAACTTTGTACTTCTTTAACTGGTACGTTTTTTTTCACTTCTGTTTCAAAGATGTATGCTCGTTCTTCAGGCAAAGATACGCGGATGTACTCAGCCTTGGTTTTGTCTTTAAACTCTTTAAGAACATCTGTAAGCATTTTGGAGTCCGTTATTTCACCACGCTGCAACACGTTGTCCGGGATAGTGATGTCGCCCCAACTCTTCAAGACACGAACCTGATCTGGTCGCAGTGAAGGCTCAAAGGATACGTACTTCATTGACGTGTCAGAAATATCCACTCCAACACTAGGAAGTGCAATGTAGCTTGGTGGCGGTAAAAAACGAGAGAAAGCGGTTAATAATCGCATACCATTAGTATACGCTGTCTATTTTAGAAAACTGACCAAAACTCACACTCTATTTTACTTTGGCTCCGTGTGGCATTGGAACGTGCGGATGTAGTATCGCAAAAGCATCTTCACTGCTGGCCGCTAGAATCATTCCCTGACTTTCAAAGCCGCGAATCGTTCGTGGAGCTAGATTTGTTAGAAACGGACACTGCTTCCCTACCAATACTTGAGGATCTTCAAAGAAGGTTCGAATACCTGAAATGATTTGCCTTGGTGTTTCTTCCCCGACGTCTACTGATAGCTTGAGGAGTTTGTCTGCATCTTCAACAATATCAACAGAGAGAATTGTCCCAATTTTAATTTCTAATTTTGCAAAGTCGTCGTATGAAATTTGTTCCATGTTATTTTTTCTTAGGGTTTGTGATAAAGGTATCGAGGATGAGAGTCGCGGCAGCAGCATCAGTCATAGCGTTTCGTCCCTGGATGCGGAGCGCCGCTTGGGTGGTATACAGTTCTGGTACGAGATGAATTGGCAGCCCTACTTCAAGCGTCAAATCCATCATCAATTCTTCAACCTTGGCATGAATACTATTGGGATTCCCCTCTTTATCGAGTGAGTGTCCAATGACAATTTCGGAAATGTTTTCCTTAGCTATGACGGAGAGGAGGTTTTTGACCAACTGGGCGTCATTTGGAAACACTGTGTGGGGAAAGGCCATCTGATGTGACTCATCTGAGATAGCCACGCCGACGCGCTTTTTACCATAATCTATACCTAGTAACCTGGACATAGCCGTAGCATATCACGCGAGAGAACCAGACGACAATCAGGCCGCCCTTCCCACCAATGTAACGTTTTGGTACATTTTGGCCATTATATAGTAGAGTGATGCATATATGACGGGAAACGTTGATTTACAAACGTTGCTGACAGCACAAAAGACAGGGCAACCTGAGCAATTTCGTGCCATCTACGACCTCCTTGTAGATAAACTCTATTCGTATGTGCAGTATCGAGTAAACACGCGAGAAGCGGCTACCGATATTGTACAAGATGTATTTATAGACCTTCATTCTGCTTTACTAACTTTCACGTACACCACCGACGCGCAGTTTTATAGCTTCGTTTTCCTTATCACAAAACGCAAACTAGCCAAACACTATAGCGAGTCAAAGGTGAAACAAATTTCTGAGACAGTACTTGAAGAAGACGCGATTGCCGCAACCCCTCCTCAAACAGAAGAGCAGGACGCGATTGCAAGAGCCCTTCAAACCCTCGAACCAGAAACACGTGAAATAGTTGTATTGCACCATTGGTCTAGATACACTTTCCCTGAAATTGCCTCACTCCTTAATATGAACGAATCGGCGGTACGGGTAAGACACCACCGCGCACTCAAGACTTTAGCAGCCACCTTAACTTCTCTCTAATACTATGAATGAAGAACAAAAAATCGTTGAGGCTCTTAATAAGAGCGTTCCCACACTCAAAGCTTCAGAGAAGGAGGATTTGTGGCGCGCGCTTGAGGGCAAACTATCCACTCCCCCCACCCCAATTCCATCACCATATTTATCATTCTTTAATACCAAAAAACATATGGCTCCAATTGCATTAGCCCTCATCTTGATGCTGAGCACCACTGGTGTGGTTGCTGCTTCAAACGATGCCCGCCCAGGAGATACTCTCTTTTTAGTAGATCAAACTGTAGAAGACGTTCGCTTGGCTCTAGCCAGTAACGACTCTAAAACTAGACTGGAAGCACAGTTTGCTGCAGAGCGCCTACTTGAACTTAGTTCAATTCTTGAAGAATCAGTAAACAAGAGTGCCACTGCCTCAGCTAGTACTACCAGTAGTTTTGAAGCTGAAGCCGATGTCTTTACCGATGTCACGATTGTTAAAGTAGAGATTAATGACCGTAAGACAGTGTTTGCTACAAACGCCAAGACTCGTGCTGAGATTGTGGCCGAAATCAGTGCCCGCTACGGAATACTAGCTGCCACTGTTGAAGCCGAGCTTGATTTTGAAGTTGAGGACCGAGCTAGTCGAGATGAAGAGCGAGACACATTGACCATCTCACAAAAAAACGAGGTCCGTGTAAATGACGCTGTAGCCATTACCCTTGGCTACGTACTCAATGGTTCATTCGGAGATGATGAGCGCGAAGACCTTCTTGAGGAGCTTTCACAATTAATTGACGGTGTACCAGTAAAACTAGATAACGACCGTTTACGTATCAAAGATACCAATACTTGGGTAGAGGTCCGTACTGATGATGATGACAGTCGTGTAGAAATCCGAGACGGCAACGACCGAATTCGTATCCGTGAAAAGGATGGAGAAATCCGCATCGATACTAAGGGTGCATGGGATTACCTATTTGATGACGAAGATGATTCAAACGACCATGATGACGATGAAAACGACGATCGTGATGAAGATGATGACCGAGACGACAATAGCCGAGATAACAGCTCAGCATTTGAAGCCGAGGCAGATGTCTTTTCTAACACTACTATCGTAGAGGTTGAAATCAATGACCGAAAGACGGTGTTTGAAACTAGTGCCAAGACCAGAGAAGGTGTAGTACTTGAAATCATGAGTCGATTTGGAGTAGCACGAGCCACTGTGGAAGCAAGTCTTAACTTTGAGGTCGAAGACCGAGCTAGTCGAGACGAAGATGAGGATGACGAAGATGAAGATGATCGGTTCATTAATGTCAGCACTGGCCTACAGCTAAACGTTGGCGATGATGAGAATCGTGAGGATGAAGACGAGGACGACCGTGATGAAGATCGTGAAGATGATGAGGAGGATGAGGATGAGGATGAAGACGAAGATGATGAAGATGACGAAGATCGCGAAGATGAGGAGGATGATGAAGATGAGGACGAAGATAGCGACTAATTAGTCCTGATACATAACCCAAAAGGCCAAGTGCGCAGCGCCTGGCCTTTTGTGTTTTCCCCCTCTTTTCGCACTAAATTCCAAAATCATGCGTATAAATAAGCATATAAGCTTAATTTTCATCATGACCACCTTTTTTACCGCCCTCAAAACCTACCGCTGGCACCTGCTCGCTTTACTGATTTTTGCTGGGGGATCCTACTTTTATTTAAATAACACCTCTGGCTCAGAGGAAGCAGCGGCCTCTTTTTACGTAGTGAGTACAGTTGATCGTGGTGAAGTAACGTCAGGAATTGAAACCACTGGCGAGATTATCGCCGCCCAAAAACTGGACATAGATGTGTACAAACAGCTAAGTCGCATCGATACCGTCAATGTTACAAACGGCAGTCATGTTGAAGCTGGTGGCGTAATGTTTTCTTTTGATAAAAGTGACGCCTATGTCGACACCCGTTCTGCACAGGTAGCTGTCGCCGAAGCTGCTCTCAATCTTGAAACTGAACAAAAAAGCTCTACTGACCCAAACACACAAATCCGTACCTTAGAAAACCAAATTATTGGTTTTCAGAAAACTATTACCGATGCTACCACCGACCTAAAAGAAGCGTATATAGATTTTCTAAATACCAACCTTGAAGTTGAGCCGACAGCAGACAGATACGCTGAACAATCCGATCGTAGCTACCCCACTCTCTCTGGTCGTTATGTGAGTGAAGTTGAAGGCACATATACAGTCGATGTCTATGCCTCAGGCGGCAGCTCTGGCTACTCTTTCCGCGTCAGTGGTCTAGAGAATAAAGTCGACACGATTATTTTTGGCAAGGCGATAGACCTTGGTACTCGCGGACTCAAAATTACTTTCCCTGAGACCAGTAAGTCTGGAGACAAATGGGTAATTGATATTCCAAACGACACAATTGCCACTTACCAAGAAACAAAAACTGATTACCAAACCACTGTCACTAATCTAGAAAAAACTATCCGCGACGCGCAAGTAAGTATAGAAAACGCCACAACCGAACTCGCCACCCTCAAGCGTACCGACACTACTACTTACCGTGACCTAGGAGTACAGCAAGCTGAAGCGAGTCTACAAGAAGCGCAGCAGCGCCTCTCCCAAAACTATGACATCGTCCAAGAGCGAGACATCGTAGCTCCCTTCTCTGGCACCGTTGAAGGAATGGAAAACGTCGTTGCTGGTGCTACACCAACTGGTGGTGAAAGTGACACCATAAATCTCGGCACCCTGATCTCCGATGAGTTCCTTACCACTTTCTCACTTAGTGCTACCGACATCGCCAAAGTTAAAATTGGTCAAAAGGTAAAAGTCACTGTTACTTCGTTTAGTGAACAACCGGTCTTTGAAGCCACCATTACCGAAATCAGTTCCCTACCTGAATCAAGTGGTGTAGCTCAATATGAAGTCCGTGCCAAGCTGACCTATGACCGCACTACCGCCAGTCTAGTACTTCGAGAAGGTATGCTCGCTGATATTGAAGTGGTAGAAAAAGAAAACCCTGATGCACTCCGTGTACCAACCTCTGCCATCACTTACGAACAAGGCGTTCCTAAAGTGACGATGGTCGACAGCTTAACTGAAGAACAATCTGCTCAAGTAGCCCGCATGGGTATTGTCCGTACCGACACGACTCCTATTACTACCTACATGGTCGAAGTGAAGCTTGGTATTGTCGGGCAGTACTACACCGAAATTGTTAGCGGGGTCGATGAAGGCGACATGCTTGTAACTACTTCAAAGACCGATACGGCGACTGAATCAGTGGTCGGACAGGCTGGCTTTGGTCCTGGTCGCAACGCCTCCCAAGAGCCACCGGCTGACGCTCCTACCCCTAGTGAATAGCCACATATGTCTACCTCTACCCCAAATGCGGTGGTTGCTTTAGAGCATATTCACAAAAGCTTTTTCCTGGCCGGCGGCCTTGAAGTACCAGTCCTACATGATGTCTCACTAACCATCTTTGAGGGAGACATGATTGCCATCCTTGGCCCATCTGGCTCAGGAAAATCCACCCTCATGAATATTATCGGCGGACTTGATATAGCCACTAGCGGCAACTACTTTTTTGAAGGCAAAAATATCAGTCACTTTACCGAAGATGAATTAGCTGAACTTCGCTCCACCAAAATCAGTTTTATCTTTCAGTCCTTTCATCTCCTCCCAGGCAAGACGGTCTACCAAAACGTAATGCTGCCACTTTTGTATCAGCGCTCTTTTACTGGAGACTACGACGAGTATGTCACTCATGCTCTTAAGCGTGCTTCACTAGAGGAAAGTCATTGGCACAAACGACCCAACCAGCTCTCCGGCGGACAGCGACAACGAGTGGCAATTGCGCGTGCCCTAGTAGCTCGCCCGAAACTGCTTCTAGCTGATGAGCCGACCGGTAATCTAGACTCCAAGACTGGAGACAATATTATTGATGCACTCCGTTACCTCAACACTGAATACGGCACCACCATTGTTATCGTGACTCACGATGATTCTCTTACCGAAGTAGTCGACCGTGTTATTACTATCAAGGACGGTGAAGTTGGTGAAATCAATAACCAAACCACTATATGAAAACCCGCTTTCTAATTTCTGAATCACTCCAAGCACTGCGCAGTAATTTACTCCGTTCACTTTTGACGATTGTCGGTATTGTGGTGGGTATCTTCTCAGTAACCGCCATGCTCGCACTTGGTGAAGGACTGTCCGCCAATGTGATGGATCGCTTTAGTTCTTTTGCTCAAGGCGACATCACCATCTCGGGCGAAATCGCTCCGAGCGACTTCACCTGGATTGCCGAGCAACCATATGTTGCCCACTCACTCGCCCTGGCGCAGATAAATAACTCTACCGTCATCGCGGCCAATACCGACTTCTCCCCCACCATCCAAGTTGCCATTGGTAACTACGCTGAAGTCCAAAGCTATACCTTAGTCTCTGGTGAAGTGTTTGATTTCACCAACCGCAACTTTGATGAAGCAGTAGCAGTAGTGTCTGATGGTTTTGCCGAAGCAGTCAGTGAAGAAACTGGGCAAGCTGTACTTGGTGAAGACATCACAGTCAGTGGACAAACTTTCACCGTAATTGGTATTATTGAATCAAGTTCCATGAGCTTTACGCGCGGCGACGGTGTTATCTTGGTTCCGTACCACAAAGCCATTGGCACCCTCACCAGCAGCAAAAACTTTTCATCCGTTGCTATCCTGCTTGAAGACGCCAGCTACTTTGAAATAGCCGGGCAAGCCATTCTCAAATCACTTAATGCTTCACGCCAACTTGCGGCCGATAGCGAAGATGTATTTAGTGTCGAAACCTCACAGTCATTTATCGAAAGTGCTGAAGAAACCACCCAAATGATTAGTGTCTTTCTTGGTATCGTCGGCGGGATTGCGCTTTTTGTGGGAGGTATCGGTACCATGAACATGATGCTTACTACTGTAACTGAACGCACACGCGAGATTGGTCTCCGCAAAGCGGTTGGAGCGCGTGATCGTGACATTATGCTTCAGATACTAGTTGAGTCTGTTTCCCTCACTAGCCTTGGTGGACTACTCGGTATCATGCTTAGTCTTGGCGCCGCCAAGGTCGCCAATACTATCTTTGCTGATAGTGAAATTATTTCAGTCCTGGTAAATACCGAGGTGATTATACTAGCTGCTTTTGTCTCCTTTGCAGTCGGTATCATCTTTGGTCTCTACCCTGCTCGCAATGCCGCCAAGCTTCAGCCAGTGGATGCGCTACGGAGTGAGTAATTAATAAATCAAACAAAACCACCTACATACGTAGGTGGTTTTGTTTATTGAAGTTTCTAAATAATGCTAAAATTTATACATGGAAAAGCACAAAATCTACACCATGAGCTTTGCGAGAGTGTATCCCTTGTACATCACCAAGGCCGAGAAAAAGGGCCGTACCAAAGCTGAAGTAGACAAAATCATTCGTTGGCAGACTGGCTATAGCCAGAAAGAGCTCAACGCTCAGATAAAGAAGTCCGTGGACTTTGAAACCTTCTTTGCTAAAGCTCCCCTACTTAATCCGTCACGGAAGTTAATTACTGGCGTCGTCTGTGGTGTTCGCGTCGAAGAAATTCAAGATAAGCTCATGCAAGAAATCCGCTACCTCGATAAGCTAATTGATGAGTTAGCTAAGGGTAAGGCAATGGAGAAGATATTGCGAGAGGAAAAATACTAAACAACAACGGCCCAAATGCGAAAGCATTTGGGCCGGCCTTTTGTGCTCTCGCCAGGAAGTTCGGTCACGAATCACTAAGTATATTTGTTCGTCTCC
>CAZBJN010000001.1:13925-59288 GCA_964492305.1 uncultured Candidatus Saccharibacteria bacterium | reverse complement strand
AGAAGACCGGCATTCCAACTGGACCAATCGGCGAAGTTGAACGAGACTTACTTCTTAATCTAGAAGACACACTACATGAGAGGGTTATTGGACAACAGCGCGCGCTTGATGCTATTGCACGCACTATGCGTCGCGCTCGCGCCGGCATTCAGTCTAGTGACAAACCAATTGGATCATTCTTGTTCCTGGGGCCAACCGGTGTAGGAAAGACCGAAACAGCCAAAGCTCTTGCTCACGTCTTCTTTGGTAGTGAGACTAACATGCACCGTATCGACATGTCTGAGTTTAGTGGGGGAGATGCCTTAGAGCGACTAATTGGTGACGGTGTCACCTCTGGGATTTTGCCAGATATGCTTCGCGAACACCCATACTCAGTTCTTCTTCTTGATGAACTAGAAAAAGCGAACCAGTCAGTCCATGACATTTTCTTGCAGGTTCTTGATGAAGGCATCTTCACCGATGCGAGGGGAGACAAAGTAAACGCACGCAACACCATCATTATCGCCACCTCAAATGCCGGCAGCCAACTAATCCTAAAGACTATCGAACAAAGAAAAGAACTATCGACCCTTTCTGCTGAAATTATCAATCATATTATTAAGGAAGGTATCTTCCGACCCGAGCTCATCAACCGCTTTGATAACACCATTATCTTCGAACCACTTGTACAAGAAGAACAGGGGCAAGTAGCTGGACTCATGCTCCGCGGACTATACGAACGAGTCAAAGATCAAGGATATGAGCTCATAGTAAACCGTGACCTGATGGATATCTTAGTTGAAAAGGGATACAGTCCGCAGTTTGGGGCACGGCCAATGCAACGAGTTATCCAAGATGTAGTTGAAGAAAAAATTGCGCAACTCATCATTAGTGGTGGTGCCACAAAAGGGGGCACTATCGAACTAACTCGAGCTGACTTTAGCGCCGAAGAACTGGCTGCTTAAAATATAAAAACGAAAGCCCGCCGCCAGACATTTATCTGGCGGCGGTTTTTGTTGGGCGGTCAATCTGATGCCTCCAGACAGACATCGTCGAAATCACTCATGTCCGACTTTTTTCCGAAGACCGCCGAAACGACTGGGCCGTTTGCGGTATCAAGAAGCGAGAAGCGGAAGCCAACGGCGGCAGAGGGAACCCCGGGGACGAACTCGGAGGCCAAGCGATCATACTTGGACACCGGTTCCAGCAATGACTCATCGTCGTTGACTCCTTGGTAGTGATGCAGCAAAAGGAGAGCGAAGGCAGTGGACATGGCCGCATTTCCAGCTGGCTTAATCCAAACTTCATACATACCTTTACTCAAACGTGCTGCTGGTGTGTCCATCTGTTGAACTGCCACCAGAGGCACATCCCTGAAATAATCAAATTCTTCAATTGTCTTCATGACAACCCCCTTTCTGTAAAAAAGTGTCACTTAGCGGAACTGACTCTGACAACATTAAACCACAAAATATACCAAAGATAAAGATATCCACTGGTAACTCCACACCCGCCCAAATACAAGGCATGGGCAAATGATTTTTCATATAGCGCACCTGTACGTACGCCGGAGAAAATCGTGGTGCCTATAACGTGAGTGTTCCGAGGTGCGAAGGGTTACGAATGCAAAGGTGGTCAAGTGCCACTAATCGGCATACAATAAGAGTCTATGAAAAATATTATTTTAATTGCAGTGGCCATATTAATCCTAGTTGGTGGAGGAGTTTATATGCTCATGAGCGAAGACAGTCAATTGGTCGAAAACGAATCTACTACCCCAACCGCTCCGACCAGCGCAACACCAGAAGCACAACCGGAGCAAGCGACCACCACGCCCGAAGAATCCGCTTCGGACGAACCAACCAGTGTACTTGGCACATCAGCCGGGGGAGAGGTAATTACTGCCTACCACTTTGGTACTGGTGAAACCGAACTGTTATTTATTGGTGGTATCCATGGCGGGTATTCTTGGAACACGAGTCTCCTAGCGTTTGAGCTCATTGACTGGCTCGAAGAAAATGAGGATAAGGTTCCCGAGAACGTAAAGGTGACAATTATCCCAGTCTTAAATCCAGATGGACTTAAGGTTGTGACCGGAACCACCGGACTGTTCAAGGCTTCAGCTGTGAATACCGCAGAAACAGTTCGTATCACTGGACGCTTTAACGCCAACGAGGTTGATATCAATCGAAACTTTGACTGTGAATGGGAATCAGTTGGTACTTGGCAAAACCGCAGCGTCAGTGGTGGAGACACTCCATTCTCTGAACCAGAAAGTGCTGCTGTAAGAGCTTATGTAGAAGCAAACAAACCCGCAGCAGGTGTTACCTGGTACAGTGCGGCCGGGGGAGTGTACTCTTCAAGTTGCAACAACGGCATCTCTACTGAGACCAGAGAGCTTACCAACCTATTTGCTGATGCCGCTGGTTATACCGCCCACGAAGAATTCGACTACTATCAAATCACCGGCGACATGGTCAACTGGTTTGCTGGTCAAAAAATTCCAGCCATCAGTGTACTTCTCACTAACCACACCGACACTGAGTTTAGTAAGAACGTAGCTGGCCTAGAAGCCATGCTCAGTAAGTACGCTGAATAATGCCGACCGGAAATAATAAAATTATTGGCGTTGCCCTATCTCTTACACTAATTGTGTTTGCGATTAGTATCTTCATGTTGACCAATAAAGAAGCTACCGTGGTGACAGAAGAACCAGCACCAGTAGTCGAAGTGGAGCCAACTCCAATTCCGAAGAATGCAGTGGTCGGCACTTCAGTTGAAGGTCGTATCATCGAGACTTACGCATATGGAACAGGTAGTACCACTCTACTTTTTGTCGGAGGAGTACATGGAGGATACGAATGGAACAGCACACTCTTGGCCTATGAATTTATCGACGTACTTGAAGCTGGTACATTCATCGTACCTGCACATCTGCGATTTGTGATTATCCCAACTCTTAATCCCGACGGACTATTTGAGGTAGTAGGTACAAGTGGAAAATTTATCGCATCAGAAATTCCACCAAACGATGCCCACACGACTGGTCGTGGTCGCTTCAACGCGAACGATGTAGATCTCAATCGTAACTTCGATTGTAAGTGGAAACCAGAAAGTACTTGGCGAAGTAAAGTCGTCAGTGCGGGCACAGGAGCGTTCTCCGAACCAGAAGCGCAGACACTTAGACGAGTAGTTGAAAACGAGAGTCCGGCAGCAGTAGTGTTTTGGCACAGCCAAGCGAACACAGTCTACGCGTCTGAATGTGAAGCCGGGATTTTGCCACAAACTCTCGCCATCATGAATGCGTATGCTGACGCAGCCAACTACAACAAGGTCTCATCATTTGATGCCTATCCAATTAGTGGTGACGCGGAGGGTTGGTTAGCCTCAATTGGAATTCCCGCAATTACAGTTGAGCTCGAGACTCGCACGAGTTCAGAATGGCAGCGAAACCAAGCAGGCATTCAAGCACTCATAAAACTTTTCTAGCTCGTTAAAATAAAAACCTCAGGCAGTTGCCTGAGGTTTTTATTTTTTGCGGTTGGTATGAAATTTTTTGTGAACCTCACGCAGATGAGCGTCAGTGACGTGGGTGTAGATTTGAGTCGTCCCGATATGCGCATGACCGAGGAGGGCTTGCACCGAGCGAAGGTCAGCGCCGTTACTGAGAAGGTCGGTGGCGAAGCTGTGACGAATAACGTGGGGAGTCACTTTACGCGTGATACCGGCTTTGGTGGCGTAGAGTTTCAAAAGTCGCTGGACAGTACGCGGCGTGATGCGGGCGTCTTCACCAATATGAGCCTTTCGTCCGTACCGAATGAAGAGGGCATCTTCCATATCCTTCCGTCCAGCCAGGTAGTTTTTGATAGCGGTACGGGCGTCTTCAGAGAGGAACACCACCCGAACTTTATCTCCCTTTCCTCGGACAGAGAACTCATCCCGAGACAGGTCTACACTATCGATAGAGAGGGAACAGAGCTCTGAGATACGCAAGCCGGTGGAGAAGAGGAGCTCGAGAATTGCCCGGTCACGCTTACCTTCAATGGTACTAACTGGTGGTGCGTTTAGTAGGCGTTCGAGCTCAGAGGCGGAGATTAAATCAAGTGAGCGCTCTGGTACTTTGGCCAACTCAATGCGTTCCGGAGAAAGTGAGCTCACACCTCGCTTACGCATATACTTGAGAAACGCCCTAAGTGCTATGAGGTAATAGTTCTGAGTACGACGTTTCATGGGTTCGACCCTACCACCAACCTTGGTGCCAGCTTGGCGATTTAGGAAAAGTCTGAATTCACGGACCTGTTCCTCAGTGACATCACTCGGTGTTTTGGCCTTGGAAAACTCAAAAAAGCGGTTTATATACCGATCATAGTTCTCAACCGTCTTTACACTACGTCCCCTCTCGATTTCGAGATACTCTAAAAATTGTCGTTTCAGTTCCATGAGAGTCATACCTACAGTATACAACGTCTATCCCGACACTGTTTTGACAAACAGGCAAACCAGCGGTCTAGCTTGCAAAATATAAAAATCTATGCTATAGTATATACAACCTTCGCGGTTATTACTGCGAGCTACCTGTAAGCATTTCGGTGCGTATCTAATACAAGGGGCCGCTTCATACATATATATGTTAACAAAACGAGTAAAAGAAAACGTCTTAAAGGACAACCGTCGTCACGATAGTGATACTGGTTCTCCAGAAGCACAAGTAGCACTCCTTACACGACAGATTGAAGAACTTTCAACTCACTTGCGCAAGCATAAGAAAGACTTTCACTCACGTCGCGGTTTGCTCCAGATGGTAGCTGATAGACGAAAGCACCTTAAGTATCTCGAGAAGAAAGATGAGAAGTCATACAATGCTCTCATCAAGAAACTTGGTCTTAAGCGCTAAATAAAAATGCTCCTCTCTGGAGCATTTTTATTTTTCACGGTATAGTTGAGTGAGGCGACGGTTATTTTAAAAGTATTATTAGTTTTTATATTTATACAATATGAGTGTTATACGCCACCCCGAACAACGGGTCGCAATTTTGATAGACACACAAAATCTCTACCATAGTGCGAAAAATTTATACAAATCAAAAGTGAACTTTGCTGCAGTTGTAAAAGCTGCGCTTGGGGAACGAAAACTTATCCGCGCCCTCTCTTACGTGGTAAACACGGAGAGTGGGGAAGAGAGCGCTTTCTTTGAGGCACTTGAAAAAGTCGGTATCGAAATCAAAACCAAAGACCTGCAGATTTTTTACGGAGGGGCCAAGAAAGCCGACTGGGATGTTGGACTAGCGATTGACGCTATCAAGCTTGCCAACAAAGTTGACTCAATTGTTCTCGCGTCCGGCGACGGCGATTTTATCCCGCTAGTGGAGTATGTCAAAAACCAAGGGTGTCAGGTTGAAGTCATCACATTTGGTAGATCAGCTTCTTCACGACTTCGTGAAGTTGTCGACGACTTCATTGATATGGATGAAAACCCACACGAATTTTTGATAGGTTACAAGATGAGCAAAAAGCGACCGCAAGCTCGGAAGCAACCAGAGCGTGGAAACAAAGACAACAAGCGATAGGAAACAAAAATAGCCGATGGGTACTTGTACCCATCGGCTATTTTGTTATGCTCAATGTATTACTAAACGAGGGGGATGTGTAGGTAGATTTCAAAACTTGAGATCTAAAACATGTCCCACTCATAGACGATTACACATGCAAAGAAAAATCTACACAACTGAGTTCGGAGGAAAAACCTTAACGGCGGAATTTAACGACCTTACTGCAGAGGCTAATGGTTCAGTGATGATTAAGTACGGAGAAACAGTTGTCCTTGTCACAGCGGTCATGGGCAAAAACGATAACGCGGGTCTACCATACTTTCCACTCTCAGTTGAGTTCGAAGAAAAGTTTTATGCCGCGGGAGAAATTTTGGGTAGTCGGTTTATGCGCCGCGAAGGGAAACCAAGTGATGAAGCAGTACTTTCTGCTCGCATCGTCGACCGCACTATTCGTCCACTTTTTCCATCTCACCTCAAGATAGATGTGCAGGTGGTAATAACCGTACTAGCTATCGGTGAAGATGATCCTGACATCCTCGGTGTTGTTGGCGCCTCACTTGCACTTGGTGTATCTGACATTCCATGGAACGGACCAGTTGGTGTAGTACGTCTTGCCCGCAATAAAGCCACTGGTGAAATTATCCAAAACCCAACCTACCTAGACCGAAGTGTGGGTGATTTGGATATCGAAGTCTTAGCTTGCGGTAAAGATGGCAACATCAATATGATTGAGACGGCCGCCTACGAATGTAACGAAACGGATGTCACAGCTCTTCTCCAGACCGCAACAAGTAATCACGCCGAACTAGAAAAATTCCAGAAAACTATTATTGCTGAAATCGGGAAGCCTAAACGTGTCATTGAAGCACCTGAAACTCCAGCAACAGTCACAGAATACTTTCAAAATAACTTTGCCGAAAAACTACGTGCCACCTTGTTCTCAAACCGAGCTGGGAAGGATCATATCTACGAGCTTAAAGAAGAATTCCTAAATGCCACTGCCGCACTTGAGGAACCAAAGGCTGCCAGCGCACTCTTTGAGGAGATGGTTGATCTAGAACTACACCTTGGTGCGGTAGAAAAAAACCTTCGCGCTGATGGACGAGGTATGGATGATGTTCGCGAACTATACGCGCAGGCTGGGGGAGTATCGCCAGTACTGCATGGTTCAGGCATATTTTATCGTGGCGGCACTCGCATTTTTTCAGCCCTAACTCTTGGCGGACCAGAAGCGGCACAAATGATAGACACTATGGAAGAGCGTGACGGCAAAAAGCAGTTTATGCACCACTACAACTTTCCACCGTTTTCAGTCGGTGAGACTGGTCGCGTCGGCGGGTTTAACAGACGAATGATTGGACATGGAGCTTTGGCCGAAAAAGCACTAGTACCAGTTATCCCTTCAGCTGATAAATTTCCCTACACCATTAGACTAGTCTCTGAGACCATGTCTAGTAACGGATCTAGTTCAATGGGGTCTGTCTGCGCCTCTACTCTTGCGCTCATGGACGGGGGAGTGCCCATCACAAGGCCAGTCGCCGGAATTGCCTCTGGTGTCATGATGAAAGACGGGAAGTACGCTCTCTTAACTGACATCCAAGGACCCGAAGATGAATTTGGTGACATGGACTTTAAGGTGGCTGGCACAACTGAGGGAGTGACGGCTATCCAAATGGATGTAAAGGTAGATGGTATCCCAGTTAAAGTTCTCGCTGAAGCTCTCGAAAAAGCGCGACTTGCTCGACTTCAAATCCTAACGGTGATGACCGCCGAACTAGCCACCCCTCGCGCCTCCATCTCTCCGCGAGCACCGCAGATTATTTCACTCCAAATTTTACCTGAGCAAATTGGTCTCGTGATTGGAGGCGGCGGCAAAACCATTAACGGCATCAAGGCCGATACTGGAGTAGAAGAAATTGCCATTGAAGACGACGGTCGAGTCTATATCACTGGCAAGAACGGCACTGCTGAAGCCGCGGCCGAAAGAATTAAAGCACTGACTAAACGTTACTCAGTTGGAGATAGGGTAGACGCTGTAATTACCAAACTCGCTACCTTTGGCGCTTTCGCTAAACTAGACACCTATAATGAGGGGCTAATTCACATTTCAGAAATAGCTCCATTCCGAATCGAGCAAGTAGAAGGTGTGCTCATTGTTGGGGAAACTGTTCCAGTAATAGTTAGCAAGATAGAGGAAGGTAAAATTGGACTATCAATCAAACAAGCAGACCCTGAATTTGCGAGTAAGCGGGGTCTAGAAAAGTCAGAATAAAGCCACAGCGGTCTCCCACAAAGAGGTTGTAGTGTGAGATACTAGTTGTAATGGATACGGAAACCAAAGCACCAACTAAACTCGCCGCCATACGGACTTACGCCAAAGATTTGGATAGTAATCGTAATCACAAGGCCAGTGCCGCCGCAGAACCGGCTGTGGTAGAAGCAGCGGAGCAAATGGACAAGGAGCCTGTTCGGGCTTCTGATACTCTTACTACTAAAGTCAGTAGGGTTGAAGTACCGGCTTCTAAACCAGTACCCAAAAAGGCACCAAAAGAAGTACCTGCCCTTAAGCCAATTACCCCAACAAAAAATGACCCTACCATCATCATGGACAATGAAGATGGGGCTGCTGCCACCATCATTACTGACACCAAACATGATGAGTTTAAGCTCATACCAGCCATCATCAATTCGATTCATGACTGGTTCTTAGCTAAGAAACGAGGATACAAAGCCAAGAAAATACCAAAGTACACCGTCCCAGACACTACTCGTCGCAAGGGCATTATCCAAAAGGCTACTTCAAAAACTGGTAAATTCGCCTCGTCTGACTTTAGCTCAATCCAGGAACGCATCTTGGAGAGAAAGGCAAATGCTGCAGCAAAAGCCTTGAGGGATGATGAGCCAGATACTATCTGGACAGCCAACACCGAACCAGGCTTTGCACTCCTAGCTGAGACCACCACTCAAAAGATTAGCAATGTTCAGATGGTGGCCCGCAAAAGTTTCCGCGCGACGCCAACAGAAGTAATGCCTGAACCTGAACCAATATACGAGACCGAGACAGAAACTGATGGTCCTGACGATAACCGTTGGGCTGCTACTGTCAGAGCCGCAGCGCCCGAAGTTAACTTGCCGGCCGTTGCTGCGATAGACGAAGTAGAAGAGGTGCCAGAAGTACCTCAAACACCACCGAAAGAAGACGAAGTGGATGTAATAGAGGAAGTACCAGTAGCAGTTCCTGTAAAAACGAACCCTGTCAAAAAAGGTCGCTTTGATCTACTTAAAATCAACACCAATACGCTCACCTTATCAATCTCAGGTTTTGTTGTATTAATCGCCACACTCGGCGCCACAGGTTACTTCATGCTTTACAAAGATGGGGCAGTCCTATCAAATACACCGGTACCAGACACTCTTCTCAACGACACTGAAGTCAGAACGCTTTTACTCTACACGATTACCACTGATTCAATTACCGAAGCGTTTGAAAGCCTGCAAAATGAACGGAACACAACACAAGGTGTATTTATGTTCACTTCAACTATAGGTAGTACAGAAGTAGTCTCACCAACACAAATTATCTCTGCACTTCCGCTTGAAATAGCACCAGACTTTGCTCAAACCATCAGCGCTGTGCGTGTAGGCTATATCAACCAATCTCCCTACTTACTACTAAAAATTAAAGACGAAACTGCAGCCCGTGGCGGTCTCCTGATGTGGGAAAGTACTATGTATAGCGACCTCACAACGCTTATGTCTCTTGCACCTGAAGCTACTGATTCCTTCTTGGACGCAACCATTGGCGGGACTGATGTTCGAATACTTAAAAATATCAATGGATCAGAACGATTACTCTATGGCATTGTTTCTGGTACTATTGTCATTACCACCAACAGTGCGAGCTTTGCTCAATTAACCACCCTTTTAAAATAAACTCTTTATGTCAGACTTTACTCTCCACAAGACCAAGTTAGAAGAAATGTTAGTAGCAGTAACTACTGAACTGCAGACTATCGGAACACTTGATGAAGCAACTGACAACTGGGAAGCGATTCCTGACGAAGAAGATGTGGCTGTCGATGCTGATGAGAACACCAATGCTGACTCAGTTGAAGCCTGGAATGAAAGACGAGCGACACTTTCTGATCTTGAACGAGACTACCGTAACATCAAACGAGCCTTGGCCAAGATTGAAGCCGGTACATACGGCATGTGTGAAGTTTCTGGTGAGCCAATTGAAGAAAAAAGATTGCAGTTTAAACCAGACGCCCGAACCTGTATGACCCACATGGATGAAGAAGGGCAGTTGCCACTATAAACAACTCATGTCGCTCGCGCTTGTTCACACTGTCCAGCCGCATGTACTTTCCGGAACTATTATCCGGATTGAAGCAGACCTCTCACGAGGTCTGCATTCGTTTTCAATTGTCGGTCTGGCAGGCAAAGCCATTGAAGAATCTAAAGATCGTATCAGTAGCGCTATCAAACATTCTGGTTTTGAGTCACCTAAAAGCAAAAACCAAAAGATCACCATTTCATTATCGCCAGCTGATTTAAAGAAAGAGGGGCCGCTGTTTGATTTACCAATTGCCATTGCCTATCTATCTGCAGCTGGAGAAATTACTGTGCCCGAAGACATACTCTTGGTAGGGGAACTTGGTTTAGACGGCAGCGTGCGCTCCGTACGCGGCGTTCTTAATATGGTCATGGCTGCCAAAGAAAATGGCTATAAAGAAATTATTATTCCAGCCGACAACGCCACCGAAGCTGCTTTAATTGATGGCATTACTATTTATCCTGCCAAAAATCTGCAATCTGTTCTGGCCCACCTAGACGGTAGTCGACCTGACCACGCCAAACTTACCCCTCAACCCCTAACAATCATTGATGAAAACATTTGGAATGATGGCTCAGTGGTACTTGAAGATATCAAAGGCCAAGAAAGTGCCAAGCGTGCCCTTACCATAGCTGCCGCCGGACGACATAACATACTATTAGTTGGGCCGCCTGGCACAGGCAAGACAATGCTCGCTCGTGCTTTTCAGGGACTACTCCCCCCACTTGGGCGCGAGGACATGTTGGCGGTCACAGCCATCAATTCACTTTGTGGGCATGAAGGCGGAATCACCAGCACTCCACCATTTCGTACTCCGCATCATACCGCTTCACACACCGCTCTTGTAGGAGGCGGAGCCAATCCTAAGCCTGGTGAAGTCACGCTAGCGCACAAAGGAGTACTATTTATGGATGAATTTCCTGAGTTTGACAGACGTTCACTGGATGCACTACGTCAACCACTAGAGGACAGGGTAGTGAGCATCTCTCGTATCCAAGGCACTGCACTTTTTCCAGCAGATTTCATTTTGGTGGCAGCCATGAATCCATACCGAGGAGCGGAAGATGGCACCGTTAACTTAGCTAGAGCAATGCGAGAAACCTACAAAGGTAAGATATCTGGACCAATCCTAGATCGAATTGATTTATGGATAGAAGTGCCACATATTGATTACGAAACCCTTGCCAACCTTAAACGATCTGAAGGAGAGACCAGTCGAGCAAGAAAGGCAATTTCTATCGCCAGACAGACGCAGGCTGCCCGCTTCCGTGAACGGGGAATTGCCACCAATGCTGAGATGACTAGTCGTGATATTGATCACACCATCACCCTGTCTCCCGAAGTATCTGATTTATTAAAACTTTCTTCAACAAAACTAAACTTATCGCCTCGCAGTTACCACCGTCTCATAAAAGTAGCCCGCACCATTGCTGATCTGGATGAGAGCACAGAGCTAGAGACCAAACATGTGCTTGAGGCGCTACAGTACCGCATCCAAAATTAAAAAACTCGCATCAATTGATGCGAGTTTTTTAATTTGAGGACTCTCTTAGAATGGATTGCCAGCACCACGGACTTCAAAGTGAAGGTGGGTACCAGTAGAGCGGCCAGTGTTACCCATAGCACCAATCACTTCTCCTTGACTGACATAAGCTCCAACTCCAACGTGATTTTGTGAAAGGTGAGCGTAAAGTGTTTGAGCGCCGTTAGCATGCTTCACTACAATATATTGTCCGTATCCGCCGTTCCAGCCTGAACTCTTTGAAACTATAACTTCTCCGCCGGCAGCTGCTCTAATTGAGGTTCCTGCTCCAGCCGCTAGGTCGATGGCGTTATAGCCGTGAATACCTTGTGTCTTAATAGCTCCTGGAACTGGGTGTGATAACCAACCTGCGCCTGAGACCGAAGTTGAACCTGAGGTACGAACCGGTTGAGCAGCTACTACTGGAGCAGTGTGGATAGCGCCACCAGGAATCACGATGATTGAACCGACGATAAGTCCATCATCAGCTGAAAGCTCGTTGTATGAAGTGATTTCTTCTGCATCGCCATCGTACTTCTTGGCAAGGGAATTAATAGTGTCACCCTTCACAACTGTGTGACGCACTCCAGCAATCGGCAAAATAATAAGTGTCTGTCCCTCGCGAATACTAGTAGCGCGCGGAAGATCGTTGGCCCAGAGAATGGTGTTTGTAGTTACTCCGTACATCTCAGCGATGTGAGAGAGGGTGTCGCCACTGCGCACAGTGTACACGCTAATCTCGCCTGAAGAGGCTTTGGTACTTGCAATCACATCAGCTCCAACCGGACCTGAAGATACGAGAGTGTCTTCGTTAACTAATACCTCAGCCCCACCAAGAGCGCCTTGCGGATTTGGGTTTTGCTGAGCAGACAAAACTGACACATCGATGGCAGATTTACTGTTCTCTACATTTGAAAGGTTAGTGTCTTTGGCTTCAGCTGTATCAGCACCGCCAAAAATCCCAGCTTGTACTGAGATTGGAATAATAATAATGAGCAACACTGCGAGATATTCTAGAAAAGCTCTCTTCGGAGAAATAGTGTCGGCTTGATATGTCATCTGAACGGATACGCTTCCACGTACGCTTGAATCAGAATCTTCTACTGTGGGTTTTATACGAAGTTTGTTATGGACTCACCGCTCATACAACCGCTACGGAAAATTTCGGAAATAAAAAGAAGTCTTGCGACTTTCTTAGTGAACTCTGTACCTTTTTTGGTATACGGCAATTCTACTAGACCAAGACTTAAGCGCAATTGACGAATACACATTTGTACTGGAAAGGAAAAAGGATGTTTTTAAACCTTATTTGAAGCCAAATAATTAGTATTGACATTACAGTATAAATGCTTTGTATTTTGGACCCAGGACAGGAACAGGCCCTTCGGGTAGGCATGGTATAGTGTTCTCCTATACATATATATGACAGGATTCCCATACCTTGAAAGTTTAAACAGCAAACAACGTGACGCCGTTATCCATACTGAGGGACCGCTTCTGGTCCTTGCTGGCGCCGGGTCTGGAAAAACCCGTGTAATTACTCATCGGATTGTGCACATCATACACCGAGGCACAGCTCCATATAATATTTTGGCCGTTACTTTTACCAACAAAGCCGCCAAAGAAATGCGCGAAAGAGTGGAGGCGTTAATCAAAAAGTACCCACCAAGTGAACGAGCGGCGGTAGACTCACTACCGGTCGTGACGACTTTTCACGCTCTTGGAGTACGAATTTTGCGAGAGTTTCATGACCAACTTGGCCTACCTCGCCACTTCACCATCTATGACCGCTCTGACACCCTCCGGGCTGTAAAGTCTGCTGTTGAGAAAGCTGGCTATAGCCCTAAAGAATTTGAACCAAAGAAAATCCTGAGCAAAATCTCTCGAGCTAAAGGTGACGCCATTACTGCCCCTGAGTATAAATTGTCAGCCAGTACTTTTCCTGATCAGGTCGCTGCCAATGTCTGGGAGCACTACGAATCAATCCTTCACGCTGAACATGCACTAGATTTTGACGACCTTCTTATCCGTACTCTTGGCCTCTTAAAAAATAATCCGGTGGTTCGAGAGACCCTACAAAATCGTTTTAAGTACATCCATGTGGATGAGTACCAAGACACCAACGCAGTGCAGTTTTCAATTGCTAAAATTCTCGCTGGCGAAAAAGCCAACGTTTGCGTAGTGGGGGACATTGATCAAAACATCTACTCATGGCGCGGTGCTGACATCAAAAACGTTTTACAATTTGAACGTGAATTTCCTGGCGCCCAAACTATTTTGCTTGAAGAAAATTACCGCTCAACGAAGACCATCATTGCCGCTTCAAATGAAATTATTGAGAAGAATAAAAATCGTGTAGCCAAAGAAGTATTTACCAGCAACGAAGAGGGGGATAAGATCACTCTCTACGCGGCCATGACCGGACAAGACGAAGCTGAGTACATCGCCTTAACTGCGAAGTCACTTATCGAAGCCGGTGCCAATCCAACTGATATCGCTGTCTTGTACCGCACTAACTTCCAATCACGCGCCCTGGAAGAAGCCTTCTTAAATTACCAAGTGGCGTACCAGCTTCTCGGCACCAAGTTCTATGAACGCAAAGAAATTAAGGATGTGTTGTCTTACTTACGTCTCGCTTTGAACCCTGGCAGTAACGCTGATTTGGTGCGGGTAATTAACGAACCACCGCGCGGCATCGGTAAGGTAACCATGCTAAAAGTAGTTGAGGGAAAGCGATCTGAACTCAAAGGAGCGACCCTAGAAAAAGTTGAGCGCTTTGACCAAATGATGATGGACATCGCCGACGAAGCTCGGACCAAGCCATTATCTGAAACGCTTAAATTTATTATTAAGCGGACCGGCATTGAAGTTGAACTTAAGAAGAGCGGCACGGAGGAAGATCTCTCACGTCTTGAAAACCTTCAAGAGCTCGTTACTCTTGGTCGTCGCTATGACGAGATGTCACCAGAAGCTGCAGTAGAAGCCCTCATCGAAACAGCTGCTCTACAAAGTGACCAAGATGAACTCAAAGACAAAGAAGAACAGGACGCTGTTCGACTCATGACCATTCACTCTGCCAAGGGACTTGAATTCCCATACGTGTTTATCTCTGGACTTGAAGAAGGACTATTTCCGCACGAGCGACTAGATGACACTGGTATCGATCACGAAGAAGAGCGGCGGCTGTTTTATGTAGCCATTACCCGAGCGGCCAAAAAACTATTTTTAACCTACGCCCATCTTCGTACAATATATGGTAGTCAGCGAGTAAACCTCCCTTCATCATTCTTAAACGATATTAGTACCAAATACATTGAGGGTGGAAATCCAAACGAACGTGGTGGTTCCTCAGGCTACGAAACAACCGTCTGGTTAGACTAGGCCTTGCTCTTTTGGAGTTAGGTCGGTATGCTCGAAGACATGACAAAACACCACGGGAAACTAAGAGGGAAGCCCGTTGATAAAGAAGGCGAAACACCAGAAAAATTTGCCCACAAACGCTCATTGGGTCAAAACTTTCTAACCAGCGACATTGTGCCGGGCTGGATGGCTGCGTCAGCCGAAGTTACGGCCAACGACCTAGTGCTAGAAATCGGACCAGGCACTGGTATGTTGACCAAGGCCTTACTGGCCACCGGCGCCCGAGTCATCGCAGTTGAGGCAGATATAAGAGCAATTGAGACACTCAAAAGTACCTTTTCCCAACAAATTGAGTCTGGTCAACTATCAATTCACCATGGCGATGCAAGGGAAATAACTCCCCACTATCTTGGACTTACTGACCACTCTTTTAAGGTAGTAGCCAACATTCCTTATTATTTATCAGGTTTTTTGCTGCGATCCCTCCTAGAAACTGCCATTCAGCCTTCTACTTTGACCTTTTTAATCCAAAAAGAGCTGGCTGTCCGAATCGCCCGCGCCAAAAAAGAATCCCTGTTATCGCTTTCTGTAAAAGCGTTTGGGGAGCCAATTTACAGTAAATCTGTCGGCCGGGGTCATTTCCACCCTATTCCAAAGGTGGATTCAGCCATTTTGACTATAAAAAACATTAATCGTGACCACTTTATTGGAGTATACACGGCTCTTTTTTTTGAAATCCTTCATCTTGGCCTAGGTAAGAAGCGCAAGCAACTACTGGCTAACCTCACTGAAAAATTTAAGCGAGATGATTTAGAGACGGTATTTACCGAACTTGACCTGTCGCTCACTATCCGCGGGGAAGATGTATCACTCAACAACTGGCTGCTACTGACCAAAAAACTATCCACACTCTAATCCACAGCAGTTTCATACTTAATACACGCTACTCACATTTCATACACAGATATATACACACCTAAGAAAGCGTCCGCGGTTTAACTGCTATAATAAATGAATGGATGACCAATCTAAAAATAGAGTCATTGGCGCTTTTGTCGTAGGCTTTGCCATCGTCGCTGGTGCATATACCCTCAGTTCATTTACCAAACCAACACTCTCAGTTCCAACAGAGAGTGTTGCAACTGTGGCTGCTGCCCCAACTCGGGTTGCTATAGAAGTACAGGATGCTAACGATGACGGTATAGAAGATTGGCGTGAGACATTTATTACTCCATCACAAACTATCCGGTCAAACACTAGTACCACCACTCCATTTGTCCCAGAAACAGTGACTGAGCAATTTGGTGTAAACTTTTTTCAAGACATCGTTCGCATGAAAGGGTACGACGGAATTGGCCGCACAGAGGAGCAGGTTTTGAATGACACAATTAAAAACCTAACCAGCCTAGCCAAAGACACCATAATTGACGTCAGAAGCATCGTGATTGGTGAGGACTCGTCAGCCCAAGCGGTTCGCACTTACGCTAACTCCCATGCTGACATTATCCTTACCTACGGTAAAACCGGGACACGTCCTGAGCTTGAAGTTCTTGATGAACTTCTAAAAACCGCTAGTCCTGAGGCCGCAAAGGAGCTCGGTGTAATCGCCAATGCCTACAAAAACATGTCTGAACAAGTTCAGAAGCTAGTAGTTCCACCCCAATTGGCCAAAATGCATTTGGATTTAATTAACGTCTACCAGGCGCTCTATATTGATATTTCAGCTATGCAGGGCGCCATCACAGACCCAATGGTCAGCTTGATTCGCTTACAGCGCTACGAGGATGACGCCGACGGACTGGTGTACGCGATGGAAAACATGTACCAGGCGGTATTGCCGTATGCCAGTGCCTTTGAACGAAACGATTCGGCTTTATTATTCGTGGATTACAGAGGTAGCAACTAATAGGTAATAGAAATTTTATGAATTCTTTTCACAACATCGTACAAAAATTCGCCACAGGACTCTTCCTCCTGATTGTTGCCTTCACTGCCACATACATTCCACAACCATTTAATGAAATCAAAGAAGCTCACGCTCTGGCTTCTGGTAGTGTGATCTCAGATCCTGGCAACACTGCTGTTAACACCGTCACTGCCGGTACAACTGGCTCAACCGCCGCTTCAACTGGAGTATCAGCTGGGCTCCAGACTACTCTAAACTACAAAGAGCTGACACTTGATGGATTGATGTGGGCCATGGCCAAACAAACCCTTTCAAACATGGTTACCAGTATCATTAACTGGATTAATACTGGTTTTGAGGGTAGTCCATCCTTTGTCCAAGACCTAGATCGCTTCCTGCTTAATGCTGCTGATGAGACTTTAGGTCTATACCTAGAGCAAATGGCTGACCTGTCATTCTTATGTGACCCATTTAGACTTGATGTCCGAATTGCACTGGCCACCATTAAGTCTGAGACCCGCGATAACAGCGCTCCAAGTTGTACAATTACCGGAGCTCTAGAAAATATCGAGAGCTTTATGTCTGGAAACTTTAATGAAGGTGGTTGGGATGCTTGGCTAGAAATTACCACCAAGCCAGAGACCTATACCGCTTACGGACAATACCTGACCTCAGAGCGTCTAGCGGAATCAAAAGTGGAGGAAGCCAAAAAACGTGAATCGACTCTACTCAATTACGGTAGTGGCTTCCTATCAAGTCGAATCTGTGAGTCTGTTGGTGGGGAAGGCACTATGCAAAACTGTGTTATTTCAACACCAGGAAAAGCTATTCAAGAAGCACTTAGCTTCCAACTAGAAGTAGGGGGTCGTGTTCTCATTGAGGCTGACGAAATTCAAGAAATTCTAGCCGCCTTATTTAGTCAACTTACCCAAACTGCAATTACTGGTGCCGCTGGACTCTTAGGCCTATCTGGCGGTACTGGACAAACGTACGAAGGATATGAATCCGGCTCATACTTAGGTGATGTAGCTTTGGAAAATACTATAGATCAAGAAGAGTTCGTCGGAGATATGGAGTCAGCTCTTGCTACAGAACGACGCTATCGTGATGCAGCAGTACATGCCTATCCATTACTTCTAGAGTTTGCCGCTACCAGTAGCCCAGCTCATCCACTGCAGAAGGCCGCTGCACGAGATGAAGCAGAAATAATCATCACTATCCTACCCGGCATATACCGAAATATTGCCGCAGTAGAAGATCTTCTCGCTCGCCAAGCCCGTCTCCCTGACCCAGCTGCTGATACAGAAGTAACTAAACGTGAACGTCAGGCCATCGCCGAAGAGTACGCCAGACTAGAACTTCATAACGACGCCCTAGTAAATGCTCAAATTAACAACTGGGAACGCTACATCCGAGAAGTTCCACCCCCAGAAGAAGACCCTGAGGCCCGGCAACGTGCTGAAGAAGCCCAAGCAACCCTAGACGCAATTGAAGCCAACACCGCCTCGAACAACTAAAGACCTAGACCACCACACACATTGTTATGAACAAATTCCACAAAATCAGCCTAATGCACAACGCGCTTATTGCAGCTGTTTTGGTGGTTTTGTTTGTACCACACCTGGCTTTAGCTCAAACGAGTTTTATTCAAGAAACCCTTTGGAGCGTCGTTAACGCTGTCTTCGGTTTCTTTGCTTGGTTAGGTGGTCAAACTCTCAACTATGCCGTAACTCACTACGTGGTTGGATTTGGACACAACTTCCTCGAATCAGGCACCGGAAACTCCGTCAACATCCTCTGGACAGTAGTGCGTGATGTATTCAACCTTACCTTTATCTTTGGGTTGGTGTACATCGGACTAAAGTTAATCCTAAACAATGGTGACTCAAGAGCGCGCAGCATGCTGATTTCACTGATACTCGCTGCTCTCTTGGTAAACTTCAGTCTCTTCATCACAAAGTTTGTGATCGACTTCTCAAATATCGCTGCGGCACAAATTGCTGCAGCCTTTCCACTACAGAACGGGACTCACTCTGTTTCTTCGTCGTTCATGAACATTCTTGGGTTTAATGAATTGTTTAGCCCTGGAGCAACTTTGTCTAAGATTGCCGGCAGCTCAGCTAGCTACACTTATATCTTTAGTACGATGTTCTTATACATCATTCTAGCCTTCGTGTTTATGGCCGGGGGAATCATGCTGATTATCCGCTACATTGTACTTATCATCTACATGATTCTGTCTCCAGTTATGTTCTTGGGCTGGGTTTTCCCTGGAATGGCTTCAGTCTCACATAGCTACTGGACTAAATTCATGAGTCGAGCCTTTTTTGCACCAGCGTACCTACTCATGCTGTACTTCGCCAACCAAGTCTTGGTTAGTATGCAGGGAGCCAACGGAATGAATACTGGTAGTTATGGCGCTGTATTTTCAGGACAAACCGGTACAGTGGGGAACAACTTCGGTGCGGTGATTCCGTTCTTCTTTATGACGGCTGGTTTCCTTATCGCTTCACTGGTAGTTGCCCAAAAGATGGGAGCACATGGAGCCGATACGGCGGTATCGATGGGCCGACAAGCAGCCAGCAGATTTACCAACCGAACCAAAAAAATTGCAGTTGGTGCAGGGAAGGGAGCGGTAAACGTAGCCACGTATGCCCCGAGATTGGCCGGACGTGAAGTCGCTAACAGAACTGGGGCTTGGGCAGAAAAGAAACTCAATGTACTACAAACTAGAGATGGTTGGGTAGGAAAAGCTGCTAGGACCAACGTCGTTGACAGAAAAGCTAGGGGGGCTGCTACGGCTGCTACGGCTGCACAGTTCGGTACTGGTACCAGTCGAAAAGCTGAGCAGGATTATGCTGCCAAGACTCAATCAAGAGCTAATCAAACCGCAGCTGAAGAAAAGCGCAAGGCTGAGTTGGATGCCGCTAATACCACTCTGGAAGACAACACAAAATCTGCTACCGATCTAGAGACAGCACTTACAGACTTGAGCAAAACAATTCGTGACATGACCAAAGAAGAAAAAGAGAATCTTGTAGCTGACTCTTTGAAAGACCTAAAGAAAGGGGACCCGGCTTCACTGCGAAAAGTTACTAACATGGCTGTTCATTATTCTGATAGTGATTTTGAAAATCTTGAAAAATCAGGTAAGTTTAGTGCTCAAGATATACAACAAATTAAGAGCGCCCGCAAGACTGGATTTGCGGCAATTGCTACTGGAGGCAGCACAATATCTACAGCCCACAACCCAAGTGCGACTGTAATTACATCACAACGCGCCGAACTGCTTAATAAGAGCATTAAGGAGGTCGGGAAGCTCCCTGCTAGTATCTTCTCTGACCCTAATATGGCCAAATATATTAAGCCTCCTATGATAGTAGAAAGGCTAAAGAATAACTTAACTACTGCTGAGAAGGTAGCAATAAAGGGTAATATTGATACCTATATTGCAGACCCATCGACACCAATCAAAGAAAAAGATAGGTGGAATAAATGGATAAGAGAGGATATATTTGCTTCGATGCTGGGCTACTAAAATAAACTATTATTATGAACAATTTCTGGATCAAGTACCACGATAGTTTTTCTACAGAGTATCAGGCCGCGCCTGATACAGTAAAATTGTATATCGACTCAGAGCAAATAATGAAAGCAGTTGATGCTTTATACGTCCAGTATGTGCTTCCTCCTGATTTACGGAAAAATTTTTCAAATGCTTATATTTATTTAGCTCTTGGCTCAATACAAGATGGGGAGATTGTGAACTTATTGGTTGAACTTGGCGTTGATCCTGACACTGCTAAGCTATGTATCGCTCAAATAGTAAGCGATGTACGTACGGCTACTCTACCGGAAGAATTGGTCACTTCTACACCTCTTCCTCAATCATCCATTGAAGAAGACTTAGCGGAAATTGAAAAGTCACTACACCAAATTAATCCTGTTCGCACCATGGCGAGTGATGGAAAACAAATTGGTTACAGCAGTACCACCGAAGACACCTACACCAGTACTCAGTCCGCAATCATCAACGAAAGTAAATAAAGGGCTAAGTTAAAAAGCCTCCCACTCGGGAGGCTTTTTAAATTGGGGATAGTCTACTTCAATTATTACAAAGAGTGGAGAGGAAGCGTGTATAATAGAAACATGCGATTTGAAGTCCCACAATTTATTGAGATTGAAGACAAAATCTTTGGTCCACTTACCTGGCGTCAGTTTCTCTACCTCGGCGGTGGGGTAGGGATGGGAGTGGTACTATTTTTTACTACCCCATTTATTATTTTTGTAATCTTTGGTTTGCCGCTAGCTCTCCTGGCCGGTGCTTTGGCTTTTTACCCAGTTAACAACCGACCGTTCTCATTCTTCCTTGAGGCTATCATTGGCTATTTAGGCGGGACTAAACTCTACCTCTGGAAGCAGAAGCAAGATCAGGTACACAAGTACAACTTCACCCCTTCGCAAATTCCTGACGCTCCACTTCCAAATGCCTCACCATTAAACGCCCCAAAGAACATCGCCTCACTAGCACGACGCCTCGAATTAGAAGCTTTACAAAAAAAAGAATAATATGCCAAAAGCCACTCCCTCTTCACAAGATTTTGTTGCCATCAAAGATATAAAAGATGGTGTTGTTATTCTCAAGAGCGGACAAATGTGTTCCGTGCTTTTGGCTTCTTCAATTAACTTTGCCCTGAAATCTGGCGATGAACAACAAGCAATTTTGCATCAATTCCAAAGCTTTCTTAATACTCTAGATTTCTCACTCCAAATCTACGTGCAATCAAGACGTCTAAACATCGAACCTTACCTAGCACTACTTGCTACCCGTGAAAGCCTACAAGACAACGACCTTATGCGAATTCAGCTCCGTGAATACATGGACTTTATCCGGACCTTCACCTCGGAAGTTGATGTTATGAGTAAAAGTTTCTTTGTGGTAGTCCCTTATACACCAGCCGCCATCAACATCAGCAAAGGTATTACGTCATTCTTCTCGCCAGGGCAAAAGGCCACCCCAGCTGATATGCAATTTGAAGAGCATCGCATCCAACTGGAACAGCGTATATCAGTAGTCGAACAAGGACTGTCTCGAATTGGTGTTCGCACTATCCCTTTGAAGTCTGAAGATTTGGTTGAGCTGTACTATCACATTTATAATCCAACTGATCCAACTGGAGCGGCTCCAGTATTTAACACCTAAGTATCTATTTATGGCATTGTTTGATTTCCTACAACCAAAAAACAACCAACCTGTAGAGGGTACGCCTTCAGTCAGTGACCAGTTACTTACACTGACTGACGTTATTGCTCCTTCAGCCATAAATATTGGCCCGCGTAGTATCAACATCAGTGGCATGAGTGCCCGGGTGTATTACGCCGTGGCCTACCCACGATACTTAACTGAAGGTTGGATGGAACCTATCCTTAATCTCGAAAAGGAATTGGACGTCTCAATTGTTATTCATCCTATAGACACGTCTGAAACTTTAAAGAAATTCCAGAAAAAGGTAGCCGAGGTACAGAGCCAAATAAATATCAAAGCTGAGAAGGGGGAAGTGCGAGACCCGCAACTCGAAGCCGCTTACCGTAACCTCGAAGAACTTCGCGACAAACTCCAACAATCTGAAGAGAAGCTTTTTGATGTTGGTCTATATATAACCATCTACGGCGAAAATGACGCCGCTCTTAATAAGGCTGAGAATGACATCAAAGGAATCTTGGACGCTCGCCTCGTCTACATCAAGCCGGCCCTATTCCAGCAAGAGCAGGGTATGCAAAGTACCTTACCGCTGGCTACAGACCAACTGTTGGTACACAGCAAATTTAACTCCTCACCACTTTCAAGCTTTTTCCCATTTACCTCTTTTGACCTAACTTCTGACACTGGTGTACTTTACGGCGTAAACCGCCACAATTCATCCTTGGTACTCTTTGATAGATTTTCTCTTACCAACTACAATTCTGTAACCTTTGCTACTTCTGGAGCAGGGAAGTCATACGCTTTGAAGCTCGAGATTTTGCGTTCACTGATGTTTGGAACAGAGGTGATTGTGCTAGACCCAGAACGTGAGTATGAGTATCTAGCTGAAGCTACTGGTGGAAGATTCTTTAATATTTCACTTTCTTCTGATCACCACATTAATCCGTTTGACCTTCCACCACCACTTCCAGACGAAAATCCGCGCGATATTCTTCGCAGTCACATCATTGAATTAATTGGTCTTTTCCGTTTGATGCTTGGTGGACTCAGTCCCGAAGAGGAGACTGTACTTGACCTTGCCATCCAAGAAACCTATGCCCTAAAGGATATTACCGGTGACTCAGATTTTGGTAGCCAAGAACCACCACTTCTCTCTGACTTTGAGATGGTGCTAGCTGGTATGGACGGTAGCGCGTCACTTATTACTCGACTACAAAAGTACACTTCTGGTACTTGGTCTGGGTTCATGAACCAACCAACAAACGTTGATATTAACCAAAAGTTTGTGGTGTTCTCACTACGAGACATGGAAGATGAGCTCAAGACCATTGCGATGTACATCATCACAAACTTTATCTGGGGGTCAGTGAGACGACGAATGGTTAAGCGTTTACTGGTTATCGACGAAGCTTGGTGGATGATGAAATCTGAAGACACGGCTTCATTCCTCTTTAGTATGGCCAAGCGAGGAAGAAAGTACTACTTGGGTATCGCAACTATTACCCAAGACGTGGACGACTTCTTACGCTCCCCATATGGAGTACCAATGATTACCAACTCATCAATGCAATTTTTGATGAAGCAGTCACCAACGGCTATCGATAACATTCAAAAAACCTTTAACCTGACTGATGAGGAGAAGTTCTTGCTTCTAGAATCAAACGTTGGGGAGGGGATATTCTTCGTTGGTATGAAACACGTAGCTATTAGAATTCTCGGTTCATATACAGAAAACCAAATTATCACCTCTGACCCAGCTCAACTTCTCCAAATCAAAAAAGCCCGCGAAGAATACCAGAGTTCACGCATGTAGTATACTTATGCGTATATGGCGCTCCCGCAAAGACAATCTAACGAAGGGCAATCTCCAAATACCTACCAGTACCAGGTACGCAACGCCCAGAAGGTTGAGCGTCGGGGTCTAGTTTCTGATGTGGAAGCTGATCCAAGGCTAATGAGCTCAGTCAACCCCACCCTTCGTGAACGCGAAGAACGAATCGCCAAAAAAGCTGTTGACCAAGCAAAGTCACATCTGCCTGAGCACTCTATCTCAACCCCAAATGTACGACCCACCATACCTGGTCGAAAAACAATACTTTCGTTACGCAACAACAAGAAGCTTTTTAAGTACGCCAAGACCACAACTGTCAGCGCCTCAATTGTGGCCTGGGGTATGTCTCTATGGACTATACAAGTGATATTTGCCCTAATTAGTACAATCTTTCTTGGTCTCATGGGGGCTGGAGATGCGGGTATAAGTAGCAATCTGGTAACTAGAATAGGTGGCTGGTTAGTTGAGCGAGCAGTGGAAGGGGGGACATGGTTAATATCTGGCACAACAATTAGTGTTAGCGATATAGGAGCTGGAGTTTTTATGGCACTTTATATGGTTGTATTTGCGATTGGTTTTGGAACTTTGTGTGCCGCCAGTTTTCAATACATGGCGTCTTTAATACAACCACTTTCCGGTGAACATTCTGGCACCAAGTATGTGGCTTTCTTGATAGCTATCATTGGCTACGCTACCCCAATTTTGAACCTATTCCCTTGGTTTTTGGTCTTTGTGGCAGTGGTCTGGAAATACCCAAAATAACCACTTGGAGCAGTAATTATGAAATTTAATTTGTTATGATTACTGTATGAAGCACGTACTAGTAAGTATTTTTATATTCCTGTTTTTGCCAATTTTTGTTACCCACGCTCAAATTGGTGCCAGCATTGCTGAACCAGGTATATCAATCAAAATAACTCCGACCTACCCAGAACCAAACACTGCCTTTACAGCCTCGTTAGATGATTATTCTTCAATTGACCGGGTAACCAATATCGCCTGGAAAGTTGATGGGGAAGTAATACCATCAGCCGCTAACCTACGAGAATTAAACCTTCGTTCTATGGAGGGGGGACAATCAACAATTATTGAAGCTGTGGTTACATTTAGTACTGGCCGAACCCAAACGATCAAACAAACCGTCACTCCAAGGTATTTGGATATTATCGTTGAAGCACAAACCAAAACCCCATCTTTTTATCTCGGCAGACCCCTTCCTAGTGCTGATAGTACAGTTAATCTAACGGCAGTTTTAAGTAATACTGCTATTGCTAACGGGAATCTACTCTACACCTGGCGTTTGAATAACACCGTAATTGGTGGGGGAGCGCAGCGTGGTAAAAACAAAACCTCAATCACTACTCCGGCCGGGACAGCATTTTTGATTGGACTTGAAGTTAGTACTTTGACTGGTGAAATATTGGCTCGCCGCACCGTCTCAGTACCATCAGTCTCACCAACTCTTCATTTTTATGAAAAGAGTTCTCTCTATGGACTTAGTAACCGTTCAGTATCATCCCTTAACCTAACGGGAGACAGTATCACTATGCAGGCTGAACCATACAACCTTGCTATTGAGACCTATAATCTACCTGATTTAGTTGAATGGAAAATTAACGGCGCAGTGGTTCGAAACCCAAACCAGAATCCCTACGAAATAACCTTAACGGCCGATAATCAAACTTTCTCAGCCTCAACTATTGATTTTCATGTTCGTAACTTGAGCTCGTTACTCCAGGGAGTGCGCGGTCAGTTTAAATTAAACTTCTAGTCTATGAATAAAAAATTCTTTATTATTGGTGGTCTAGCGGTAATCTTGCTTCTCTTGGGTGTTTGGGCTTATTTATTGGTTTATGGAGCACCAGCTACCACCGACGATATCTTTGCCAACCTAGGCACTGAGGGAGAAGTGACTGGGGAGGGAGCTATACTACCTCCGATTGAAGTTGAAGAGGCTCCGGTAGTAAACGTGGACGCTGGACGACTCCGTCAACTCACAACTGGCCCAGTAGCTGGTTTTAGAGAAGTACAACTCAGTACCACCACACCAGCTTTATTGTATTACGTTGAAATGGGCACCGGACATGTTTACACTATCAATACCCAAAGTGGCGAGACGCTACGTGTCTCTGCTACCACCTTCCCACAGACTGTAGCGGCAGAAATTTCAAACACTGGACTTTACTACGCCATGCGTGGTGCTAGCGCTACAAAACTTATGCCGCTAACTGTAGGAGCACTATCTACATCAACTGTTAGTATCACAAGATTGTACGAAGGTAACGCCTTTGACGCTGCCTTTAATGACAACGATGAACTTTATATCCTCAATCGTGATGGAGATAGTAGCAGCGCCGTAACTTATAGCCCACAAAGTAATAGCTCAACGCCACTTTTCACTCTTCCATTTCTTGAGGCATCAGTTGAGTGGGGGAGTAGAAGAGGAGACTCACATTTAGTCTATCCAAAACCAGCCTCCGCCCTTGAAGGACAACTTTATGAAGTGTCAGGCAGTGCACTTACTCGTCTACCAATTCAAGGACTTGGCCTCACAGCACGGGAAAGTGGCGACATAACCCTATACAACATTATTGAAGGGCAACGACTTAAGAGTTATTTTTTCAATAACTCAATCGGAGTTAGTCAGCCACTTGATTCTGCCGTCTTGGTTGAGAAATGTCTTGGAGTAGAAGATGAAGGTATTTTTATCTGCGCCCAAGACAGTAGTAAAACAAACCTGCGTGACCAAGAGGATTGGTACACTGGGGAAATAACCTTTTCTGACTCAGTTTGGCTCCTTGATGGTAACTCACTTACTGGCGAATTGCTTTTCGACGCACTTGAAGAAAGTGGTCGTCAGCTTGATGTTATTAATCTAGATCTTAACGACACTGGGGAAGTGTTGTATTTTATAAACAAGCTTGATAACACCCTTTGGATGTATGAATTATAAAATTCTTTCAGTTGTCACTTTTATTATTGCCGTCACGCCGGCGATAGTTTTTGCCCAAACCCCTCCACCTCCATTCCGTGTTTTGGTTGGTATCCCTGGAGTTGACGCCAACACTGCCAGTATCGGGCAATATATTAATGCCCTGTATATTCTATCTATAAGTATTGCTGCTTTATTGGCAGTAATTAAGATTATTATTGCTGGGGTTAAGTACATGCTGTCTGATGTAGTGACCTCAAAGGCAGATGCTAAAAGCGACATCCAAGGGGCACTTATTGGTCTCTTGATTGTTATTTCTGCTGTAGTCATCCTAGAGACTATCAATCCTCAATTACGAGCCATGAGACTCTTCCTTGAGCCGGCCGCTCAAGCACCGGGTCGTCCGGTTCGAGACACTCCTACCCAAACTGGTACCGCACCATTACCTGGACGAGTTGCAGGACAGGGTGATGTGGTAACTTTGTGTACCACACCGGAAACATGTACAGCTGCGGCGGATACCTGCTATCAAAGTCCGAATGGTGTAGTAACGCAAGGAAAAACAAGTTCCGGAACCATAGTAACTTGTAACTATGGTGCGACTAATATCTATAATTGTAAGCAGGTCATAAATTCTGCATCACAACTGGAAATGGCTGACTGTACCGCAGCTCGCGAACAATGCCGAACCAGGGACCCTAATGTTGTATCTACGGCAACCCAAAACGGCAATAATGAATACCAAATTAGCTGCTTCACTCCGAACAAACCTAGACCACAAGCGGGCGAGGGTAGACCAAGAGGCGGTCAATAAATCATACCCCAATATAAAATCCCTCACCAATTGGTGAGGGATTTTATTTTATTCGTATGATTTCTACCGATGCTTCTTGATATATAACTCTTGAAGGATGGCTACCAGGTTACTAACAAAGAAGTAGAGAGCGATGGCGGCTGATATGTAGTAAGCCACAAAGAAAATGATGACCGGCATTACATAACGCATCTGCAGCTGCATATTGCGTCCAAAGTCCTCTTTGAAGTTCGGGGCGGCGTCTGGATCACGTGGCGGTAGCGCTGGCATCGCAAGCTTAACCTGATAGAACTGTGTTACACCTGCCAATAGAGCTAGGGCAAGACTCTTACCGGTTATATCAAGCATGCCGAGGAAGTTCATATTCACGAACTCTGGAATCCGTACAAAGGAATACAGAATTTCTGTATTAATGGCTGGGAGAGCAATTCCACCACCAGTATTGACCGACAAATACAAGGCAATGACAATTGGAATTTGGAGGAAGATAAGTAAGATACTCGCAAACGGACTAATCCCAGCTTCACGATAGAGCTTAAGCATCGCTTCGCCTTGCTCCTGCCTCTTATCTTTTAGAGTCTCGCGAATCTCCTTGAGCTTTGGCTCAATCTCCCGCATTACCCGCTGGGTCTTGGCTGCCTTAATAGAAAGGGGAAGGAGGATGGTCTTAACCACCACCACTGTTGCAATAATCGCCAAACCAACGTCTGCTCCTGGTATTACGTCAATAAAAAACACCAGGCCGTTGTAGACTGGGTCAAAGAAAAATGTGTGCCAAATATATGTAAACATGCCTGGTATTCTACCCTTAATTTATAACTCGTCCAAGCTCTCCTTCTATAGCCTTTTGGAAGTCCTTTCGAGACAGCTTAGCGGTATCAGGCTTGGCAATAATAATAACCACTCCAGTATACCCAACTTTTTTAGCCAAGGTTTCTAACTGAGCATAAATGCGCCGTTTGATGGAGTTACGAGTTGGGGCTTTTTTGGAGACTTTTTTACCTACCACTACCGAAGAGAGGAGTGTCTCAGCCGGAGCAGTAATGATAGTTAAATACGTGCCGTGGGTACGCTTACCACTAGCAAAATAGGTTGAGAAAGCGGCACGGTTTAGTCTTTCTGTCTTTTTTAACATATACCTCAAATATCCCTAAAGTATACCTCCATAACGAAAAAAAGCTCCTATTGAGCTTTTTTTACAGTCAGTTGGGCTCGGCCCTTTCTTCGTCTAGCTTGGATTACTTTGGCGCCAGACGTGCTCGCACTTCTAACCAAGAAACCGTGCGTGGTCGCACGCTTTTGCTTACTTGGCTGATAGGTTCTTTTACTCATACCGCACAACTATACATGAATGTAGTAATAATTCAATAGGGGGCATTCGGATGTTAAAACAAATGACTTTAATCGAAGATTACTATCATTTTATTATGTTATTTATCCTGCCTTGTTATTAACCTATATAAAAAGAACGCTAGCAGGGGAGTGCTAGCGTATGGGATGGGGTCGGTGGACAGATCATTGAGCAGCGACCTTCGGTGGTGAAAACTTGTACATGACGGCAATCACGGGGCTTTCACCCTCTAGTGTCAAAACCCCGCAAAATGGGTCTTCGCGTCTATCTAAAGACGACACAAACCCTTTTGCGACCTTGGCGGACACATTGACTTCAGTGAAGTAGGTGTCTTCGCCCTTGCGGATGGAGTAGACCAGAAGGTACTCATACGGAACGATGTTCGCGAAAGATCCGCGGTCCTTTTTGCACAGGCGTGCCGTATTCAGCTCGACGTCATTCGCGAACCAAGCGCTGGCCATTTTTTTGAAGTCGGCCAGCGACACCTTTTTGCCGGTGATGTGGTGCGTTTCAATGATCGTGTCGAACTTGATGTCCGGCAGCTGTGCCTTGTAGTTGATGACTGTGGTTTCTGCATGAGCCACCCCTGTCAACATGACAGAGAGGGTAATGGCCACAAAAGTGACCAGGGTTTTGACTAAAGTCATGATGCACCTCCTAAAAGGTTGGGGGGTTGGGGAATTGGTTAGGTCAAGGAACTGACTACCAATTTCAATAGTAGGATACGAATAGGGGTGTGTCAATACGTTCACAATAGTTTAAATCATAAAAAACACCTCCTTCTCTAAAAGATTGTTTCCAAGCCATTAATGGGATGTTGATGTTTGTCGTGGAATAATTTATACACAGGTTATTCACAGTTGCGTTTTTTTATGTTTGAAAGAGGTTCATTTTTAGTTATTTTGGAGGTGAAATTTTACAGGTCAGAGAAGGAGAGTATAATGCTTGTTACTGTATAGATTGTTTGCAATGTTATGAATCCTATCTCACACCCTTCTACCACCAACAGCATAGTTCGCACCGAACACATTGATGTAAAAAAGCTTTGGGATGATGCATTAGTAAAGATTGAGCTATCGATTACTCCAGCCAACTTCAAAACTTGGTTCCGTGATACATATATTCTCTCACTTGAAGACGGAACCGCTACTTTGGCGGTTCCTAGTGTATTTGTGCGCGATTGGTTGCAGGATAAGTTCCAATCAATGATTCTAAAAACCCTTCGTGACGTCTCTCCATATGTCCGAAGCGTAGAATACGAAGTAGTACAAAGAAGTGATAGACGTAGCGAGGGAAGTAAGACCCAAACCGTCAACGCCGCTCTTCCGCTAGAGGAATACTACATCAATAAGAGTGACAATCTCAATCCAAAATACTCTTTTGAGAACTTTGTAATTGGCCCATACAACGCTCTAGCTCACGCTGCCGCCAAGACTGTAAGTGAAAAGCCTGGTATTGCGTACAATCCACTCTTTATCTACGGTAAGACTGGTCATGGTAAGACTCACCTTATTCAAGCTGTAGGGAACCAAGTTAAGAAGCAAGGGAAGAAGGTGTTTTATGTAACTAGTGAGCGTTTTGCAGTTGATTATTTCAACTCACTCCAAAGTGGTACCGCAAACAGCTTTAAGGATAAGTACCGTCAGTATGATGTACTCATCATGGACGACGTACAATTCTTGGCCAGTAAAGAGAAGACCCAAGAAGAACTCTTCCACCTCTTTAACGCCTTACACGATACCAACAAGCAGATTGTCTTCTCAAGTGACATGCACCCGGCACTACTCTCAGGACTTGAAGAACGACTTCAGTCACGTTTTGCCCAAGGAATGATTGTAGATATCCCAGCCCCAGATCTTGAGTCTAGAGCAGCTATTCTTAAGGCTAAGGCGGCTCAAAACAGTATTAATCTATCTGATGATGTAGTAGAGCACCTCGCTCACTCAATTGAAGGCAACATCCGTGAACTTGAGGGAGCTTTGAACACTATTATGTGTCAGTCTCAACTTCTTGGACGAACCCTCTCTCTTGATGAGGTAAAGGCCATCATTAAAAACAGCTCAAGGCCGCGTAAAACTTTGGCAGTATCTGATGTAGTAGATAAGGTGGCTAGATACTTTGATGTTGATCAGGCTAGTATCTATGAAAAGACTCGCCGGAAGGAGATTGTGAAGCCAAGACAGATTATTATGTATATCCTCCGTGAAGATTTCCAAGTTTCATACCCAGCCATCGGCAAAAAACTTGGTGGTCGAGACCACACCACTGTCATTCACTCTTGTGAAAAGATAAAGGCTGAACTTAAATCAAACTCTGAACTAGAGGAAGAGATATCCCAAATTCGTATGCTCTTAAAGTAGAGCCTGCCACAAACCCCACCTACTTTGTTGCTTCCCTCACTCAAACATTCGCCGTATAGCAAATACGTTTCATATTTTCGTTTAGTCGCGCCTCGTAGCTGGGAGTTTGTGGATAATCTCTAAGATAAAAAAATGAGTACCTAACGGTACTCATTTTTTATTCTGAAAATACCTGAGGATAACGTATAATAAATCGTGTATAAGTTGCCAAGGAAGTGGGTGAAGTTGGGGAGGGGAGTTACTCCGAGCTGGGGAGAAATAGAGGTAAGAACCGTACATAATCAAATCGATGACAGTTCTCCCCAAGTAATTAACTACTACCCCCAGGAAATCCCAGCTAGGATAGGAAATCGACCACCTATAAAAATCAATTAATACAACATATAATTAGGATATGCACACTTCCACAACCCTAATAATAGAGAGTAAAATAGTTTAAATATGGAAATAATAGTCCCACACGCACAACTTATTAAATCACTTGAATTAATCACAAAAATAAGTACGAAGCATGTAACATTGCCAGTACTACAGTGCGTACTCATTACTGTAACGGAAGATAAAATTGTGTGTAAGGCGACTAATCTAGAACTGAGTATCGAAGTGGTACTTCCTGGTAGAGTTCAGGAAGTTGGAACTATTGCTATTCCGGCCGCCACTCTACTTCAAAGTATTCAATACATCAGTCAATCAGATGTGACACTTAGAACTGAGGATGGAGTTTTGTTAATTGAATCAAAACAAACTAATACCTCAATTAAATCTATTTCAGCTGACGAGTTTCCTAATATTCACCATCTTGAAGGAGAGGGTATTCAATTAAACCGATCACTTTTTGCTCTTGGTATCAAAACATCTGCTTTTGCAGCTTCACAGTCTTCAATTAAACCAGAACTTGGTAGTGTATTTATTCAACAAAAGAAAGAGCATTCACTAACCTTTGTTTCTACTGACTCATTTAGATTAATGGAAAAAACCGTTCCACAAAAAGGGGTGATTCTTCAACATTCATTTTTAGTGCCACAAAAGAACGCAATTGAACTAGCTCGTATTTGTGACTTACTACAAACAGACCCACTTTTAGTGGTGACTGAAAATCAATGTGCTCTTTCTTTTACAGATGAAGGTGTATATATAACTTCACGGTTAGTATCAGGATCTTTCCCTGACTACGAACAAATTATTCCAAAGGAATATGTAACTAAGGCTACGCTCCTTAAAAATGATCTTCAAAATGCCTTCAAAAAGACTTCAGTTTTCTTAAATAAGTTTATGCAGGTGTCTCTTACTGTTACAGATAAAACAGTTACTATTTCTTCTCAAAATAATGAAGTGGGTCACATTACCGACACTATTAACGCAGTTGTAAATGGAGATGAGCTTTCTCTTAACTTTAATCAGCAATATGTGATTGAGCCACTTTCACATATTACCGATGAGAGTATTATTCTCAACTTTGCTGGTATTGGACGGCCGCTCGTAATTACCGGCGCTTCTGATACGTCACTTCGCTACTTAGTAATGCCGATGAATCGGTAATGTATGTTTAAACGTCGCGGTGAAATTGTGGCGGTTAAGGATTTGTTTGAGAAGTACCGTAAAACCCTCCAGGCGCCTCAAAAAACCGTCGAATTAGAGGCAATTAGAGTGATTGGTGAACTAACCAACATTACTCTAAAAGAACACCAAATTTCCTATACTGTTAGCACACGTGTTTTGGCTATAAACGCTCCTAGTGTAATTAAACAAGAGCTAAAATTTAAACACACTGAGTTACTTTCAGAATTAAAAAAACGGCTTGGAGCGAAGAGTTCGCCTCAAACCGTTCTTTAGATATTAATTTCTGTTCCTATCCCTACCTTCATCCTCCTCTACAGTCTCCTCCTGAACAGCTGGAGTGCCGTAGGTTTGATTTTTCCATAGCTGTACGGCGTATTCCCAGTTTTGATACTGTTGGTCGCTAGACGGGTTTATAGGGTCTGGGCCGAGTGGGTTGCTCTTGTCTACATAATGGAGAATTGAGTGAATGTTTTGGTAGATAGATGAGATGTCTATTTCATCCCCGTTTTCAATTTGTGACAATAGATTTGAAGTATCTATATATTCACCTCGGATAATTGGTTTTACTCCAACTCTATTGATGACAGGTTGTTCAAAGCTTTCTTCCGGTAGTTTAGCTAGTGCGATATCCATAAACTCACGCCACATCGGGGTAACAATTAAGCCAGAAAGTCCGCCACCCATCGCAGAGTTATCATTATTACCAACCCAAGTTCCTACTGCTAGGTTTGGCGCGTAGCCCATAAGCCAAGCGTCTCGTAGGTTATTGGTACTACCAGTTTTTGAGGCCACTGATCTATTTGGGAAGTTTACCAGTGAGTTTGCGCCCCAAAGTGGAGTACGGGCCACATTATCTGAAAGTACGTCACTAATCATCAGAGCCACATTTTCATCAAGAACCTTTTGGGTTTGGACTTGGTTTTCTTCCACAATATTTCCGCGGTTGTCTTCGATGCGGAGAATGCTGCGTGGTTCAGCCCGGACACCCTTGTTGGCAAATACGCCATAAGCGTAAGTCATATCAATTAGCTTTACTTCACCACCTCCAAGTACCAAAGTGAGACCATATCGTTCTGGGTCGGTAAGACTAGTGATACCCATATCAGCTGCTAGCTTGAGACTGTCTTTTACTCCCGCTAGGTAAAGTGTCTTCACGGCCGGGATGTTTAGTGATTGAGCAAGAGCATTTCGTAAGCTTATCGGGCCCAGGAACTTGTTGTTGTAGTTATTTGGAGAGTAACAAGGTGATTCAGAGCTAAAGCTATCAGCCGGACAAGCGGGAGAGAACTGTGTGCGCACATCAAACACCACAGTGTCTGGCAAGAAGCCTTTACTAAAAGCTGTGGCGTAGATAAACGGTTTAATTGAAGATCCTGGCTGACGTTCAGCTAAAGTAACATTGAAGTTACCATCAATCTCTTCACTGAAATAATCACGTGACCCAACCATTACTAGTAGGTCTCCAGTTTTTGGATCGGTGGCAATCATGCCGGCGTTGTCGGCTTTAAATTTCTCGACGTTTGAGGCACCTCTTTCAAACAATATACGCTCCGCTTCTTTTTGGAGTTCCCAGTCTAGGGTAGTAATTACTTTTAGGCCTCTCTCAGCCAAGGCTTCCTCACCGTATTTTTCAGCTAGATATTCACGAATAAACATCACAAAGTGTGGAGCGCGGATACCGGTCAAAGCCTGAGGTTGAAATTCTACTGTTGCATCCTTAGCTTCGTTATATTCTTCTTCAGTAATAAATCCTTTTACAAGCATACGCTGTAGCACCAAATCTTGTCTTTCATCAAGATCTTCTTTGTTGTTTCCGTATGGTGAATAGTAGGTCGGTAGTTGGGGAAGGGCGGCCATATAAGCAGCTTCTGCTAAGGTGACATCAGCCGCGCTTTTTCCAAAGAATGATTGCGCTGCTTCTTCAACCCCGTACATAGTTCCGCCGTATGGAGATTCATTAAGGTAAATAGACAGAATTTCATCTTTAGACAACATTCGCTCTAGTTTAATAGCCAAAATCCACTCTTTAACCTTACGAGTCACAGTCTTTTCTTTTTGGAGAATAGAGTTTTTGATTACCTGCTGGGTGATGGTAGAGCCGCCTTGTCCGCCAAGTAGGTCTCCTTGTTGGAAGTTGGCAACAACAGCACGAATGATTGAAAGTGGTTCAATTCCGTAGTGGTTATAGAAGTTGTCATCTTCGATGGCGATAGTGGCGTTTTTTAGGTGGCGAGAGATGTTTTCAAATGGCACTACTGTACGACGAACATCCTGGTGAAGGTCGTAAAGAAGGATTTCTCCTGTACGGTCATAGATTTTGGTTGATTGTAAGACACGGCGCTCTTCAAAAGCTGAGAGGTCAGGAATTTCAAGTGTTGATACCCAAAAAAGTACCCCCGCAGCCAAAATAATACCTCCTGCAAAGAGGATAATTGAAAAATCGATCGCTATGTCCTTAATGTTCCTTCTAAACCAAGATTTTTGTTTCATAAATATACCTATATATAGCCTATATTACCACGATTTGTTTAGAGCCTGCCCACAAACCCCATATACTTTGTTGCTTCCCTCACTCAAACATTCACCGTATAACCGATACGCCTCATGTTCTCGTTTGGTTGCGCCTCGCATCTGGAGGTTTTTGGGCAGGCTCTAAGACAATTAATGAATGGTGGTGTGTCGTAAGTTCACTGCTTACTTATACGCACAGTTGTGTTAAATGTAACAAAACCCGCAACCCAATTGTTGCAGTATTTTGTTAGGTGGTGGCTACTGGTGTGTCACTGAATACCCGAGCGGGCGAGGGTAGAGGTGACGTTAAAAATGTGCCGTCGGTGGACGGCTCTTCTGCCAGCAAAAACACCCTGGTTCAAAACAAACCCTCGGGCCTGAGCCCGAGGGTTTGTTTTGATGTTTTTACATCTCGTCTATATCGTCAAAAGTATCAAAATCTACATCCTCAGCATCTTCGTCTAGAGTGGCTTCTTCTTCATCTTCGTCCTCCTTCTCTTTTTCTTCCTCCTCAGGCACATCGTCTTCGGTTAAAAGACCAAACCCCTCCATGTCGTCATCAGCGGCTACAGCATCGTCACCCACCTCATCAAGAAGGTCGTCAGCCAAAGCCGCTTCCTCATCGTCAGGGGTTTCTAGTTCTTCTTCCTCATCACTATTTCTAAAAAATATCATACATTCAATTTATTTACGGTATGTTGTAACAGAGTTACAGAAAAAATTCAAACTATTTATACGACGCTTCGGATTCTACCATGTTATCTATGGTGCGCAAGACAGGTGACCCCAACCGCAATGGCGTCATATTCATCATCCAAAGCCGTTTCCGGCGCCCCTTTAACCAAACGCTTAACCATTTGAACTACTGCCGCCTTATCACTCTTGCCGTAGCCGGTAGTAGCCACTTTTATCTCCTGAGGGCCAAATTCATAGACGGCACAGTTGTGTTTGCGCGCCAAATACATAATAACCCCACGAGCCTGGGCTACTCCGATGGCAGTTGTGATGTTCTTATTAAAGAACAGTGTCTCAATTGCGACGCTGTTTGGGTTGTGGGTAATTATAAGTTCTTCAATATGGGTTCCAAGCGCTAGCAGGCGGTCAGACAAGTCAGCTTTTTTGTCAGTTTCAAAACACGATGAGTGATGTAGGACCTCACCTTGAGGGCTGTTTTCTAAAACTGCAATTCCAAGACGGTCGTATCCAGGGTCAATGGCTAGTACTTTCATAATTACTCTTCATGACTAGGGTCGTCTGCGGTGGTGTAAATATCTTGCACGTCATCATGCTCCTCTAGACGTTCAATTAGAGCTGCTAGTTTTTCACCATCTTCGTCAGACAACTCAAGCGGAGTGTTTGGGAGATAGCCTTCAGCGGTTTTGGTAAAAGCCCAAGCGGCTGATCCTGGTGCGCCAAGATGGTAGCCGGCTTTAGTAAAGATATTTTTTAGTTCTGGAGCAGTGCGATTGTTGTTGTCGGTAACGGTAGTGATGAGAAGGGCGGTGCCGCCGGGACCAAAGGCTTCAAATAGAATTTCTTGTAGAGCTGCGCCATCAGCATCCTTACCTTTAGCAACAGCTCGATCAATGTTTTCTTTTGGCATTGAATCCTTTTTGGCCCGCTCAATTACTGCTGCCAGACTTGGGGAAGTGATGTCGCCGCCTGCCTGACGTGACTCCATAGTGATGGCCCTCGAATGTCTAGAAAAAATGCGACTACGCTGCGCATCAGTGGCTGCCTTCTTGTGCTTAATTTTTGACCATTTGTTATGTCCAGACATATAGTGAGTTGTTTATGAAAGTGTGGCTAGGTGATTCTCAATGTGGGCGACTGCTTCTGCGGTGGTGATGCGCCCGCGTGGCGTCCGCTCCAGTAGTCCGAGGCGGATGAGGTAAGGTTCAATTACGTCTTCAATAGTGGATTGTTCTTCGCCAGTGGCAGCGGCAATGGTATTTAGGCCAACTGGCCCACCATTAAATTTATGCATAATAGCTTCAAGTACGGCACGATCAGGACGACCAAGTCCGAGGTTGTCTATTTCAAGTAGGTTAAAGGTGCGCAGAACAATGTCGTTAGTTAAAACGCCACCATCCAACTGGGCCATATCACGACAACGCTTAAGTAGGTAGTTGGCGGTACGAGGAGTGGCTCTGCAGCGACTAGCAACCGAGCGCATGATTGTTGCGTCAGCCGCGACACCCAGTAACTCAGCTGAGTGGGTGAGGATAGCGGCAATCTCACTCTCGTCATAAAACTCTAGACGAAACGTTCCGCCTGAGAAACGAGATCGTAGTGGAGCAGATAGCATCGAGATGCGGGTAGTTGCAGCCACTAAAGTGAATGGTGGCAAGTCTAGCTGTACAGTACGAGCTGATGGTCCTTTACCTATAATGATATCAAGTACTCCAGACTCCATGGCCGGGTAGAGGACCTCCTCGATGCTCTTGGAGAGTCTATGGATTTCATCAATAAAGAGAACATCACCTGGTGAGAGGTTGGTGAGGATAGCGGCTAGGTCTCCCACTCGCTCAATAGCTGGACCAGAAGTGGTGCGCATGTTGGTACCAAGCGTCTTTGAGATGAGGTGAGCCAAGGTGGTCTTGCCAAGTCCTGGTGGTCCGTAGAGGAGAATATGTTCGGCGGCGTGTCCGCGCTCACGAGCGGCGGTAAGTAGGATGCGGAGGTTCTCTTTGATTTTGGTTTGACCAATATACTCTTCCCAGGTCTGGGGGCGTAAGGTCTGATCAAGGTTGCCGCCTTCTTCACGAGTAACTGGTTTTTGCATAACGCTATTCTACCAAATTATTATTGAAAAGTGGGTTAAATGTGATAATACCCATATAAATAAGGGTACATTTAGATGAAAAGAGGGAACAGAGAAGAAACGGCAAGAGAAAGTATTGACAAAAAATTATAAGTGTGCTAGTATAGAAAATGTAAAACGTTCTCCAAGAAGCCTTCACAGGCATCTTCCGCACCTTATATTCCAGAGGATAACTCTCTAAGCAACCTGAGCACGTTGCGAGGTTTTTGTGGCTCTCACCTAGAGTGAGGGTGCTGCAAAATTTCTCTTAGCGCGGTGTTCACTTTCAATGCGGAAGCTTGCTTAGAGAGTTATATTCTGGAATTTTCCCCCTCAAGAACGACGTTAAATCGACTATAGCATAGATGTATTAAAAAACAGCTTGACCAGCTGTTTTTTGTATTTCAGACTACCGGGCGGTCAGAAGAGTTTTTAAGTAACGATGTGAGCGAGGAAGGTGTCGGTATCATCGCCTGGTTCAATCGCTTCGGCTGGTGTGTCTGCAGTGAGAGGGATTTCAATCACTCGCTCAAGTTCATCAAGTGAAGTAATTCCGGCAATAACTTTTTCCATACCGTCTTGTAGCATGCTTGGAATTTGTTGTGGAGCGGCAGCCTCAAGGATGATGTGTTCGCGTGGATCACGGATAACCGCCTCTTCCACTGCTTCATCCATCTTGATGGCTTCAAAGATTCCAAGGCGACCCTTGTAGCCAGTGTTTCGGCAGACAGGACAACCAACTGCCTTATAAAGAGTTAGTGGTTCAATAACCTCAATGTGTCCTGGGTGGGTGGCTAGAGTTTGTTTTATGGTCTGGACTTCAGCCGGAGAAGCAGGGTAGGCCACCTTACAGTCATCACACAGTACACGCACCAAACGTTGGCCGAGAATAATATTAATAGATGTTCCCAGTACGCGTGGATCAACCCCAAGGTCAATCAGTCGAGGGAAAGCCGCCGCAGCGTTGTTGGCGTGAAGGGTAGAGAACACCAAGTGTCCGGTCTGAGCAGCATGTAGAGCTGTCTCTGCTACCTCACGGTCACGAATTTCTCCAACCAAAATTACGTCAGGGTCCTGACGAAGAATGGCTCTTAGTCCAGATGAAAAAGTGTACTCGTCACTGGTTTGAGTTTGCACAATACCTTCAATCTTGTATTCAACCGGGTTTTCAATGGTAATGATTTTAACCCCTTCCTTATGGGTCTCACGCAAGAAGGCGTAAAGGGCAGTGGTCTTTCCAGATCCTGTTGGACCGGTAGTTACAATAAGACCATTTGGCTTCTTGAGTTCAGTTACCATAATCTCCTGCAGTCGAGCGTTTAGCTTAATTTTATCAAGCGTAAATCCAGCCACCCCGGCATCCAAAAGGCGCATTACTATTGATTCACCAGAGGCGCCTGGAATGATAGAGGCACGTACATCAATTTCTTGTTCGCCCACCTCAAAGGTGAAGCGGCCGTCTTGAGCTTCGTTCTTCTGGTTTAAAGTCATTCCAGAAAGGAGTTTGAGTCGAGACATCAAACGCTCATAAATATATCGGTCAATATCAAACACATCGTGAAGTACACCATCGAGTCGGTATCGCATGCGGATAACGTTTTGTTCTGGTTCGATGTGAATGTCTGAGGCGCGGAGACCAAGAGCTCCAGCCAGCATAAGCTCGAGAGTCTCAGTAATTCGCCTCGAGTTATTCATGGTGCTGATTTTGGCCATCTGTGCCGACACATCGTCTTTTTTGGTAATAAGTTTACTAAAGTTAATGATGTCTTCAGAACTGATATCAAATACACCACGTTTCTCAGCGTTTGAAGCAACTAGGTCTGCGTAGCGCTTCCAGGCATGCTCTAGGCTACCCATTGAACACATGAAGACATGAAGGTCGCGACGGTCGTTTTGGAGTTCTTCAAGGAGTTGGAGAGTTACAGGGTTATTTGGGGTTTGGACAGCAACCGAGAGAGATTTGTGGGTCATGTCAAAAACAACTAGTTTGGCAGCCCTAGCCTTCTTCTCTGGGCAAGTACCCAAAGCTTCAGGGTTGATGGTGTAGCCACGAAGATTTATGTATTCAAAGCCATATTGAGGAGCCAAGGCTTGCACCAACTTTTCTTCTTCATCTCGCCTTAGTATTTCAATACGAGAATTAGTAAATGAATCATTAAATTGAACCATAGTTAATTTATTGTATCACGCAAGATACGGCGGTGACCCAAAGAAGTGGGGAGACACTTGCTTTTTCCTAAAAAATATGTATAATAGTTGTTGGTAATTTCTCCTCCCATCCTTGTTCAAACTGTTCCTCGAAAGGACACGAATCATGCGATTCATCAAACTCTCGGTTGCCATCTTGGCTGCTTCGGTTTTCCTGTCCGGCTGCGCTGGCATGTCCTTGACGGGCAACACAAAAAATGACGGAATCAGCACCAGAACCAAGGTGTTGGGCGCTGGAGCTGTTGCCACTGGCGTTGGCCTCGTTGCTGTTCCTTTTGTTGGGCCAGGCTTGGCGTTGGCGGCGATGCTGAGTTACGAAGACGACGCCGCGAACGTGGCGTCTGGGAACCAGAAAGGAACTGCTTCCGCGAAGCGCGAAGAGTGCAAAGCGCTCTACAAAGAAGCTAAGAAGGAAGAATGGTCTTCCTTCCGGACCACGGCCACGGCCCTCGTGAAAGGCTGTGAGAAGTGAATTCAGCGGTCCAACCGAACAATAGCCACCATGCTCGTCATGTGTGGCTGTTTTTATTTTAGAAATCTGTACAATACGTCTATGGAAAAGACACACACTATCACTACTCTAGATGAGCTCGCGCAATTTGCGGAGCTGTTTTTGAATGAAATTTCTAAGTCTGAGGTAAAAGGCGCAGTAGTTGTTGGCATATCTGGAGATTTAGGCGCGGGTAAAACGACCTTCGTCCAGACTCTAGCCAGACTCCTTGGGGTGACAGATGTGGTCACTAGTCCAACTTTTACTATCATGAAAGGGTATGAGACTGCGCCTGGTGCACCTTTCACAACTCTCATCCATATGGATGCTTATCGGATTGAAGAGGAGGACGAGCTACGCCCACTTCGTTTGGCTGAAATTATGCAGCAACCAAACACCCTTATCTGTATTGAGTGGGCGGAGAGAATTTATGAAGCCTTGCCAGAGAACACTCACTTCCTGGCTTTAACAATGCCCGATGCAAACGTTCGCCAAATAACCTACCATCACGGAAAATAGCCACTCTAGTGCAGAGCCTCCGAAAAATAAGTATACTGATAGTGTGACTTCCAAAACCACCAAAAAACGACTCATCCTCCTTGATGCGCATGCGATTTTACATCGCGCTTACCACGCCCTTCCAGACTTCACAGCCCCGAACGGAGAACCGACTGGTGCTCTCTACGGTGTAGTCTCAATGGTCTTGAAGATTGTTGAAGACTTCCAGCCAGATTATATGGTGGCGTGTTTTGACTTACCCGAACCAACTTACCGCCACGACGCTTTTGCTGGCTATAAAGCCAAACGAGAAAAAACCGACGACACTCTCGTCTCGCAGATTATTCGCTCTCGCGATATCTTTGCTGCGTTCGGTATTCCTATTTATGAAAAGGTTGGCTTTGAAGCGGACGACCTTCTCGGTACCATCGCCTTTCAAACCAAAGAGCAAAAAGATTTAGAGATTATTATTGCCTCTGGTGATATGGACACGATGCAGTGTGTGGATGGTAAGCGAGTCCAAGTCTATACCCTCAAGAAGGGAATCAAAGATACAATTTTATATGATGAAGCAGCGGTTAAAGAACGCTTTGGTTTTCCGCCAAAACTGGTACCAGACTACAAAGGTCTGCGAGGAGATACCTCAGACAACATTCCAGGTATTGTTGGTATTGGCGAAAAAACTGGTACTGATTTGATTGTTCAGTTTGGTGGTATTGATGCTATTTATAAAAAACTAAAGAAAGGCGAAGAGGCATTTCTTGAGGCTGGGATAAAACCACGTATCGTAAAACTACTTAAAGAAGGGGAGGAGGAGGCCCGCTTTTCTAAAATGCTCGCGACCATTCGCATTGACGTGCCAGTAAAATTTGAACTACCAGCCAAAAGTTGGCGTGAAGAAGCAGATCCTGAAAAAATCATCACCCTCTTTAGTGAACTTGGTTTTCGAACCCTTGGCACTCGCGTCCGGACCGCGCTTAAGCTTTCACCTGAGGCGGTAATTGAAGCTAGTACAGCTGGTGTTAGTAATGCTGAGGTCCACGAAACCGGCATCTTACTTTGGCTCTTAGAAAGTGAGCGAACCAACCCAACTTTTGAAGACATTGTTGATTATGGACGAGCCTATCTAGAGACAAATAATTTTGCTGATATCAAAGCAAAGTTGTTGGCAAAGGTAGAGGCGGAGCCGGGTCTTAAGTACGTGTATGAAAAAATCGAACTACCTCTCCAGGAGGCGATTACAACCATCAACAAAACTGGCATTGCGCTGGATGTTCCTTACCTAAAGACTTTGGCAACTGAGATGCATACTGAGTTAGACGCTTTGAAGCTGTCTATTTATGAGCAGGCAGGAATGGAGTTTAATATTAATTCACCAAAGCAGCTTGGTGAGGTGTTGTTTGATGCGTTAGCGCTAAAGCCTAAGAATCAAAAGAAGACAGCTGGCGGGCAACGCTCTACTAAAGAATCAGAACTGGAGAAGTTACGTGATGAACATGTCATCATCCCACTATTGTTGCGCTACCGAGAATTACAAAAACTGGTCTCAACCTACGCTGATACATTGCCACTGCAAGTAAGTGATGACGGCAGAATCAGAACTACTTTTTTGCAGACGGGTACAACCACGGGTCGCATGGGTTCACGCGATCCAAATTTGCAGAACATTCCAGTGCGTACCAAAGAGAGTATCGCTATTAGGCGAGCGTTTGTGGCTGATAAAGGCTACACCATGGTAGGTATAGACTACTCGCAAATTGAACTGCGTATTGCTGCCATCATGTCTCATGATGAGAAGCTTATTGATATCTTTAATCGCGGTGAAGACGTTCACACTGGAGTAGCAGTGCGAGTGTTTGGAGTTGACCCGAGCGAAGTAACTAGTGAAATGCGCCGCAAGGCCAAGGTGATTAACTTCGGTATTCTTTATGGTATGGGAGTTAATGCTTTGCGGGCTAATCTAGGTGGAGATACTCCACGCGAAGAAGCTCAACAATTCTTAAATGCGTACTTCAATACTTTTACTCGCTTGGCTGAATATCTAGAAGAGACCAAACAATATGCGCGGGATAACGGCTACACGGAAACGCTATTTGGTCGTCGTCGTCATTTCCCTGGCATTAGTTCGCACGCGCCGTTTATTCGTGCGCAAGCAGAACGAATGGCTATCAACGCCCCAATCCAGGGTACGGCCGCTGACGTGATGCGAATCGCTATGAATGAAGTGTATGGATATCTTAAAGAGAGTCAGAAGTTGGGTGACATTCGAATGTTGCTCCAAGTACACGATGAATTAGTGTTTGAAATTAAAAATGAATTGTTAGATAAAGAAATTCCAGTTCTAGTTGGTCTCATGGAAGGAGTGATGAAAGGCAAAGAGAGTTTTGGAGTCCCAATAAAAGTTGATGTAGCAGTCGGTCCGAACTGGGCTGACCTAGAGGATAAAAAATAAGTACCACATGCTTCAAGTATTTTACGGATCTGACCAAGTAAAGGCGCGGCAACAAGCCCACTTAGCTATCGATGCGGTTTTGCCGGAAGGGGCAGAGTGTCTGCGAATCGAGGCAGAGGCGTACGAGCCTGGGCAGTTATTAGCTTTAGGTTCAAGTGTGTCTTTGTTTGCGCCAAGCGAGGTTTATCTTTTGGAGTCTCCAGCTTCAGATGCTGTATTTCAGGAAGACTTCATGGCCGCCCTTCCAGTGCTAGGTGAGTCGGTGCATACATTCATTGTGATAGAAGGTGATATGCTCGCGGCCGAGAAAAAGAAAATCGCTAAACATGCCTCAGTGGTAGAAGAATACAAAAAATCCGCTACAGCTAAATTTAATCCCTTTGTGATGGCGGATGCGCTCGCACTTCGAGACAAGCGCAGTCTTTGGCTCTTGTATCAAGAAGCAAAACAAAATAATTTAGCGGCTGAAGAAATCATCGGTACCTTTTGGTGGCAGCTAAAATCAATCCGTCTAGCCGCACTGACCCGCACCCCAGAAGAGGCAGGCATGAAAGACTATCCATACAAGAAAGCTAAAAGTGCGCTTAGGACTTTTCCGCTTGAATTGGTAGAACAAAAGTCACGTGCCTTACTTACTCTCTATCATGAGGGGCATAGAGGGGAGCGGGATTTGGATATTGCGCTAGAGGAGTGGGTGCTTACATTATAAAAGAAAGCGGCCGCGAATAAATTCGCAGCCGTGGTTCAAAGGACTGCGTCCACATGTCCAATCAGTTGGCAGTGGCAAATGGGCATCCAAGGTTTTTGGCGCTCTTCCTCCTTTTGGTCTCGGAAGAAAAATTCGCACTCCCGTGTATCAGGGTCGAGTCGACCCTCTTTGATGGCTCGGCCGGGGGTGTCCCTCCAGAACACAATGATGCCGTCCCAAAAATTCTCCTTGCACATGATGGGTAAATCTCTGCGCTTTTCAATCGGCTGACATTTTTCCTTCGGGTGGGAAAATGTCCTTGCGTTGTAAAAGCTGAACAGGAGGATCATGTTGTCCTCAAGTTCACGCAGTGCAAGGCCTTGAAAGGCACTGCCGTAATTGTGCGTATAGACGAGCAAGTTACGCCACAGTTTGCCAGAAGGAAGTACGATTTCCATGGAAGAACTCCTAAGTTAGGGAAGAACAGATGACGCATACTATGCCATTGATTTATTGATAAGGCAAGGGGCGCACGTGGTCACGATAAAACTATCTCCCAGAGAGTTTTTATCTAAGTATATTTGTCGCCACTAGGGGTATCTCCCCTTAACAGGGGCTGTACACCTTACCTGTGTTTTAAATTGTGGTCACAGGTTACTAATAAATCTCGACTTTCTTCTGTGGTCACGAATCACTAAGTATATTTGTTCGCTCTGCTCCAAATCTACTAAGTGTTCTCGACCCCACCTCGCTCGCCTCCGGCATCGCTGCGGTTCGCACAGACGTCGCACCTGCCGCAGGGCAGGTGCTAAAACATAAAACCTCAAGTCAGGTGACTTGAGGTTTTATGTTTTTCGTCTGTGCGCCCACTAGGGATCGAACCTAGGACCTTCTCCTTAAAAGGGAGCTGCTCTACCGGCTGAGCTATGGGCGCATATGTGATTGTGTACCTCTCCTTAACAAGGGTAAACAGTATGGGGTACTGTTTACGCGTACCGCTGCTGGCTAAG
>CAZBJN010000001.1:0-13825 GCA_964492305.1 uncultured Candidatus Saccharibacteria bacterium | reverse complement strand
CTTAACAAGGGTAAACAGTATGGGGTACTGTTTACGCGTACCGCTGCTGGCTAAGGCGCATATGTGATTGTGTGCCTCTCCTTAACAAGGGTAAACAGTATGGGGTACTGTTTACGCGTACCGCTGCTGGCTAAGATAAGTACTTTTTGTTCCAAATATGGCTGGGTTACAGCTCAAATTTGTTGCAGCACTATACCATATTAAATAGGCAAATCAAACGCAAAGACTCCAGCGCCTGTAATAAATAAAGAGCACCCAATGGCCAAGAAAAGTAAGTACATGAGCCGTGACGGCATACTTCCGTGATTGAACTTAGATCGAAGGATAATCATTTTGAACGACATGGCAATTAGGACCAGGGCTGCAATCTGGGTCTGCATACCAAGTACAAATAACACTCCGACTATAAGCTCAGTCAGAATTAAGAAGGTGGTAGCGACGCCGCCAAACGGGAAGAAAGGAAGGGTGAGGATTTGAGCCAGTTCCTTACGGACCCTGAAGTGTCTATAACTAAGAAATACCAGCACAAGCCCGGCAATGACTCGTAAAATGAGGTAAGCCAAGAGAGACAGAAACTGGATAGGAAATGGATTCAACATAGATTCTCTGGTAGTGTACCATGCATGAAGCAAGTGATTTTGTGTGATATTCGCAGCCACTATAATGTGGGCGCCATCTTTCGTACCTGTGACGCTGCTGGCGTAGGGAAGGTCTGGCTCGCCGGCGTCACTCCATCTCCCAAAGACCGCTTTGGTCGAGCTGTTCCAGAGATTCACAAAACCGCTCTTGGTGCTGAGGAGACTATTCCGTTTGAATCAACTACAGACGTAGTTGCTACCATAGCTAAACTCCAGGCTGACGGTAGTGTGGTCGTGGCAATTGAACAGTCTGCCGACTCAGTTTCACTGACAGACTTTGTGGTGCCAGAGGACGTAGTATATGTACTTGGAAGTGAGACAGAGGGACTGACACCTGAGGTTTTGGCTGCTGTCGATAAGGTGGTTGAGATACCAATGCTTGGTCTTAAGGAGTCACTAAATGTTTCAGTGGCCTGCGGTATAGTGTTGTATCATTAAGAGCATGTCTGATTCTATGAAAATGTTTAGTTGGTACACAGTCTCTGGCGTACTGCTTGGTGTTCCGTTTGTGGTGCCAGCACTATGGGTGTGTGGATTGATTGGGGTCGCGGTTTTTGTGTATGCAACTACTATCGCTAAAGCACCTGGTGCGGTACTACTAGGTGGGTTTGTTGCGTGGATGGTAAAGAGTTTGTTTGCGCTATCTTTTGGTTGGAGTATTTGGCCAATTGAATCATTTTTATTTACCTTGCCATTATCAGGCTTTTGGGTAATTGCGATGTACTGGATTAGCGGATCAGTCTTCTTGGGAACAGGCGGAGCGTTTGTGGCTGGCTGGCTTTGGTATACATGGACACACAAAAAATATGAGACATTGGCGCTACTCACTCTTCCAGTCTTGTGGTTGCTTGGAGAATTTCTGGCAGCTAGATTATTTTCTGTACTAACAATTGGACCTGATGGATTTTATACTGCGGCGTTTAGTTATGGGCAGCTAGGTTACATCCTCGCTGAACACAACCTTCTCATTTTACTCGCCAAGCTTGGTGGGGTATATGTACTGACTGTTATAGCAGCGATGATTGGAGTGATGTTTTGGTACGGATATAAAAAACTCGCTCCCACTAAACGCAACTTGGCTGGAGTGGGGGCGGTGATTGTGCTTATAGTGAGTGGATTTGTACCAGTAAGTACAGGAGAAGTGGTGGGGGCTGGTCTTAAAATTGCGGTTGTAGATACAGAGTTTAATAATCAAATCATTCGTTCACAAGATGAAATAACCCAACGTGAAGTTTTGCTTGGCGAGGCAATTGAAGTGGCTATTGCAAATGGGGTGACTCACATTATTTTGCCGGAAGGGGCACGCTTCAGCGACGCACAGCAATCAGCTGGTGTTCTAGCTCGCAAGCTACGTTTTCTGACAGCTGATGCTACGGTGGTGCTGGTCGATAGTGGGCGAGCGGAATTAAATGCTGTCGATACCGCACTGCGAGCGACTGTGTACGACGGTGTAACTAAAGAAGCGTGGCAGGTAGATAAGCAGTATCTCGTACCACAAGGTGAATATGTTCCGGTGTACTTCGGGGAATTATTTAAATTAGTTGGAATGGGGGAACGAGTGGCAGAGGTAGGTAAGGTATTTGATTTTGTGCCAGGACCACTAAGAGACCAAAGTGCGCTTCCTGCTGGTATGCCTCGTATATTGTTTTGTCACTCAAGTGCAGATCCGGTGGCTATCAGGAGATTGCTGGCTGATGGAGCAGAGGTACCATTTATCGCCCACCCGATTTCACACGCCTGGTTTGGAGGCTCACAAGTTCTCAAGGACCAGCAAACTGCCATGCTGCGTATTCAAGCACTCTGGAATGACATTGCGATTGTGAGTGCTGGCAATAAAACCAGAGGCGAGCTCTATGCCAAAAACGGCGAAGTCCGTATACCGATTGAAGTGGGCAGTGGTGAAGGTTGGACTGTTAGCGTGATTGATCTGTAAGATTGGCTAACTCTTCTTTTACTACTTCAGCATCACTCCAAACTGTCTTGGTGCCATGTGGGCCCATGATGTACGGGTCGGTACCTTTACCTGAGATAAGTACATACGCGTTCTCGGGTGCTTCAGCAAAAGCCGTGGCGATAGCTTGGCGACGGTCCATGATGATTTCCAACTTCTCTTTATTTTGAATCCCTTTAGCCATTTGCTCGACGATGAGGCGGGGGTTTTCGTCGTAAGGATCTTCGTTAGTTAAAATAATTTGGTCACAGTAGCGTTCAGCAATAGCTCCCATTTCTGGTCGCTTCCAACTGTCTCGTCCGCCGCCGGTGTTGCCCAAGATGCAGACTTTGTATGTGTCAGGAAATGATTGGTAGAGCTTCTCAAGTGAGTCTGGGGTGTGGGCGTAGTCTACAACCGCTGTAAGGTGCTTTGGGGCATCCTTGCTGGTAGTAAAGTGTTCTACCCGACCCGCCACTGGTGGCAAAGTACGTAGCGCTTTATCGATAGTTGCAAAAGAAATGCCAAACGAACGAGCTAGTGTAATCGCTGCCAAGATGTTGTAGACATTAAAGAGTCCAATGAGCGGTACGCGAATAGTTACGTCGCCAAATACCAAGCTCACACTGTCCTTATGCAAAGAGTGGAGGCTGAGGTCACGAAGAGAATATGGTAAGACGTGCTCAACATCGAAGTTTAGGAAGTCAGCACCATGTTCATCGTCAACGTTGGCGACTAAGTATCGTGGTCGTTTAGTGGAAGTAGCAACTCGCTTGGCAATAGATAACTTGGCTTGTTTGTAGTTTTCAAATGAACCATGAGATTCAATGTGCTCAGGAGTAAGGTTGGTGAATACAAGGGCGTCTAGTTCTAGAAATTGATGGCGATATTGTTTGGCACCTTCTGAGGTAATTTCGATAATGGCGTGGGTGCAGCCAGCGTTAACAGCGCGACGCAAAAATCGCTGTACAAAAAACCGACCAGGCATGGTCATCTTAAAAAGATTGCGCTCTATCTTGTCGGCAATTTTAAATTGGATAGTTGAAAGTGAAGCAACGGTATGGCCTTCAGTTTCAAGAATACGAGTGAGGATTTCGGTAACTGTGGACTTACCTTTGGTGCCGGTAATACCGATTACCATTATTTCCCTGGAAGGGTGCTTATAGCGAACATCTGCCAAATACGCCAAAGCGTAGTGGTAAGGAGGACGAACTACATTTAAAAGTGACTTCGGAATAAGCTGCTTAAGGAGGGAAAATAATTGAGCCATATACATATATAGTATACGGATAATCATTCTTTTTGCCAAAACATAAGAATTGTGGGCTTCTTATCTTAATTAAGAGCCAACCCACAAACCTCCAGATACGAGGCGCAACTAAACGAAAACGTGAGTCGTATTGCTATACGGTGAATGTTTGAGTGAGGGAAGCAACAAAGTATATGGGGTTTTGTGGTTTGGCTTTAAGGGATAGGAATTTGTTTAAGTACAGTCTGTACCAAAGTTTTGGTGTCAGTAGTAGTGTCTTGGCGAATCACATATGAACGAGCTTCTTGCGGATCGTAGCCAAGGGTAATGAGGGCATCAATGGCGTCGATTTGAGTCTGTGATAATTGAGCTACTGGCGTATTGCGTGAGGCTTCTACTAGGTTCATGTCATCAATTTTGCCAGCCAAATGGTTGACCAAATTCTGGGCAGTCTTCTTTCCGATACCAGACATCTTGGATAAGTGTTCTGCGTCTTGCTCGAGGATTGAGCTCGCGAGTAGGGGAACGTCGGCTTGGCATAGGATTTGGAGAGCGGACTTCGGTCCGATTTTGGGGACACTCAAAAGTAGTTCAAAAAAAGTCAGTTCATCGATAGTTTCAAAGCCGTATAAATCTAACGCTGTTTCGCGGACAGCTAGGTGAGTATGGAGGAATATTTCAGAATCAGGCAGGTATTGCTTGCGAACGGTCGGGGTATACACCAAATACCCAATATCTTGAACTGAAACAACTAGGCTGTTCACGCCTAATTGAGCAATCTGGCCCTTAAGTGAACGAATCATGGCATTTATTGTACACAACTACTCGGCATAAAGAAAACGCCTTGCTTTTTTATTCTTAATACCGTATAGTGCTCCCACGTTAAATAAATCATATGCCGATAACCAAAGGAGCAGAAAAGGCTAATCGCCAGTCAAAAAAGAAGCATATCTTCAACATTCGCCGCAAGAGCGTGATGAGTGATGTTGTTAAAGATGTAAACAAGGCTGTTGTAGCCGGAGATGCAAAGAAGGCAAAAGAACTTTTGCCACTTGCATACAAGGCCATCGACAAAGCAGCAAAGCGAGGTGTTATCAAAGACAACACCGCTTCTCGTAAGAAGTCTCGCTTGACCGCCAAGGTCAAAGCTGCCGGAGCTAAGTAATACAAAAACCACCCCGCAAGGGGTGGTTTTTTATTATTCTGTTTCTAGGCTCTGCCTGAGGTCTTGGCTGTAAGAATCATTATCTGCTGAGACTTTAGAATTATCTAGTAGATGCTTATCTTTGATTAAATTAAAAGGAAGAGTGGTATCTATGATTCCCATCTCATAAAGTATTTCATCAAAGTGGCCTGGGAGGATGGTCTTCCAGGTAAGTGGAAAGTTGAGTTCAGACATTTCTTCTACCTCACGCGTTATCTCGTTAGTGCAGTTACGGAGTAGAGTATTGTACATCTGTGGTTCGGCTCCAACAAAGTTAATTTTTTCGGTTAGATGGAGAAAGAGTGCTTTTGCCTGTTCAGGAGTCGCCTTGGTGGGGTAGAGGTAGACTCGTTCGTCGCGGTGGTCGGTTCGTACGCCGACCAAGTCTCGTTCGTCACCAACCACGTAGATAATTTCAAACTGCCGGAAGATACCAAGGATAGGTGAAAATTCTTCACCCACCTCACGTCTGGTCTCGAGCGATACTACAACCGGAGTGTCGTTCTTTAATTCAAAGCTAAGAAAGATATGGGCTAGCCCTTCAAAGTCTGAGAAGTGAGAGATGAGAACTGATACGCCGGTGATATCTGAAAGAGGGAATGACTTAGTCTCATAATCGCGTGCTGCTTCAAGGGCGCCGGTCCACTTGAAGTGGCGGTAGTTGGTGATGGTTACCAGATCATCTTCAATATTGATGTGTGGCAAAGCCTCGTGCCCAGGCTCCCAAATTCTATCGTGTGAAGGACGGAAGGTTAGATTGAGGGCAATCAAGAAGACAAGCCAAATACCAAAGATAATAGCAACCCACTTAATGATACGCATTTTGTGCATAAGGGTATTGTACTACAAGCTTATGATTAACTATTTGAAAATTTCATTGCACCCACAGCGAACTAGAGTACACTTATATTAATAAAAGCTTAATCAATATACCTATGGCAAAAGTAAGTGTGTATCTAAATTTTAACCGTACTACTGAAGCAGCGTTTTTATTTTATAAAGAAGTATTCCAGACAGAGTTTATTGGTGACATTGCTCGCATGGGTGATGCGCCACCTCAAGAAGGCATGCCGCCCTTGGCTGAAGCAGATAAAGACTTGGTGATGCACGTCGCTCTTCCGCTTATGGGAGACTTTGTCCTTATGGGTACTGACGCTACTGATTCTATGGGCTTTACGCTAGTCCAAGGCAACAATACCTACATCAATCTCGAGCCAGACACTCGCGCTGAGACCGAGAGACTTTTTGCTGCCCTATCTGAGGGTGGGGTAATAGAGATGCCGCTCCAAGAAATGTTTTGGGGAGATTACTTTTGTTCATTCAAAGATAAGTTCGGAACCTGTTGGATGATTAATTGTTCAAGTAAAGAATAATAATATGCAAAAATATATTTATATAGTTTCAAAAGTAGTATTCAGCCTTATTATTTTATTGCCGGTAGGAAGTCTCATTGGATATATGTTTGGGTTTGATATAGAGCCAAAGCCCGAGTATTACAACACTCCTGAAGCATATTTGTTTATAAAGCTTATGATGGATGCTCGGTATATCTCAATCATTAATGCCTTGGTGTTTGTGGTCGGCTTGGTGCTCTTGTGGACCAAGCGCGCACCACTAGCAGCTGTGATTGTATTTCCAGTAACGGTAAACGTCGTGGCTTTCCACGCCTTTTTGGATGGGGGACCATTAACTGGTGGTGCACTACTCGGAAATATTATGTTTATTATAAACGTCTACTTCTTCTGGTATCACCGCGAGCAGTACCGACAGCTGTTGTCTAAAACTGCCTAGATATAAAGCAAAATAAAAGCATCCATTCAAATGGGTGCTTTTTATTTGTGTGAGGTAAACCCAGTAATAAATAGCAAGTGTGTTAAGAGTTAATAAACTTGCGAAGCGCATGCTATTCTAATGTTAACGAAGAGGATAAATTTTTTGGAGGTTATGAGACTAAAAAGTATTTTATGTATTCGAGACAATCACGCAACTATTTTCATGTTGTTTATAAAACCGCGAGCTTTATGCTCGCGGTTTTTCTTATTATCAGCCCACTAGGAAATATAACTTTTGCAGGTACTTCCGAAGATACTCCTTGGGTCTACGACACTGCTAGAGTGGTAAGTAACTCAGGTGTAAGTGGGCAGTATGGTGACTATCAAGATAGCTATGTCGTTGACCTCCCACAAGGCACTAATGGTTTAACGCCAAATGTTCAGCTGTCATACTCCAGTCAATCTTCAGGATATGGTTCATCAGTAGGGTATGGCTGGTCTCTTTCAATGCCCGCGATAACAAGATTAAATAAAAATGGAGTAGATCAGATATATACCAAATCTGATTTCCATTCGTCATATGATGGGGAATTAACCGAAGTGGATGTAGACGAGTTTATTCCTAAGGTTCAGACAGGTGGTTTTAGGACATATATAAAGGGCAATGATAATTGGACTACCTATAGTCCAGATGGGGTTAGACACGTATTTGGTTCTTCTACTGATTCTCGAAAAAGAGCCCATTCAACAAGTACTGATATCTATGCTTGGTATTTGGACGAAGTCCAGGATACTAATGGCAATAAAATAACCTATGGGTACACAGGAAACGAAGGAAATGTTTACCCCGCACAAATATTCTATGGTTATGACTCGCAAAATAGTAATGCATACGAGGTTCTCTTTGTTTATGCAAGCACTACTAATGACTACGTATCATACGAAACGGGATTTGCTGTTGTAAATGACAGGGTACTTGAGTCAATTGAAGTGTATTTTGATGGTGCATTAATTACAAAGTACGAACTCGAGTATGAAAACCCAGCAGGAAGCTCAATAAACCTTTTAAGCTCTGTGCAGAAAATTGGGTATGATCAAAATGGAGTTACAACTAGCCGCTCACCACATATTTTTGAATATGGACAAGAGTCAATAAGTTGGACTAATGATGCTGGTATTGCAAGTACCACTCCAAGTCACTTGTATCTACAGGTCAGCGATACTGGACAAAACTATACCCAGTACAGTCGCGACATGTTAGTTGATATGAATGGTGACGGATTGACTGATTGGGTTGAGGGCAGCACAGTCTATTTAAATACCGGTGATGGTTGGGAGGCTTCGTCAAGCTGGTCGGCGCTTCCAGTATCAAACATACATTTTGAAAATAGGTTGGTTGATGTAAATGGTGACTTACTGCCAGATATTGTTACGTCTAAAAAAGAATCTTGGGACCCATATTATTCAGAAGATGATGTGTACACTAAAACTGTTAGACTAAATCAAGGAGACGGTACTTGGGAGGTTGATTCTGAATTAGCTAATCATATTCCCGGAGATTTTTATTGGCAGTACCATAATTACCCTTCAGGTATAACTTACTACAATAGAGATGTGTTTTTTGTTGACATGAATGGCGATGGTTTGAATGACTGGCTATACGACGGCTACGTCTATTTGAACAACGGAGCAGGATGGGCAACAACATCAACCTGGGCCAGGCTGCAAAGTACCGGTGAGCCATTTGACGCAAAATGGCGTCTCTCAGACATTAATAGTGACGGTCTTCCTGATTTGATTAAATCAGATACTGTAATGTATGATCCCCAATTTAATAATTATAATAATGTCTACACAAATCAAGTGTGGATGAATTTAGGGAATGGTAATTGGGAGCGTAATTCAGATTGGGAAGCGACAATACCTTCAGATTTTAATTCAAGATTTTACATTCAATACTGGAATTATCCGGGAGGAATAACTAATTATCAAAACAGGGTTTATTTAGCTGACGTTAATGGAGATGGTTTGGATGATTGGTTATATACAGATAAGGCGTTATTAAATACTGGATATGGATGGGCATCCTCAACTGTTACTTTGCCAGTATCTACAGAGGACTTAACTAAGGGCTATAGATTGGTCGATATTGATGGTGATTTACAACTAGATTTTGTTCGCCACTTTTATAAGTACTTTTTTGGAACAGTAACACACACTAAAGAGGCATTAATAAATAATTCTCAAAAACAATGGCTTTTAAGTACAACTACTGATGAATACGGAGGTATTACATCAATTACATATGGTGTTACTACGGCCAAAGTGAACGGACAATTACTTAATCCAAGTAATCCTGTGGTTCAGTATGTCGTGTCGGAAATAGCGAAAGATCCCTTAATTGGGGAGTCTGTGATCACTGAGTTTGCTTATACGGGAGGTGGTTTATATTTTGCATCTACCACCCCATTTGATAGGAAGTTTGCTGGCTTTGAGTCTGTAACTTCTGAGACCTCTCTGGGTAAAACTAAGGTGTATTATCACCAGGGTAATGGAAATGCAACTAGTTCATATGAGAGTGCAGATATTTACGCAAAGATTGGCATGCCGTATAGAACTGAAATATATGACTTGAGCGACAATCTATATAAGGCTGCTACGGTACTATATGATGTACAATCATTGGCAACAAGCAGTGACTTCGTTAAGAAGACAGACGAAGTAGTATTGCAATACGACGGTGACGGAGATCATCGAGACAATGCAACCTCATTTACTTACGATAGCGGCACTGGTCTCTTAGCGTCGAAGACTGAGTATGGCGAGGTAAGTGCAAGTCCAAATGCTTCGTATAGTGATACTGGTTCTGATAAACGTACGACGGAATACGAATACGCAAGCAGTGGAACAAACAACATTCTCGGTCTACTATCGAAAGAAACGCTCAAGGATAATTCTGGCACTAAAGTAAGAGAGTCAAATTACTACTACGACAACCAGCCGCTCGAATCTGTAGTTACTGGTAACCGAACAAAACAAGAAGACTGGGTTGAAGGAAGTACATACATCGATAAACAGTGGACATACAACAGTCTAGGACAAAAGTTATCAGAAACAGATCCAAGAGGAAAAACTCAGTTGTATGAGTACGATTCTTTTGATTTGTTCGTTTCTTCCACCACCAACGCTGTTGGTCATAATATTCAGTATGAATACGACTACAGCTCTGGCAAAGTAGCTACAACAACTGATGCTAGTGGAGAGTTATATGTAACTGTATTTGACGGCCTAGATAGACCAGTAGAGATAATAGCTCCAGACCCACAGACTGGTAATCAAGTCACTCAGAAAACCTATAGTTACGTTGATACCCCTGGTTCAGCTTATGCTGAAGGGGTAAGTCACTTAACGTCATCCCTTACAAGCACTAAATATTCTTATATAGATGGCTTTAACAGGGTTATTCAAGAACGAGATGAGGCTGAGGATAGTAATCAGTTTGCAGTCAAAGATTATATTTATGGTGATAATAGGTTGTTGTATAAAGAATCACTGCCGTACTTTGGTACTGGTAGTGGCCGTACTTCTCCTACAACAAATGCTGATTTACTCAGTGTGTATACATACGATCCGCTATCTCGTATTACCTCTGTAGAAACAACCGTTGGTACGACAGGCAGGTCTTATGATCAGTGGAAGGAAACTATTACTGACACAGCTAATAACGACAAAACTCTAGAATACGATGCTTTTGGTAGGTTGGTACAAGTCACTGAGAAAGAAGGAGCTAATTCTTATGACACAACTTACAACTGGAATGCTCGAGGTGACTTAATAAAGATTACTGACGCAGAGGATAATGTCCGTAATCTTGCGTACGACGGATTAGGCAGAAGAATTAGTTTAGAGGATCTTCATGATGTGTCTGACGGCACATTTGGAACGTGGCTGTTTGATTATGATGATGCTGGTAATGTGTCATCTACTACTGACCCAAAGGGGCAAGTTGTAAATTACAGCCACGATGACATAAATCGGTTACTTACAGAGAACTATCTCGGAACTGGATATACAGACGTTGTATATAGCTACGACTCATGTACAAATGGTATTGCACGACTTTGTTCAGTGAGTAACGAAGGCGCTACTACAACGCATACATATACTCCAAATGGATTAATCGCTACTGAAGCAAAGATTGTTCTCAATACAACATACACAACTGAATATGAGTATGACCGAACGGGCAATCAGACACTCATAACGTATCCAGATAATTCTGAGGTGAAATATACTTACAACAAAGCAAATAGGCTTGAAAAGGTAGAGCAGCGAGAAAGCGGAGGAACGTTCACAGATATTGTAAAAGATTACGACTACGGACCACATGGCATGGTTACGTATCAGAAGAACGGGAATGATTCTGAGACTATCAAGACATATGACGAAGATGAACTTTATCGTTTGCGTTCAATAGTTACCAACGCAACAAGTACATACGGTACGGGCGGGCCTGGATTAGAGTTAATGAATATAGAATCAGAGTTGTTTAATAGTGACTCTAATCAAGAGCCTTACTCTTTAGACGAACAGGGAGACCAGGACATGAACATTGTCTTAGATTCAGATATTGCTACAGAAGTTCCTGTTGTTAATGATGTGAGGGCGCACGAAGCTCAAAAATTAATTATAAGTACTACAACAAATGATAAAGTAGAGGAAACTGAAACATTCGATGTTTCAGGCTCTGTACCACCAGAGGTAACAGTTATTGTTGATGCTATGGAAATGGCTACTACAACAAAAGCACCATTTGAATTAGTTGATGATATACAAGTTTCTTCATCCCCAGCATTACCTAGTGACGCCTCATTAAAAGTACAAAAAATAGAAGAACGCATAGCGTATGTGACCTCTTTTAAAGCCGGGAATAAAACCTTTGAAGATAACGGTAGTGTGTATGTTTTGGAGCAGGGCCGTGTAAAAGATAAAGACCAAGAGGTAACAGTAGAAGTGATAAAGGATAGACCAGAGATTGTGCTGAAAAAGTGGAATGAGGAAATGAGTTTTAGTGTTCGTTACGACGATATCTCTAATGATGTTGCAGAGGTTAAAAATGGTAATTTGGTACGCTGGAAAGGTGAGGATGGTACAAAAGAAGTACACGCATATTCATTGCCAGCAAGCGAAGAAATGGCAGATGGTGGATTTGAAATTGAAGTAGTGCTAACAGAAAAGCCAGACAGTAATGTATTCGTGTTTCCTTTAAAAGGATATGAGAATCTAGATTTCTTCTATCAGCCACGTCTAAATGAAGAAATATTTAGTGAAAGCGATGGTGTATTGTGTGACGATAATGAGTGTATTGGACAGGGCGGAAGCATGTTCATTGAAAGACCTGAAAACATTATTGGCTCTTACGCTGTGTATCACAAGGAGAAGAAGGATCATGTATTAGGAGATATTAATTATGGGACAGGAAAGGTTCTGCATATATATCGACCAAAGGTGGTTGATGCAGATGGAAAAGAAATCTGGGCTGAGTTAATGTATGTCGAAGGACAATTAAGTGTTACTGTACCAGACGAATTTCTTGAAAATGCTTCTTATCCGGTAGTGGTTGATCCCACATTTGGATATACAGGTACTGGAGGTTCAGCAACGGGATATGCTTACTCAGCTGATAGTTACCCTTACAAGCACATAGGTATAAAACGGACTCTTCAAGAAGATAGTGTTATCCAGTCCGTTACTGCATTCATTCGTCAATATAGCGGTCACTCCACAAGACCTGAGTTACGGTATTCAATACTAAATACAGCAAACGCATTAATGTCAGGTGCTTATGTTTACAATACTGTGGAGAGAGCCACAGTAATTGGTGAGGTTCCCTCAACAGCTTGGGCCTTTAATGAGCTCGAAGTGATTAGTACAAGTACTTTGCCTGCTGGAGATTATCACTTAGTTGCTGGGGTGGAAAATGGTGGTTACCTAATTACATTCGACACTACTGCGAATCAGACACTTTCCTATGTGTCTTATAGTGGTGGATATGTCCCAGAAAGTAGCAATATGGCTCTAGTTAAAGATTCGTCCACCTCTCGAACATACTCAATATTTGCAACTTATGGAACTTCCACCCCATTAATGCCAGATACTGAAGTTGAAAGTTTTGAGTGTATGACAGCTGGATCTACCGATATGTCCTGTACATCAATCTGGAAACAGGCGACACTCACTTCAGATGATGGTGATTGGCAGGCTGGGACTGGAACAACCCCTACTACAGGAACTGGTCCAAATGGAGCTTCTCACGGAAATACTTATCTATACGTGGAAGCGTCATCAGGTGGACATTGTGACGGCACAATACCAGAAGAATGTGCTATTGAGGCAGATATTTGGGAGGGCGTTGATGCTGCGGTCACATTTGATTACCATATTCTTGGAGACGATACAGGCGAGCTTTATCTGGAAGTTTTTGATGGAACAAATTGGACTGAAATGTTTAGTTCTGGTTATGCACCTGACTGGAGTACTGCTGGAATTAGTTGGAGCGGCTTCAACACCAATAGCAAGCTACGATTTGTTGTTAGAAATCAGACAGGTCCGGCGGCTGATATAGCAATAGATAACATTAGAATTTCGACCTCAACTCCAAGTGGGCAAAACTTTGCGCCTGGGGAACCAATTCGTTTAAAAGTAGAGGGTCAACTCAATCCAGTTAATGTGGCAACCCTTAATCCAACATTTAGTGCTAGAGCCGTAGACCCTGATTTGTGGGACCTTTTCTCCGCGTACCAAATCCATGTATCCACCTCCTCAGATTTTACTGGCTTGGTATGGGACAGTACAAAAACAGCCATCAGCCCCTCTGCGGGCGGGTGGTTCATCCCAGACGTAACTTACTCTGGTGATAGTTTGTCTGCTAGTACTACTTATTATTGGAAAATTCGTTTCTGGGACGATGATGATGCACAGGGTCTGTGGAGTACTGACATATCGACCTTCTCTGTCGTTGAACCACCTGTC